>NZ_CP042239.1:634375-951562 GCF_007833215.1 Sphingomonas suaedae
CGATGGTAGCTTCTACCCTGTCGCGTTTACGGCCAGCCCATTGCTGGACGAGCAGGGCGTGCCGGTCGGCACGGTCATCGAAGCTCGGAATGTCGAGCAGGAAAGGGCGGAGCAGGCACGGTTCGAGGTCCTCAACCGGACGGGTCAAACGCTCGCCGCCGAGCTTGATCTGGAGCGCATCGTCCAGACCGTGACGGAGGCAGGTGTCCAGCTGACCGGTGCCAAATTTGGCTCGTTCTTCTACAATGTGGCCAACGAAGCCGGCGAAAGTTTTCTGCTCTATTCCTTGTCTGGCGCGGAACGAGCCGACTTCGACGGCTTTGGACACCCCCGGGCAACCGAGGTCTTCGCGCCCACCTTCAAAGGTGAAGGTGTGGTTCGCTCCCACGACATAACTCAGGATCCACGCTACGGCAGAAATGCGCCGCACCATGGAATGCCGCAAGGGCATCTCCCCGTGCGCAGTTACCTTGCCGTCCCTGTAACATCCCGTTCTGGGGAGGTGATCGGTGGCCTCTTCTTCGGGCACCCGGATTCTGGCGTGTTTGGTGAGGAGTCGGAGCGGCTGCTTCTCGGACTCGCTGGCCAGGCGGCGATCGCGATCGATAATGCCCGCCTCTTCGAAGCCGCCCGGCGCGCCCAGCATGATCTGCAGAAGCGAGTGGCCGAGCGAACGCGAGAGCTGGAGATCGCCAACGACGCGCTTCGCCAAAGCCAGAAAATGGAGGCGATCGGTCAGCTGACCGGCGGCATAGCTCACGACTTTAACAACTTGTTGACGGTGATCCGCGGCTCGGCGGACGTTCTCAGGCGCAACGGCCTAAGCGACGAGAAGAAGCGTCGTTACATCGATGCGATTTCGCAGACCGCAGATCGAGCGACCCGCCTCACGGGGCAATTGCTGGCTTTCGCACGTCGTCAGGCACTTCGCCCCGAGGTCTTCGATGCCGAGCAGCGCATCACGGCCATCGCCGAGATGCTAAGGAGCGTGCTGGGCTCAAGGATAACCCTAACGATCCACGGCGAGTGCCCGGACTGTTTCCTGGAAGCGGATATTGCGCAGTTTGAGACGGCGCTCGTAAACATGGCGATCAACGCCCGGGACGCGATGGACGGCGAGGGTGAGCTTACGATCACAATCCGGCGGCTGACAGAGGACGACCCCGCCTTCATCTGCGTTGAGGTGGCGGACACCGGGCACGGAATAGAGCCCGACATGATCGACCGGATCTTCGAACCATTCTTCACGACCAAGGACGTCGGCAAAGGCACCGGACTGGGCCTCAGTCAAGTCTATGGATTCATCAAACAATCCGGTGGTGAAATCAAGGTGGAGAGTCGGGTCGGCGACGGAACCAAGTTCCAGCTACTACTACCAGCGCACGATGAAGGGCCTCGCGACGCGACCGAGCGCTGCAGCGTGGAGCCGGTACGGACGGGCGGTCGGATATTAGTGGTCGAAGACAATGCGGACGTGCGAAGCTTCGCCCTCGCGCTTCTGCACGACCTCGGCTTTCAGGCTGAACTCGCTGAAAATGCCAGTGCCGCCCTCCAGAAGCTCTCGGCTGATCCCGCGTTCGACGTCATCTTCAGCGACGTCGTGATGCCCGGAATGAGCGGAATTGAGTTCGGCAAGCTCGTCAGGGAGCGGTTCCCAAGCATACCGGTCGTTCTTACCAGCGGATATAGCCATGTCTTGGTCGAGGAGGGTCGGCACGGGTTCCCCCTGCTGCAAAAGCCATATGCGGCCGACGACCTTGCCCGAGCCTTGCAGGAGGCGCAGGCCTCACGCAATGGTCAGCCGAGGGGTAACGCCAGCGAATAAATTCGACTTGCTTGTGACGTCACGCCTCTTCCGGCGCGCCGATCAGCTGATTGATGCCGGCGGCCAGCGTTTCAAGCTTGTATGGCTTGCGCAATATCGGAAACTTGCGCTCATTGATGGGAATGAACTGTTTGCTGCTGTAGCCGCTGGCGAGCAGAACGGGGAGTTCGGCGTGGGACAGCCTGATCTGAGTGGCCAGCTCAAGCCCGCTCCTGCCGGGCATGACGATGTCTGAAAACACGAGGTCGAACTCACGCTCTTGGAGCACCAGCAGCGCGTCCTGCCCATCCGATGCCTCGACCACCTTGCAACCGAGATCCTCAAGCAGCTGGCGCGCAAAGTAGCGAACATGTTCGCTGTCTTCCACCAGAAGGACCCTTAGCCCTGGCGGCAGCCCGGCGTGACGCGCAGACGCTCGGTCGACCTGCCGCTGCTTGTGGGTTCGCGGCAACCACAGCTCCACCAGCGTGCCCTTGCCGACTTCCGATTCAATACGAGCCGATCCGCCCGACTGCACAGCATAGCCATGAATTTGCGAGAGGCCCAGGCCTGTGCCTTTCCCCGTCGGCTTTGTGGTGAAGAAGGGCTCGAACACGCGCTGGAGCGTCTCGGGTGGAATACCTTCGCCGGTATCCCGAATCGACAATAGAACACCATCGCCCTGTTCTCGCGTCGAATTAGCAGTGGAGATCGTGATCCGCCCGCCGTTTGGCATAGCATCGCGAGCATTTACGACCGCGTTCAGCAAAGCTGCCTCAAGCCCGGCAGGATCGATCTCAACCGGCCATAATCCCGGAGCTAAATCAAACTTAAGGCCGTAGAGGCTCCCAAGCGTCCGTTGCAGCATCTCTCCCACGGCATCGAGTCGGACGCTCAAGTCGATAACTTCAGGCTCGAGCGGCTGTCGGCGGGCGAACGCGAGTAGCTGCGAGGTTAGGCTCGTCGCCCGCTCGGAAGTTTCCAGCATGATGCTCAGATAGCGGTTGCGCTTCTCGAGCGGCAGATCCGGTTGCCTTAACAGGAAGTCCGCCGAGCCGCGCATCACTGTCATCAGATTGTTAAAGTCGTGCGCGATGCCACCCGCCAGCTCGCCGAGGGCCTGGAGCTTCTGAGACTGAAGCAGTGCCTCCTGGGTATGACGCAGCTCCTGCTCCGCTTGCTTCCTCTCGGTTATGTCGCGCGTGATCTTCGCAAAGCCGACGTGCTCGCCGACTTGATTGAAAATTGGGTCAATCACGACGTGGGCCCAGAATAGCGAGCCATTCTTGCGGACCCGCTGAGCCTCTGCCTCGAATTTGCCGTCGCGCAGCGAACTTTCGAGCGCGACGGTTGGCATGTCGCGGGCGCGATCTTCCTCGGTGTAAAAGAGGGAGAAGTGCTGCCCGAGCACCTCTTGTTCCTCATAGCCCTTGATCGCTTGCGCGCCCGAGTTCCAGCTCGTGATCTGGCCGCGCGGGTCGAGCATGTAGATGGCGTAGTCGCGCACCCCCTCGACGAGCATCTTGAGTTGAAGCGCACTTTCATAGGTGGCCTGCTCGAGGCGCCGCTTCTCGGTGATGTCGCGCGTGATCTTCGCAAAGCCCTTGAGCGAACCATCGTCACCGTAAATCGCGTCTAGAATGGCGTGCGCCCAAAAACGGCTGCCATCCTTCCTGACCCGCCACCCTTCGGCTTCAAATCGCCCTTCGTGCGCGGCTGCGTTCAGGGCACGAGCGGGCACGCCCGCCGCTTGATCCTCCGGTGAGAAAAACCGGGAGAAGTGCTCACCGATGATCTCGTCGGCCGAATACCCCTTGAAGCGTTCGGCACCCGTATTCCAGGTCACGATTCGACCCTCGGCATTGAGCATGTAAAGCGCATAATCCGTCACAGCATCGACGAGCAGCTGGAACACCTCGGCTGGAGGCTGCTTGTACCTATCGGCAGTGGTCAAGGCTCGATCCTGTACTAGCCCCCCGGCCCGCAACTATGGACTAAAGTCCATAGTGCGCCACACTCTTCGTGCAACAGGAATCGCGCTTCGTGCGAAAGGCTATAACGCGCCCAATTAAAATCCGGCTTCGATTGCGAGCCTCATGGCTTCAGCGGCGCTGGATACGTTCAAGCGCTTCACCAATGCGCCGCGATGCATTTTGATCGTCTTCTCGGTCACTCCGAGCTGCTCCCCGATCTGTCGGTTGCGTAATCCGCGTGCCATCAGGCGTAGAACGGCCTGCTGCTGTTTGGTAAGCTGATCGATTCGAGCCGCAGCCGATAAGCGGAGCTTCGCGCCCTCGCCAGGAGTGACCTCCATCTGGCTGCCGACGAAATATGCTAGTCCGCCTTCATTATCGAAAACCGGCGCGACCATGACGGCGTTCAGAAACTGGCTGCCGTCTTTCCGGTAGTTGATGAGCTCGGTTACGAGCGGTGAGGCCGTTGCGACAGCTTGGCGAAGCGCAGCAGACTGCGAAGGTTCAGTGTCAGGCCCGGCAAGAATGCGGCAGTTGCGACCAATCAGTTCGCTTTCCGAATAGCCGGTGAGCATCTCGAACTGCCGGTTAGCCGCGATGATCGGATTGTCATCGATCCTTGGATTGGTGACGATCGAGGCGATCGGCGACAGCCGAATGGAACCAATGAGCTCCCGTTCGTCGCTCTTGCGACTGCCCAAACTGGTCTGAGTGAACATCCCAGCGCTGCTACCGTAAAGTGGCCGGGGACAGCAAACCTCATTTAGGGGGCTCTTCGCAGCGAATCCTGGGTTGGTTCTGCCGCTCTCACTTTGCTCTGCGGTATCCTGTTCCCAATTGGCTCGCAGGCGAGGCTGCGTGTTGGCAATTGGACGGCCGTCGAGCGCTCAGGCGACCTGCTGCTTGCCCGTAATCATGCTTAGCAAGCCGTTAAGTTTCAATCCGCGGAACTTCAGGGCCAGCCACCGATTCAGGATCGGCACACTGGGGCTTCTTAGGACCGTCGGATCACCAGCAAAGCGGCGACATCCGCGCATCAAAATCTTTAGGCCGGTGAAGGTCGCAGTGGGGGCGAAGATAAGCCGCGCCCACGCATTTAACATGTCGAACGGAGGCGCGCTGCTGCACTGCGAAGCTTTGCCGCACGCGTCCGGCCTTATTCGCCTGATTTTTTGATGGATCGGAACGCATAGCGCGCGTTGCTTGGACAAAAGGCCACCGTTTGGGCGTCCAGTTCACGGTTCCGTTAAACGATACTCAGCTTGAAGCAATCATCTCAAACGATGCGCCGCTGGGGGCCTTCGACAAGGCGCCGAACCGCTTCCACCCATCCGACACCATAGCCCGAGGTGTTACCGCGAAAGCCAACGATCGGCCTTGCCGCGCTCCGAATCAGCACCGGAAATTCGGTAACGGGTCTTTCATTTGCCAGGCGCAGACGCTCCGAGTTCTGAGACGAGGCGGTCACTTGTAGCGTCGCTATGTCGGATTCAGGCCCCTGCGATGTCGTAACCGGACAGTCAGCTGACGGCCCATGAGCGGCCCGTCTGCTATCGCCAGAACCAGCCAGTCGGCAAAGCGCCCCAACTGCGGTCATTTAGCCGGATGGCTGATGATCCCGAAAGCTGCCGTCGGCTGGGGCGGCGGTAGCCGGCAGCTAATGGGTGGTCTGCAGCCCGTCCGCTTGTCGCCCTCGCGAGCTTGAGGCAGACGGGCCGATCAGACCCCCTACGGGCGCGAGATCGCGTTGAGGATCGCCTGTTCGACTGGAGAATAGTCCCCGTCGTGCCGACACAGAGAGATGGGCTCGCGCGGCAACAGGGGCGGTTGAGCCATGAACCGCGGCGCTGTTCCACGATGCCGTTGGGCGGCGTGCACCAGAAAAGGATGGCACAAATACACCGTGCCGGCCTTGCCCAGAGCTAATGCCTCCGGCCGGTGCGCCGAGCCGGCAAATCCGTCAGCGGCAAGCTCGCGAAGCGTCAGGCCAACCTCGCCTGCCGGGGCGAGTTGCCTTGCGATGTCGGCATGCGAGCCGACACGAATGCGGGTTGGTGCATCATCGATGCCGACATCCGAAAATAGGAACAGCATCAGCAAGGCTCGTCCCTTGCTGCTGACATTGGCGCGCCACTCCATGAACTCTGGGTGCTCGTAGCCGAAACTCACATCGATATGCCAACCATCGTCGCCGCTCGCTTCTTCGGCGGGGAAGCGTACTGGAAAGGTTCCAAGCCTATCGCGCGGATACCAGCGGCCAGCACCAACAAGCTGATCGAATGCCTCGCACAGCATCGGCGTATTTGCTGCTTCCTGAAATGGGGCTTGGCTGAATTGGTCCAGGCGCACGACCGGCCGGGTCCATGATGCACGATCATCGGGGTCGCAGCCCGTGGCTTCCCACAGGATGGCGCGGGCCTGCTCCGCGACATGCTCGCTAAAGGCCCCATCGATACGGACGAAGCCGTCGCGCACGAACGAGGCGATCTCATCTGCGCTGAGCGCAGGATCTGATTGGTTTCGCATAAAGTCTCTCAAAAAGGCGTGGGTCATCGGGCGGCAAACCCGCCGAGTGAGCCGAAACCGGCCCGCTTAGATCAGCGGGAAGGCGGACGCGCGATTGAGAGCGATGAACTTCATGCGACCACCATAATGCGTAGCGCGGTTGCTGCAACCTGAACGATCACTCCTACGAAGTCGCGGCATTAGATTGAACGGCGGAGACTCGGTCGGAAGCGGCCGGACGGCTACGCGCCCTATTCTCGGCCATTCAGCGCGACATCGGCGCCTCCTGAAAGCGGACCTCCGTTGCGCTACGTGCGACCGTGCAATAAATTCAGTAATTTGAATGAGCTTGACCGGCTAAGCGGTAGCGACGAACGCCTCGCCGAATAGTGTCTTTATATTCGCCGCCGCACCCTCCGTTGGGGCGAGGTTGACCACCGCCAGGTTTACCCGCGCTCGTGAGCAGCAAACGTAGAAAAGGTTCTGCGTCCGCTTCAGCCGGGACTCGCTGTTGTCCACACCCGACAACAGCTTGCCGAACGAGTACTGATTCCAATTGGCGCCGGGGTCGTCCAGGATGACGATTACGTTTTCAAACTCATCCCCCTTGACGCCATGCTTAGTGGAGTAGGGCAGATTCTCCTCGAATACCGCACGATAGTTTGAGACTTCAGGATAGGGGATTTCTACAAGCTTTGCGAGAAACACGAGGAAGCGCGCTTCCGAGGAATCCGCCTCCTCGGGCGGCGGCGGTGGGTTGAGCGCCGTTTCCAAATCGTCTGGCAGCGGGATCACTTCCTTGGCTTTGCGAAGAACTTCCCCGATCGTTGCACCAGTATCGACGAGCGCCGCAAGCTCGTTAAGGACTGCGCTGACGCGCGCCTTCTCTTGGCTCCCGGATAAGGACGTGTTCTTCGTACCGATCAGTGAGATGGCTTTACCGACCTTGCCGTCTCGCCAAGTGCCCATCAGCGGCTCAAGCTGATCGAGGAAAAATGCCGCGATAGTATCCTCACCCGACTGAAACCGCTCACGGGCAAAGCCGCCGCGCTCGTTGTAGGCGGTCCATAGAGCCTCATAGCGTGCCTTCCGAGCAATTAGTCGGTGAGTTAGGAAAAGGAACTTGGTTTCGCCTGTCAGGTCCAGCCCGAACTTTTCTCTGATGGCCTGCACGGCGCTTGCCGTTACGTCCACGTCTGCTGCAGCAACTGACATATCGACGTAAACCGCCGCGCCTCGGACGTTTTCACCGGCGGGGACTTGCTGGATATCCGTGCGCATTCGGTTGAGCACCGCGATCACCGCCTCGGAGCAGCGGTAATTCTCTTCTTTTTTGATCGTCTCCAGCCCGGCCTCGTAGGCGGCTGGCATTTCACCAATCACATCGGGGTAGATGCTCTGCATCTTGTCTCCGAAGAAGCCGATGACAGGCGGTGTCGCGGCCTTGGCGACGTGGTTCATGAGTATCTCGACCACGCGGGGATGCGTGTCTTGGTACTCGTCCACGAAAATGAATGGGTAGCGCGCTGCGACGAGCTTCGACATCATTGGATAGGTTCGGAAGATAACGTGAGCCAGCTCGATCAAGTCGTCATGAAAGATGCGGCCTTCGAGGAAATTTGCGCCTCGGTCCGAATACGAAATCTCGCAAACGGTCTTCAGCGCCTCCTCCAACTCCACCGCATCCTGCTTGCGGCGACTAGTAGCTTTAAGTTCATCATTGAGGGTGATGAGGCCGGCTTTTAGTTCTCGCTGAAACCCTTTGATCTCCCGCCAGAGAAAATCGTGAATGGTCGAAACCTCAAAGATCACGTCGTTCTCGGTTCGCTCGATTATCTCTTCTTTTGCGACATTAGTGTAGGTTATGCAGGCGACTCGCTGAGCGTTTTGAATGAGCTTCGCCCGCGGCGAGCCCCGAATGTGGCCGAGCGCGCGAATCAACGACGAAGTCTTTCCCGAGCCGGCGGCTGCGTCGAGCAAGAAGCTAGTTCCGTTTTGAAGGCACTCCAGAATCTTTGCGTCGGCCTCCGTCATGAGCCGATGCCTTCTTTTGCGAGCCATTCAAGCCCATCGCGAATGTACTTAGGTGCTTTCCAGCCGGGCTTGCCGATCAGGTCGAGCGCGAAATCCACCTTGCCGAGCTTTGAAGCAAGATCCCACGCTCCTGCGGCAATGCCGTTGGTCGTGGCCTTTGCGATCGCGGGGCCGGTCGCGGGAAGCTGTGCATGATTGGCGGTCAGCCAATCGGCGTTCGCATAAACAAACGCCTCCTCAAAGGAGCGCCCGCAATTGCCGCCTTCCGCTACCTGAAACGCGACGCGGATGCGTCCGTGGATCTTGGCCGCATCATCGCAAGCGAGCAAATCCGCTATTTGTTCTTTGGCGGGAAGCCATGTCTTCAGGCATGCGTTGCTGGTGCGCTTGTTGGCCCCATCGCCCACCGGGCATTTCTCCCCGGCCGCGTCCACGGAATCCATATCGGTGATGACGAGCGTCGGCACGCCAAGGAAGTCAATGATCGGCTTGAACTTGTGCGCGTATGCGCCCCCTACTTCGGAAATGCTGATGTACTGGCTCGCGAAACCCGTGCATCCCTCCGCGTTCGCGCATTCCTCGATCATGGCGGGGATAAGCAGCCGCTCCACCTGCCCCTCCACAAACACTGCCTTGTCTGCGAAAAATAGGTCGCAATGGGTGAGCTTGATGTAGCGCCGCAAGAAGTCCAGCACGCCCGGCGTGGGAACGGTCAGCTTTGACAGGTCACGAATGGACACGTCGCGCCCGCTCCGACGGAAGTAGCGAACAGGATCGAACCCGGAATTGGCGATGATGTGCGACGAATGGGTCGATAGGATCACCTGCGCGACCACGCCTTCGGCCACTTCGAGACTCTTCGAGATTTCGTTGATGAACACATACTGCATTTGAGGATGCAGGTGTGCCTCGGGCTCCTCCACCACAATGACGTGCACGCGCGGCCGATCAACCGCTGACGCTTCGACGGCCGCGAGAAATGACTCAAGTTGGAGCACCATGAAAATCAGGTTCTTGTAGCCAAGGCCGTTGTATTTCTCTGGCAGGATCAGCTCTTCCACTGGGCCTTCGGCCGTCTTGTGCTCACTAGCGTAATAGACGCGCGTATGATCCTGATAAATTGCCTGAGAGCTGAACTCGGCGCGGATGCGCAGGTCAGGCGTGGTCTGCCCTGGCGGGTAGCCGTAGCCCTTCAACCGTTTGTTCAGGCGCTCGAAGGCTCCTTCGTAAACCTTGGTGAGCCCGGTCGCGCTATCTCTGAGCGCATCTTCGACCGCATTGAATCCCTCGGCGTCGCCGACCTTGTAGTAGCGGGTGTAATGATCGTGCAGCAGACGCGAGAGTTTTGCAGCCTGCCGGGATTCATCATCATCGACATGCCGCTGCGCTGGGATGATATCGATGCGGAGAAGCCGCTTCAGAACGCCCCCATCTTTCAGCGCTTCGGCTTCGTCGCCCTTTTCCGAGACCCTGTAGAATGTCCGTCCGAAGTAGTCCCTGTAACGATCGTTCAGGAAGTCGCAGAGCGTATCGTCCTTGCGGTGACGTGCTTCGAAGTCGGCGAGCAACGCCTTGGCGTTCTCAAGCCCGTACTCGATGCGGACCCGGACCCGGTTGCTGCTCGGATCAAGGCTCATCAGCAGGTCAGTAGCGACGACCAGATCAGCCACGTCCTCGCCGTAGCTGAAAAAGAGGTCGAGCCTCATTCGAGGAGCGAAGCGCCGCAGTACCTCAATTTTCTGCTCGGTCTCGGCGAGCTTCGAGAGACGTGCTTCTATTGATTTGAAAACCTTCAATCGGGTTTGCGAAAGGTCATGCAGCGAGATGCGTTTGGTGTCAGTGTCCGATCCTGCGAACAATCGCAAAGCATCCATGACGGAGGTCTTGCCGCTGTTGTTCGGCCCGACGAGCACAGTTGTCGGAAGGTCAGCGGTCAAATCCAACGAGACACGGCGAAGAAGTCGGAAGTTTCTGATGTAGATTGAATCCAAGCGCATGAACCGAGCCTATCCAAAGCATCCCACACTGTGAAGCGGAAGGTTTAGCGGGAAGGCGCGGCCCGCCACATCGAGAATTTATTTCCGCAACTCTATTGCCCATTTGTTGCAGCGTGGGCGTGGCCAACGTCCGATTTCGACCTTCCACGAATGCGAAGCCGACCTTCGGCAGCCGGCCCAGTTCCAGCCGCCATTAACCGCTCATTGTGCCCCTTCGGCCTTCCCAAATTTACCCTTGAGCACGGTCGCGCCGTCGCGCAGGAAATCGAGGTGGTCTGACCAGTGCTGCATCATGCGCACGCGTTCGCCCCAATACTCGCCGCGGGTGTAGGCGCGGCGAACCGC
Source organism: Sphingomonas suaedae (assembly GCF_007833215.1). NCBI lineage: Bacteria > Pseudomonadati > Pseudomonadota > Alphaproteobacteria > Sphingomonadales > Sphingomonadaceae > Sphingomonas > Sphingomonas suaedae. The sequence goes on from NZ_CP042239.1 coordinate 645,034, forward strand.
GTTGTTGTCGCAGTGGGCGAGCTGTCGCTCGATCGCGTCAGCGTGCCACAGGCCCATTTCATTGAGTAGGGTTGCCGCCATCGCCCGGAACCCGTGCCCGGTCATCTGGTCTTGAGCATAGCCCATCCGGCGCAGGGCGGCGTTGATCGTGTTCTCCGACATGGGTCGATCGACCGAGGTACGTGAGGGAAACAGAAAGCCGCTGTAGTCCTCTTCGTGCTCGATCGAGCGGAGGATCGCGAGTGACTGGCGGGAAAGGGGGACGCTATGAGCGCGCCGCATCTTCGTCTTGTGCGCCGGATGGTCCAGATCGGCCTTGTCGAGGTCGATATCCGCCCATTCGGCGAAGCGCAGTTCACCGGGGCGGACAAAGACGTGCGGCAGCAGCCGTAAAGCTGCGTGGACGTTGGCACTGTCCGTAAACGCTTCGATCGAACGCAGCAGCGCGCCAGCCTCTCGGGGCGTCGTGATGGCGGCGCGATGGACTGGCTTCGGCACGATCAGAGCGCCGCGCAGGTCACTTGCGACATCCCGGTCGGCTCGCGCCGTCGCAATGGCGTACCGAAACACCTGTGAACAGGTGCTGCGAAGGCGCTTGGCGGTCTCGTAGCGGCCTTTGCCTTCCATCTTGCGGAGCATCAGCAAAAGCTCCTGCGCGGAGATCGAGGCGATGGGGCGCTTGCCGATCGACGCGTTGATGAAGCCGAGCAGCCAGCGTAGCTTCTTCATCGTGACGGGTGAACGCCCTTCCTTTTCGACCTTGGAGAGCCACTCGTCGGCCACAGCCTGAAAGCTGTTCGAGGCCGCTACTGCCGCTGCGATCCGATCGAGCTTGATTCGCTCGGCTGGATCATCGCCACGCGCGAGAACCTTGCGCGCCGCGTCGCGTTCCGCACGCGCCTCGGCGAGCCCTGTCTCGGGCCATACGCCGAAAGCGAGGGTCTTCTGCTTTCCCAGATGACGGTAGTTCATTCGCCAGTAGCGACCGCCTGCAGGCGTCACCAGCAGGTATAGCCCGTCGCTATCGCTCAGCTTGTACGCCTTGTCGCGACTCTTGGCCGTTTTGATCGCCACAACCGACAACGCCATGATGGTATCTCCATCGAAGCGACCGGCGTCGTGCCATCAGATATACCATCAGATTGTTGGTATGGAGTGGCCTTCCACCGATCCGACTGGGATGGTTATACCACAAAAAACCGCAGAAAACAGCCGTTTAAGGCACGTTCTGGGATGCCTTGGGAAGGCAGCCTGGTGACCCCTACGAGAATCGAACTCGTGTTTTCGCCGTGAGAGGGCGACGTCCTGACCGCTAGACGAAGGGGCCGTATGAGCGGAAGCGGCGCCTTTATCGGGGGGCGGGCGGGGCGTCAAGCGTCGGGGCGAAAACATCATGGCGGGGTGGCGTTTGGCGGAATGCGTGCCTATTTGCGCTCGCATGGCGCGTTCGACCCGATCAATGGACTGGGGCTTCCCCCGCTGGCGCGCCTATGGCGCCGAGCGCGAGGCGGTGAAGGTGCGCCTGTGCGACCGCCATGGCTGCGACGCGCCGGGCGATCGCCCTGCGCCCAAATCGCCCAACAGCCCCGAACGCTGGTATTTTTGTGAGACCCATGCCGGGGAATATAACCGCAACTGGAACTATTTTGAGGGGCTGACGGCCGAGGAAGCCGCCGAGCGCGAGGCGCAGGAGCGGCGCGATGCGGGCGATTTTTCGGAAAGCCGCCACAATGAATGGGCCGGACCCGGCGATGGCAGCCGTTCGCGCGACGAGATGCGCGCGCTCGACGTGCTGAAGCTCGATCCCGATGCGGAGTTCGAAGCGGTACGCGCGGCCTGGCGCCGCCTCGCCAAGGAAAATCACCCCGATGTCTGCCCGGGCGATGCCGAAGCGGCGAAGCGATTCCAGGCGATCCAGACCTCTTACGAGGTATTGCGCGCAGCCGAGGAGCGGCGCCAGTGGCGGCCCGACTGACCCGGCGCGGATGAAATCGCGCGTCCGCTCCAACTGGTCCAGCGCGGTGCTGGTCTGCGCAAAATGCTCGAAAAAGCTCGACGGCGGATTTGGGCCAAAGGGCAGGCAATCGCTCGGCAAGGCGCTGCGCAAGCATCTCCATCTCAAAAAGGGGCGCAAGGCCATGGCGGGGATCGTCGATGTCAAATGCCTGGGCGTCTGTCCGCGTGGTGCCGTGACCGTGGTGAATGGCGCCGCGAGCCGCGAATGGCTGCTGGTTCCGGCGGGCGCCGATCTGGATGCGGTCGCGGCGGAATTGGAGCTCGATTGAGCGCCGGGTGCTTGTGCGGTTGCGCCGGTCCTATAGACTGGCGCGCGTGACGCCGTCCGACCCTTCAGCCCTGGCCGCCCGCCACCGATTGGTGGAAGCGCTGGCCGCCGTTGCGCGGGGGGACCGGGACGCCCTCGCGGAGGTCTATGCCCTGACGTCGGCGAAGCTGTTCGGCATCTGCATCCGTATCTGTGGGGAGCGCGAAGAGGCGGAGGACGTGTTGCAGGAAGTCTATGTTAAGGTCTGGCAACGGGCAGGGCGTTTCGATCCCGCGCGTGCCAGTCCGATCACATGGCTCGCCGCGATTGCGCGAAACGCCGCGATCGATCGTGTCCGGGCGCGTCCGCTGCGTCCCGTAGAGTCGATCGACGCGGCGGCACAGGTGGCCGACGCACGCCCGGCAGCGGACCACGAAATCGAGGACGCGCAGGAGCGCGCGCGGATGCGCGACTGCCTTGCCCGGCTGGAGGACAAGGTCAGCGGGGCGATCAGGTCCGCCTTTTTCGGTGGCCTTACCTATCCACAGCTCGCCGAGCGCGAGCGTGTGCCGCTTGGCACGATGAAAACGTGGATCCGACGCGGGCTCCTTCAGTTGCGGGCGTGCCTTGGCGATGGATGACCCCGTGCCCCCACCCGGCGACCGTGAACTGCTGGCCGCGGAACTGGCGCTCGGCGTGCTCGACGGCGATGCGCTTGCCGCTGCCCGGCGGCGCCTGCTGAGCGACCCCGCCTTCGCGGAGGAGGTCGAGGCGTGGCATGAACGTCTTGCCGCCATCGCGCTCGACGCGCCGGACGAGGCGGCTCCCGATGGCATGTGGAAGCGGATCGAGGCCGCGATCGACGCGCGCGAGCATCCTGCCGCTGTTGCCGATCTCGTGCCTCTCAGCCGACTGCGCCGCTGGCAGGCGGGAGCAGTCGCTGCGGCTGGAATTGCCGCCGCGCTGGCGGTTCTGCTCGCGCTTCCGCGTCCCGCCGTTGGTCCGGTGTCTCCACCCGGGCCGGCGCAGGTCGCGGCGCAACCCGCGATCGTGGCCGAGCTGCGCGGCGAGGGGGAGGGGCCGGTGATCTTCGCGCGCTACGATCCCGCAAGTGCAGGGCTGCGGCTGGTCGCGCACGACATGGGCGAAAGCGATCTTGCGCCCGAATTGTGGGTCATTCCCGACGATGGCGTGCCGCGCTCGCTTGGGTTGATTGCGTCGGCGGGTGATACACGGCTTACGGTCGCCCAAGGCCATCGCGCGATGATGAAAGATGGCGCGACGCTCGCGATCACGATGGAGCCGCGCGCCACCGCGCCGCACGCCGCGCCGAGCGGGCCGCCGGTCGCATCCGGAAAAATTTTCGGCATCTGACATCCGCGGCGCATCCCGCGCCGTATCTCCTGCGCAACCCGGATCGGATGCACCGATCGGGCAATGCTTCGAAAAGCAGGAGGACAAGAATGAACTTCCGTACCCCGCATTTCGCCCTGGCGTTAGCCGGCGCTGCCCTGGCGGTGACCGGCACCGTTGCGGTCGCAGGCCAGAACCCGATGGTCGGTGGCGCAGCGATGTATCCGAGCAAGGATATCGTTGATAATGCCGTGAATTCGAAGGATCACACCACGCTGGTCGCCGCAGTCAAGGCCGCCGGGCTTGTCGATACGCTCAAGTCGCCGGGTCCGTTCACCGTCTTTGCGCCGACCAACGCCGCCTTTGCCAAGCTCCCGGCCGGCACGGTCGACACGCTGCTCAAGCCCGAGAATAAGGGGACGCTGACTGCGGTCCTCACCTATCACGTCGTCCCGGGCACGATGACGGCCACCCAGATCGCGACCCAGGCCAAGGCCAATGGCGGCAAGCTGATGCTCAAAACCGTGCAGGGCGAGCAAATTACTCTGTCCAAGCGTGGCTCCGGCTGGATCGTCACCGACGCGAAGGGCGGCACGTCCAACATCACCATCGCCGATGTCATGCAGAAGAACGGCGTGATCCATGTCGTCGACACGGTCCTGATGCCCTGAGGCCCCTCCGCGCGAAGCGACCCGGTCTTCGCGCGGCACCTGCCGAGCCGTCTCCCCTTTTCGACTGTCGGCAGGTAAAGCCGCCCGCCCGGCCATGTTGCGTTTCAGGCCGGGCGGGTTCGGTTCAGCCAGCGTTTCGAGGTTGGCGACTGCGAGCTGATCGTCGGGGGGCGGCGGCAGTGACGGGAAGCCCGCGCCAGATTGCGCGATACATCTGCCCGCGTTCCGTGCTTAGGCCGCGTAGCGCTCTGCCGTCGCGCGGATCAGCGCGATCATGTTGGGGATGCCTTGCGTCCGGTTCGAGCTGAGCTGGTTGCGAAGGTCGAACGGTGCCAGCGCGGATTCGATGTCGGTGGCGAGGATATCGGCGGCGGAGCGATCCTGAACCGTCAGCAGGACGAGCGCGATGATGCCCTTGGTGATCGCGGCATTGCTGTCCGCCAGGAAATGCAGCGTCCCGTCGTCGCGCGCGGTCGGATAGACCCACACCGCCGCCGAACAGCCGCGCACCAAAGTCGCATCGGTCTTCAGCGCGTCCGGCATCGGCTCCAGCGCCTTGCCCAGATCGATCAGCAGCCGATAGCGGTCGTCGGCGTCGAGAAACGCATAGTCTTCGGTGAGGTCGGAAAGGGTGTCCATGCGCGGCCCTCTAGCGGGGTCGGGCGCCCGCGTCACCCGGCTTGCGCGAACTGGTTGCGGTGCGGCAGAATGCCTGCAAACCGCACGAGGAGCTTCGATGCCATTCTTTACCAGCCTTCGCGCCGCGTTCCTCGCCCTCTCTTTTGCCATGACGGGCGGTACGTCGGTGGCCGGACTTCGCGCCGAGGCCCCCACCGTGCAGACGCAGCGCGATATCGTCTATGCCACACGCCCGACCGGCCCGCTCCATCTCGACCTGCATCGGCCGGCGACGGCCAAGGGGGGCCGCGCGCCGGTGCTGATCGTCCTGCATGGCGGTGCATGGGCGCGGGGGGAGCGGCCAAAGGGCTGGACGGGCCACCGCCGCTTTGTCGAGGCCGGATTTGCGGTGGTCAGCGTGCAGTATCGGCTCTCTGGCGTGGCCAAGGCGCCCGCTGCGGTTGAGGACGTGCGCTGTGCGATGGCCTGGATCGCGCGGGTTGCGGAGCGCGAGGGGCTGGATGCGCGCCGCATTGTTCTTATGGGGACGTCGGCGGGCGCGCACCTGGCCCTGATGGCTGGATTCGCACGACCTGCCGACGGCCTTGATATCTGCGGGCCAGGTCCGCGCGCCGCTGCGATCATCGACCTTTACGGCCCAAGCGACTTGCGCGCGCAGTCTCTTGGCACATGGAGCAGCCCGTCGATCGGCAAATGGGTGGGGGAGGGGCCTCAGGGTGCCGCGATGGCCGCGCGCATGTCGCCGATCACGCTCGTCCGGGAGGGCCAGCCCCCGACCTTCATCGTTCATGGCGATGCCGATCCGGTAGTTCCGCTCGCAGCCTCGACCATGCTGAAGGCAGCGCTCGACCGCGCCGGGGTTCCCTCGGAACTGCATGTGGTTCCCGGCGGGGGGCATGGGAAATTCGATCCCGCCGTTCAGGACCGGTTGCTTGCCGATGCGGTCGCCTTTCTGCGGCGCCACCGGGTCATCGGCTGAGCTTGCGAAGGGTGGGAGCGGCGTCTGCAGCTGCCGCTCCCGGTTACGCGCTGGCTGGTCCTCCCAAACCGGGGCCGACGCGCAAACGGTTTAGAGATCCACGCCGGCGGCGATCGCCTCGAGCTTGCGGATCCGTTCCTTGAGGTCGGCGATCTCGATCCGTGCGCCCGCATTGGTGGGGGCGGCATGGCTAGTTTCGCTCTGGTGGGTCAGGCTCAGCTCCTGGCGCTTGAGCGAGAGCCAGCCGCGCCATCCGGCAAGGCCCGCAGCGGTGATCATGCCGATTCCGGCGAGCATCGCGGTCGCCATGACTAGGTAGAAATTGGGGTCGCTCATCACATCCTCCTCCGGCGCCGTGCCAGGGTTCAGTTGCGGTCATCGCGCAGCTTTTCGATCTCGCGATCGAGGCTCACGCTCGAATGATTGTCGGTAATCACGCGCTCCAGAACGGCGATGCGGTCCTTGAGCGTGCGCACCTCTTCCTGCAGGCGACGGGCTTCGGCGCTGGCGGCGGGGTCGTGCGCGACATAATCGCCGCTTTGCCCATCGCGCCGGATTCCCATCTTGGCTCTGACGATCTGGCCGATCGTCACGACCAGGACGATCCCGACCACCATTTCCGCCCAACCCATCACCTGTCTCCTGTCATTCCGTCTCGTACGAAGGCTAAGCCGCCCGTCGCTTATTCGGCCGTCTGGGCCGCTTCGCGGGCCTGGCGCTCGGCGCGGCGGACGGGGCGGTCGCGCATTTCGGTCATCGTGACGCCGATTGCGCCGATCACGCCCAGCACCGCGAAAAATCCGATCAACATTGCAGTCACTCCCTCACAAATTCGGTTCAGTTCACCGGCCGGTCGTCGCGCAGCCGTTCGATTTCGTCGGCCAGATCGGCACCTTTGTCGGTGGCGATCCGCTCCAGTACCCGCACCCTCTGCTCCAGCCGCTCGGTATGCGCCGCATATTGGGCGGCCTTTTCGGCGGTCTGGTTGTTGAGTGCCTCGGCCATCTTCTCCTTGTGCTTCAGCCAGCGGCGGAACATGTCCGCACCGATCCCCAGGATCACGGGGAGGCCGACCACGATGAAGAAAAAGCCGAGTACCACGCTGCCTTTTTCGCCCATCGGTCAGCCCCTCAGTTCTTCGTGATCCGCAGCGATTCGATCTCGCGATCGAGCGCCACGCTGCTGTCGGTCACGATCCGCTCGACATTGGCGAGGCGATCCTTGACCGAACCGAGCTCGGCGCGCAGCTGCGCATTCTCCTGGCTGAGCAGCTTGATCCGCTCGATCAGTTCCTCATTCTTCTGCGGATAGACCGCCTGGCCCCAAGCGCCGTCGAGCGGATAGCCGTTCTTGATGCGGAGCCAGGTGGTGAACATCCAGCCGATCATCCCGGCCACGCCGACAATCGCGATCGTCGGGGCCAGCGCGCTGAAGAATTGCAGCTTTTCCATGTCTCTCGTTCCTCGTCTCAGCGCAGGCTGTCGATTTCGCGGGCGGTCCGCTCGGCGGGATCGGTGGCGATGCGTTCCAGCACCGCGATCCGCTCCTCGAGCCGACTGATCTGGCCGTTCAGCCGCTCATTCTCGTTGGTCAGCAACTCGATCTTGCGTTCGGCCTGGGGATCTTCCTTGCCGGTCATCCCCATCCATTCATTCTCGATCGGATATCCGTGCTTGGCGCGGATCCAGGTCGATGCGAGCCATCCGAAGGTCGAGATCGCGATGATCGCGATGACGAAGCCCGGTCCACCCCAGTTCATGTCGTGTCTCCCTGTTCAGTCGATCGGCGCGCGCTCAGCGCAGGCGCTCGATCTCGTCGGCGAGCTGCGTGTTGCGGCTCGTGTAGAAGGTTTCGATGTCGGCCATGCGGCGGTCGATCTCGCGCAGCTTGGAGCGGACTTCCTGGGTCGAGCGGCGCGGATTGGCCCGCACGCCCTGCCAGAATTTCGCGTCTTCATCGCTCCCATAGAGGCCGATCGGCTTCTGCGAGGTGACCATTGCGAGGCCGATATAGACGAAGAACATCAGCGGGAAGGTCGCGAAGAAGAGGACCAGGAACCCGAGCCGGATCCAGAGCGGATCGACGCCGGTATATTCGCCCAGGCCCTCGCAGACGCCGAGCCATTTGCCCTTGACCTTGTCACGGTAGAGTTGCGTGCGGCTGACGGACATCTCAGTTCCTCCGTTCGCGTTCATAATCGGTGAGTTCGCGCAGCGGCGGCAGTTCCGGGCCACGCAGGCGGAATTCGGGATTGTCGGCAGCGATGATCCGCTCGATGGTCTGGAGGCGATCCTCAAGCCGGCGTGCGGTGTAGTGCAGCTCGTCGAGAAGATTCTCGTCCTCGCCGGTGAGCGACTTCGCCTGCTTCCACTTCGTTACATAGTGGAGGATTACCCAGGGCATACCGATGAAGAGCATACCGACGATGACGATGGGCAGGAAAACGTCTTCCATCGCGTCAGCCCTCCTTGTTCAGGCGCGCCTTGAGCGCGGCCAGCTCGGCATCGACCTTTTCGGCCGACTGAAGTTCGGAGATTTCCTCTTCCAGCGTCTTTTTCGGCGCACCAAGGCTCAGCGCGTCGGCGCGACCCTCGGCGAAATCGACGCGGCGCTCGAGCAGGTCGAAGCGGCTGAACGCCTCATTGACCTTTGAGCCATGGGTCATCTCGCGCAGCCGGACGCGGTTATTCGCGCTTTCCAGCCGGGTCATGATCGCGTTCTGGCGAGTGCGGGCATCGCGCAGCTTGGTCTGGAGCTTGGAGATGTCCTCTTCCGACGCACGCAGCGCATCGTCGAGCACCGCGATCTCCGCCGACAGCTGGTCGCACATGTCGTATGCCTTCTGGCGCTCGACCAGTGCGGCCTTGGCCAGGTCCTCGCGGTTCTTGCTCAGCGCCAGCTCGGCCTTTTCGGTCCAGCTCGCCTGAAGATTTTCCAGCTTCGCGATGTGGCGGCGCATTTCCTTCTGGTCGGCGATGGTGCGGGCCGCGCTGGCGCGGACTTCGACCAGGGTCTCCTCCATTTCGAGGATGATCATGCGGATCATCTTCGCCGGGTCTTCCGCCTTGTCGAGAAGGTCGGTGACGTTGGCGGCGATGATATCGCGGGTGCGAGAGAAAATGCCCATCTCAAACATGCTCCTTGAAACTCGTGCCGCCGGGCGGGCTAGGGGGTACCCGCCCGGCGGGATCGCTTACGCGATGGCGCGGACGGTAACCACGTCCTGCGTCGCGGTGGCGGCGGGGCCGACTACGCTGGCGAGGCAGGTGGTGCTCACCACCAGCGTGCAGGCGATTGCTGCCAGCGTGGTGCGAAAGCTGTTGGTGACCTTGTACATGGTTTCCGTCCCTTGATTCTCGTTTGGATCGCCGCCCTTCACGGCTTGTCGAGGATATTGCAGGGAGCGTGCCAAACTCGAAAAACGACGTATTTCCGAGGATTTCCCGGCATTTTGCGTCGCTCGCTGAAACTGGGCACTTGCCAAGTGTTGGGGAAATATACCAAGAGTTCGCACATGGAGCGGACTACCCATGTCGTCGGCCAGTCGGGGGCGTTTCTCGACGCGCTCGAGCACGCGTCGCGTGCCGCTGCGCTCGATCGCCCGGTGCTGGTGATCGGCGAGCGGGGGACCGGCAAGGAACTGGTGGCAGAACGCCTCCACCGCCTGTCGCCGCGCTGGGATCAGCCGCTGGTCATCATGAACTGCGCTGCATTGCCCGAGACGCTGATCGAAGCGGAATTGTTCGGCCACGAGGCGGGATCCTTCACCGGCGCGACCAAGGGCCGTCCGGGTCGGTTCGAGGAAGCGGATGGCGGAACCCTCTTCCTCGACGAACTCGGCACGCTCAGCATGGCGGCGCAGGACCGATTGCTGCGCGCGGTCGAATATGGCGAAATCACCCGCATCGGCGCGTCGCGTCCGATGCGCGTCGATGTCCGCATCGTCGCAGCGACCAACGAGCATCTTCCCGATCGCGTCGCACAGGGGACGTTCCGCGCCGACCTGCTCGACCGCCTGTCGTTCGAGGTGGTGACGCTGCCCCCGCTGCGCGCGCGCGCCGGGGACATCCTCGTCCTCGCCGAATTTTTCGGGCGGCGCATGTCATCCGAGTTGGGACGCGACTGGGAGGGGTTCGGACCAACCGCGCTCGACGCGCTCACCGATCACGACTGGCCCGGCAATGTCCGCGAGTTGCGCAACGTGGTCGAACGCGCGGTCTATCGCTGGGACCGCTCGGGACCGGTGGATGCGATCCAGATCGATCCCTTCGCCTCGCCCTACCGCCCGCGGCCGATGCCGCATGGCATCCCTGGCAACGCCGCTCCGGTCCAACTGACCACCGAGGAGCCCGGTCCGCTGCCCCAGCGCGAGGATGATCTGTCGGGCGACTTCAAGAGCCGCGTCAATCGCTTCGAACGCGAACTGCTCAGCCGCGCGCTCGCCGACAATCGCTACAACCAGCGTGCCACGGCAGAGGCGCTGGGCCTCAGCTACGACCAGCTCCGCCACGCGCTCAAACGGCACGAACTGCTCAACGCCGGCGGCTGATCGCACGTTTCGATCGCGTCACAAGAAAAATTCGTGCGGCAAAGCTCGGCGTCATGCGTTAGTCGGGCGTGAAACCGAAACAATCGCCAGAAAACGGAGGGTATTCCCATGGCTTTCGAACTTCCAACGCTCCCCTATGCAAAGGACGCGCTCGCCCCGACGATCTCCGCCGAGACGCTCGATTTCCACTATGGCAAGCATCACAAGGCCTATGTCGACAAAACCAACGGCTTCGTTGCGGACAAGGGGCTTGAGGGCAAGTCGCTGGTCGAGGTGATCCGCCATGCCAAGGAAACCGGCGACAAGGGCCTGTTCAACAACGCGGCGCAGATCTGGAATCACAGCTTCTACTGGTTCGGCCTGACGCCGGACGCCAAGGAGCCGACCGGCAAGCTGGCCGAGATGATCGAAAAGAGCTTCGGGTCCAAGGAAGAGCTGGTGAAGAAGCTGATCGCCGAGGCGACCGGCCATTTCTCCAACGGCTGGGGCTGGCTGGTGCTCGACGGCGACGCGATCAAGGTGACCTCGCTCCACGACGCCGACACGCCCGTCGTCTATGATTACAAGCCGCTGCTGACGATCGACGTTTGGGAACACGCCTATTACATCGATTACCGCAATGCGCGCCCGGGCTATCTGGAAGCGATCACCAAGATCATCGACTGGGATTTCGTCGCCGCTAACCTCGACGGCGAAGGCGTCAGCCGCGCCGATCAGGCGGGCTGATCCAGCGGATCATAGATTGCCGAAGCGGGCCGGGGGAAACTCCGGCCCGTTTTGATTTTGAGAAAGCCTGTGTCGCACAAAGACACAAAGGCACGAAGATGTCAGGGATTTGGGCGGAAGTAGTTGTTCGCCAGCCGACGCACGCCTTGTTTGAAGGTGGGAGCACCGAAATTCATCAGAAGGCCGAGCGGAAGATTCAGCAGGCGCAAATAGGTGATGACCTGCTTCGCGTGGACCGGGGCATGCGCTTCGGTCGATTTAAGCTCGATCAGCAGACAATTCTCGACGAGCAAATCCGCGCGAAATCCCTCCGCAAGCGCGATGCCCTTGTATCGTATCGGAATCGCCTTTTGGCGCTCAACGAATAGCCCGCGCTCACGCAATGCCTCGAAGAGGCAAACTTCATACACGCTCTCGAGCAAACCAGGACCCAGCTCCTCATGGAGCCGAAAGCCGCAATCGACGGCGATTGTAGCAATGTGTTCCAGAGCTTCGCTCACTCGCCTTTCACTCTTCGTGGCTTCGTGTCTTTGTGCGAGTCAAAATCGTCATTGCTCCGGCGGCAGCGCCTTGTCGACGATTTCGCCATCGGTCTTGAGACCATGGCGCAGCAGCAGCGGCACATTGCCGATCGCGAACAGCAGCGTGAGCGGCACCACGCCCCATAGCTTGAACGCGACCCAGAAATCCCAGCTCTGGGTGCGCCAGACGAGCTCGTTCAGCACCGCCATCACGACGAAGAATACCGCCCAGTTAATCGTCAGCAGCCGCCATCCGCGCGCGGTCAGCCCGGGATAGGCGCTTTCGAGCAGCGTCTGGAGCAACGGCTTATTGGCGATCAGGCCATAGATCAGGACAATCGCGAACATCGAATAGACGATCGTCGGCTTCACCTTGATGAAGGTGTCGTTGTGGAACCACAGGGTCAGCCCGCCGAACACCAGCACCAGCACGCCGGAAATCCACAGCATCGGCGAGATGTGTTTCGTCTTCCAAAGCGACAGCCCCATGGCGAGGAAGATTGCCACCATGAACGCCGCAGTCGCCGCCAGCATCCGGGCGAGCTGCGGCCCGCCCATGAAGCTGTTGACCGCAAAAAACACCGCCAGCGGACCGAAATCGATCAGCATACGCAGGCCGGGGGAGGGGGCGGGTTTTGTCGTCGGGGATTCGGTCATGCACTCACTCTACAATTCATCGCTGGCTTGTCGAAAGGCGATTAGCCGCGGTTGAACGCCGCCACCCCGGCGATAATCCGTGCGACTTCATTAGGATCGAAGCCGCGCAGATCGTCGACCTTCTCGCCGACGCCGATCGCGTGGATCGGCAGGCCATATTGCTCGGCCGCAGCGACCAGCACGCCGCCGCGCGCGGTGCCGTCCAGCTTGGTCATCACCATGCCGGTGACCCCGGCGACCTCCTTGAACACCGCGATCTGGTTGAGCGCATTCTGGCCGGTGGTGGCGTCGAGCACCAGCAACACGTCGTGTGGCGCCTCCGGATCGATCCGGCCCAGCACGCGACGGATCTTCGCCAGCTCGTCCATCAACTCGCGCTTGTTCTGCAAGCGGCCCGCCGTGTCGACGATCAGCAGGTCGATCCCCTCCGCTTCGGCGCGCTTCAATGCCTCATGCGCCAGCCCCGCCGCGTCGCCGCCCTCGGCCCCCGCGACGATCGGCACCCCGATCCGTTCGGCCCAGGTGCGCAGCTGGCCGATCGCGGCGGCGCGGAACGTGTCGCCCGCCGCGACCATGACCTTGAGGCCCTGATCCTTCAGGATCGCGGCGAGCTTGGCGATGGTGGTGGTCTTGCCCGATCCGTTGACGCCGATCACCAACATCACCTGCGGCCTCGCCTTGTCGGTGATCAGCGGCTTGGCGACCTTGGCCAGCACCTTTTCGATCTCCTCGGCGACGACGAGGCGGATGCCCAATTCCTCCATTCCGCGCTCGACCTGCTCATCGGCCAGCCGCGCCCGGATGCGCGCCGCCGTGGCGGGGCCCAGGTCGCTGGCGATCAGCGCCTCCTCGATCTCGTCGAGCGTCGCATCGTCGAGCCGCCCGGCACCAAGGCCCGCAAGGTTGCCGACAAGCCGGTCCGACGTCTTCTTGAACCCGCCGAGCAGCCGCTCGCGCCAGCTTGGGCCGCTCATGTGCGCTCTCCGATCAATCTGCCGTTCTCAACCCCGGTTATTTTCAAGGTCACGATCGTCCCAATCTCCATTTGCCCTGAGCTTGTCGAAGGGGCTTGCATGTCATTGCGGTCTGGGAGGCGCTTCGACAAGCTCGGCGCAAACGGGGAGGGGGCTATTCGAACCTCCGCGAAATTCTCCGCATGGCCGCGGTCGCCGGGCCGTTCGACCAGCACCTGCCGGGTCGTCCCGACCAGCCCGCACAGCCACGCCGCCCGCCGCGCCGCTGCGCGATCGCGCAACGCCGCCGCACGCGCCTTTGCGACGCCCGGTGCCACCTGCGGCATCCGAGCGGCCGGGGTGCCCTCGCGCGGGCTGTAGGGAAAGATATGCGCATGGACGATGTCGCAATCGTCGATCAGCGCAAGCGTGTTGGCAGCCATCGCCTCATCTTCGGTCGGAAACCCGGCAATCAGGTCAGCGCCGATCGCGATCTCCGGCCGCGCCGCCTTGAGTCGTTCGACCAGCGCCACCGACTGCGCGCGGCTGTGCCGCCGCTTCATCCGTTTGAGGATCATGTCGTCCCCCGCCTGAAGCGACAGATGAACATGCGGCAGTAGCCGGTTTTCCTGGACCAGCAGCGCGAACAGCCGGTCGTCGATCTCGATTCCGTCGAGCGACGACAGCCGCAGGCGCTCGACGCCGGTATGCGCCAACACCCGCTCGACCAATTGCCCCAACGTCGGCGCGCCGGGCAGGTCGGGGCCGTAGCTGGTGAGATCCACCCCGGTCAGTACAATCTCGCGATGTCCCGCATCGACCAGCGCCTGGACCCGATCGACCACGGCGCCCGCCGGGACCGACCGGCTGTTGCCGCGTCCGAAGGGGATGGCGCAGAAGGTACAGCGATGGTCGCATCCATTCTGCACCTCGACAAAGGCGCGGACATGTGCGGAAAAGCTGGCAGCCAGATGCGGGGCGGTCTGGCGCACGGCCATGATATCCTGCACCAGCGCCGCGTCGTCGGCGATCCAGGATCGCGGCAGCAATTTTTCGGCATTGCCGATTACCCGGTCCACTTCGGGCATCGCACCGAACGATGCGGGATCGATCTGTGCCGCACATCCTGTTACCACCAGCTGCGCGCCGGGGCGGGAGCGGCGCGCGCGGCGGATCGCCTGGCGCGTCTGGCGTACAGCTTCATTGGTCACCGCGCAGCTGTTCACCACGACCACATCGCGGGAGCCAAGCAGCGCGCGGATCGTTTCGCTTTCGGCAAGGTTAAGCCTGCAGCCCAGGCTGATAACCTCGGGTGCGGCGACGGAGGAAGACATGGGTGGCGATCTAGAGACGCATGGGGTCGAAGTCCATGGATGCGCGAAGGCGGTGCTGGACTTCTGGTTCGACGAACTGAAGCCCGAACAGCAATTCGCCAAGGACGACGCGCTGGATGCGGAGATCGAGCGGCGCTTCGGCCATGCCCGGAACGTCGTGCTCGCCAGCGGTGCGGCGGGGTGGCGCGACGATCCGGACAATCTGCTGGCGGCGGTGATCCTGCTCGATCAGTTCAGCCGCAACATACATCGTGGCTCGCCCCTGGCTTATGCCGCCGATCCGCTCGCGATCGCGCTGACCCTTGAGGCGATCGGCAAGGGATGGGATGGCGACATGCCGCCGGAACGCGCCGCATTCCTCTATATGCCGCTCATGCACGCCGAGAATGCCGAGGCGCAGCGGATGAGTCTGGAGAAATTCACCGCGCTCGGCCGCCCGGAAAACCTTCGCTTCGCGATGGAACACGCCGTGGTGATCGAGCAGTTCGGCCGCTTCCCCAGCCGCAACGCTGCGCTGGGTCGCGACTCGACACCAGAGGAGCGCGAGTATCTCAAGCGCCCGGATGCGGGCTGGTAGGGATTTCTATCAATTCCTCCCCTGAGCTTGTCTCAGGGGAGGGGGACCGCCGCCGCAGGCGGTG
Organism: Sphingomonas suaedae; assembly: GCF_007833215.1. Classification (NCBI taxonomy): domain Bacteria; kingdom Pseudomonadati; phylum Pseudomonadota; class Alphaproteobacteria; order Sphingomonadales; family Sphingomonadaceae; genus Sphingomonas; species Sphingomonas suaedae. The sequence goes on from NZ_CP042239.1 coordinate 660,320, forward strand.
GTGGAGGGGCGGCCGCGCAGACGGCCGTGTACAGCTCGGCAAAATTCCGCCCTCTACGGGGCGGCCCCTCCGTCAGCTGCGCTGCCACCTCCCCTGCGGGGCAGGGGAGGAATTGAATAGGGTCAGCCCGCGCGACGCTGTTGCTGTACCGGCAGTTCGGTTTCGATGGTCGACGGAGCAGGAGGCTGGACGAGCAACCGCCGCTCGGCGAGCAGGCGGCGCGCGCTCGCGACCGACAGCGGCTTGCCATAATGCCAGCCCTGCGCCTTGGCGCAGCCCAGCGCTTTCAACCGCGCTTCGATCGCGGCATCCTCGACCCCCTCGGCGGTGATCGGCAGGTTGAGGCTTTCGCCCAGGCTGACGATGGCGTTGACGATCGCGGCTGAATCGGCGCTTTCGTTGAGCGAGATGATGAAGCTCTTGTCGATCTTGATCCGGTCGAACGGAAGCGCGCGCAAATGGGCGAGCGAGGAATAGCCGGTGCCGAAATCGTCGAGCGCCAGCCGCGCACCCTGATTCTTGAGGCTGCCGACGATCGACTGGGCGAGCGAGAGATTGTCGAACAATGCGCTTTCGGTGATCTCGATTTCCAGACGGCTCGCGGGGAAGCCGGTCTCGGTCAGCACCTTGATGATCTTTTGCGCCAGCCAGGCGTCGCGCAGCTGGAAGGGCGAGATGTTGACCGACAGGGTAAGCGATGGGTCCCAGTCGCGCGCGCTGGTGAACGCCTGTTGCATCAGCGACATCGACATGTCGGCGATCATGCCGGTGTCCTCGGCGATCGGGATGAACAGTTCGGGGCTGACGAGGCCGCGTGTCGGGTGTTCCCAGCGCGCCAGCACCTCGAACCCGATGAGCTTGCCGGTCTGCAGGTCGATCTGCTGTTCGAAATAGGGCACGATCTCGCCGCGCGGGATCGCGGTGCGCAGCCCGCTTTCCAGCTCGTTGCGCGTCTGAAGCTCGCGTTCCATCGAATGATCGAACCAGGCATAGCGGTTGCGACCGGATTTCTTGGCCGCATACATGGCGATGTCCGCCGACCGCATCAGTGCGTCGATCGACTGGCAGTCGAAGTCCGAACGGGCGATTCCGACCGAGCAGCTGACGTGCAGCCGCAGCCCTTCGGCCTCGAACGGCTGTGACATCTGCGCGACCATCTTCTCCGCGATCCGCTCGATCATGTCGGGCTGGGTCGGATCGAACAGGAAGGCGCAGGCGAATTCGTCGCCACCCAGCCGCGCCGTGAGCGCGATCGGCGGCATCGCGCTCGCGATCTCGCCCGCCGCCGCACGCAGCAGCGCGTCGCCGACGGCATGGCCGTGCATGTCGTTGATCGTCTTGAAATGATCGAGGTCGATGATGAGCATCGCCATCGCCTTGCGCCGCTTCTGCGCGCGCACGAACATCGCCGCGCCCTCTTCGGCAAGGCTGCGGCGGTTGAGAAAGCCGGTCAGCGGATCGCGGCTGGCGAGCATTTGCGCCCGCTCTTCCGCCGCAGTGCGGATCCGCACCTCATTGCTGAGTCCCCGGTGGCGACGCCAACCGAACAGGATCAGCGCGACGTTGAGCAACAGCGCGATCACTAGCGTGCGATCGGCGGGAGCCGCGCCCTCCAGATAGTGGCGGAGCGTCTTGGACAGCACCGAACTGCCGGTTCCGACGAACATCAGAATCGCGGCGACACTGATCGCTCCGGTAATCAGATCCGATCCGCGCGCTGCGGACGCGCCGCGGTCGTCGTCTTCCATGTCCAGCGACATGCCGGATTTGCTCCCCTGTAAGCTCGAGCGGCAGTTATCCCATGCGGACCGTGTAGAAGGCGTTAAAGCCATAGCCGGGGGTTAAACCCGGGGGGGGTTGCGCTTATCTGCATTCGCGGCTATGCCGCTGCCCGACCGTTCCCAGGAACGCGACGACATATGCCTCCGGGCAACGCTGGCTGACGAGGTTTCGTCCGCCGGCGTTTTATGCGTTTCGGGCTTGAGGACAATGGGAGAAGCAAGTGTTTGACAGTCTGAGCGAGCGGCTTGGCGGCGTATTCGACCGTCTGAAGGGCCGTGGCGCACTGACCGAGGCAGATGTGCGGACCGCGATGCGCGAAGTGCGGATCGCGCTGCTCGAGGCTGACGTCGCGCTTCCGGTCGCGCGCAGCTTCGTCGACGGCGTCACGGAAAAGGCGGTGGGCCAGCAGGTCCTCCGCTCGATCACCCCGGGGCAGCAGGTCGTCAAGATCGTCAACGACGCGCTGGTCGAGATGCTCGGCCCGGATACCGCCGAACTGGAGCTCGACGTCACCCCGCCTGCCGTGGTGATGATGGTCGGCCTTCAGGGGTCGGGCAAGACCACCACCACCGCCAAGCTCGCGCGCCTGCTCAAGAAGCAGGGCAAGAAGGTGATGATGGCGTCGCTCGACGTCAATCGCCCCGCCGCGCAGGAACAGCTCGCCGTGCTCGGCACGCAGACCGAGGTCGCGACCCTCCCGGTGATCACCGGGCAGCAACCGGTGGATATCGCCCGCCGCGCGCTCCAGGCCGCGAAGCTTCAGGGCTTCGACGTGCTGATGCTCGATACGGCGGGCCGCCTCCACGTCGACCAGCAGCTGATGGACGAGATGAAGGCGGTTGCCGACATCGCGACCCCGCAGGAAATCCTGCTCGTCGTCGACTCGCTGACCGGCCAGGACGCAGTCAACGTCGCGCAGAACTTCTCCGACCAGGTGCCGCTGACCGGCGTGGTGCTGACCCGCATGGACGGCGATGCGCGCGGCGGCGCGGCGCTGTCGATGCGCGCGGTCACCGGAAAGCCGATCAAGTTCGCGGGCATCGGCGAAAAGCTCGATGCGATCGAGCCCTTCCACCCCTCGCGTGTCGCTGGCCGCATTCTCGGCATGGGCGACGTGGTGTCGCTGGTCGAAAAGGCTGCGCAGGCGATCGAGCAGGAAGACGCCGAAAAGATGGCGGCGCGGCTCGCCAAGGGTCAGTTCGACATGAACGACCTGCGCAGCCAGCTCGCGCAAATGCGCAAGATGGGCGGGCTCGGCGCACTCGCGGGCATGATCCCGGGCATGAAGAAGGCGCAGGCGGCGATGGCCTCCGGCAATGTCGACGAGCGCATCCTGCTCCGCATGGACGCGATGATCACGTCGATGACGCCCAAGGAGCGCGCCAAGCCCGAACTGATCAACGCCAAGCGCAAGATCCGGATCGCCAAGGGCAGCGGCACCAATGTTCAGGACGTGAACAAGCTGCTCAAGATGCACCAGGAAATGTCCACCGCGATGAAGCGCATCAAGAAGATGGGTGGGCTCAAGGGGATGCTGGGGATGCTCGGAAAGGGCGGCATGGGCGGTCTCGGCAACGCGCTGGGCGGTCCGCAAATGGGCGACATGATGGGCAAGCTTGGCGGGCCCGGGGGGCTTCCCGGCCTGCCCGGCGGCGCCGACATCCCGCCCGATCTGGCGAAGTTATTGAACAAGAAGAAGTAGAACCCCCGACCGTCACCCCGGCGAAAGCCGGGGTCTCAAGCGGGAAGGGTCCGACATCCACCAAAAGGCCCCAGCTTTCGCTGGGGTGACGAGTTAGAAAGAAGGAAGTACACAATGGCTCTTAGCATGCGTCTGTCGCGTGGCGGTTCGAAGAAGCGTCCTTATTATCGTATCGTCATCGCCGATGCGCGTTCGCCCCGCGACGGCAAGTTCATCGAGAAGATCGGCACCTATAACCCGCTCCTCGCCAAGGATTCGGACGAGCGCATCAAGCTCGACGCCGATCGTGCGAAGCACTGGCTGAGCGTCGGTGCGCAGCCGACCGACCGCGTCGCCCGCTTTCTCGACGCCGCCGGCGTCAAGGAGCGCGCCGCGAAGAACAACCCGAACAAGGGCAAGCCGGGCGAGAAGGCGACCGAGCGCGCCGAGGAGAAGGCCGAGAAGCTGAAGGCTGCTGAGGAAGCTGCCGCCGAGGCGAAGGCCGCCGCTGAAGCCGCTCCGGCCGAAGAGGCTGCAGCCGAGGAAGCGCAGGCCGAGACGGTCGAAGTCGCCGCAGAGGCAGTCGAGGAAGCGACTCCCGAGGCGGCCGCCGAAGAAACCCCCGCCGCCGAAGAAAAGGCCGAGGGCTGATCCAGCACCTCACCCTCCCGCGCGCGCGGGAGGGGCAATAGGGGAGGGCATGTCCGCCCGCGATGCCGCCTGAGACACGCTCTCCTCCGTCCCCTCCCGCACGCGGGAGGGAAGATGTCCCCGTCACGCTCGCCGTCATTATCGGCGCGCACGGCGTGACGGGCGAGGTCCGCCTCAAGGTCTTTGCGGAGAATCTGTCAGCGCATCGCGCGTTCAACAATGGCGCGCTGACACTGAAATCGGTGCGCCCCGGCAATAACGGCGCCATCGCCCGTTTCGCCGAAATCCCCGACCGGACAGCTGCGGAGAAACTGCGCGGCACCGAATTATGGGTTCCCCGCAACGCGCTCCCGCCGCTCGCAGAGGGCGAATATTATCATGCCGACCTGATCGGCCTTGCCGTCGTCTCCGACACGGGCGCCGCGATCGGGACCGTCGTTGCGGTCGAGAATTTCGGTGCGGGCGATGTGATCGAGATCGAAAGGCCCGACGGCAAGCGTTTCATGGTCCCGATGCGGCCAGAAGCGGTTCCGGCCTGGGACGATACCACGCTGGCGCTCGCCGAGGGCTGGATCGACTGATCCGCGCGTCTGCCGGCTTTCAGGATCACGCGACGAAGATTGAGACCGCATCTTCACCTATGGTTCTGATGCGAGCTTGGCGCTGCTGCCGCCCACTTGACGCTATGTGATCCGCGAGATTATTGACTATTCGTTAGATTTGTCATGTCTTTGCTTTGTCAAAGCGATCCGGGAGTGTTCCGATGAACGATTCGATGCCCAAGGCTCAGCCGCTCGCCCCCTCTGGCGAGAAACTGCCATGGACCGACCCGGAAATCGCCGAAGCGTCGATCGTCGATTATACGCGGGGCGGCGCTAGCGGCCCCACCAATATCGAGGATGCGTCTTACAGCCTGTCCTGAACCGCGTTTCCGCTGCGGCGCGCCGAAAGCGCGTCCGACGGCGGTAGGGCGATATCCTTGATTCGCCCCCCGCCATTAGGGGGCTGCCATTAGTGAATCGGCTCGCTACGGCGTTGGCCACGGCGCCGATGTTAGGGCGTGCCCGCACAATCTTTGAGCGGCATTGGCATTATGCAGGTCTCCGCTCATCATGGAATTGCGGTCGCCGCGCGGCTCGATGCGCTTGGCACACCCGATGGGCTGTCGGGGATGGATGTCGATCGACTGGACAGCGGCGGCGGTACGATCCGTATCGTAGGTACGATCCGGCTGATGGCGCGGGAAGAGCTTGCGGAAAAGCTCGGCCTTGATCGACGCGCGAAGCCCGATGATTTCACCCTGGTCTGTGCGGCGTGGCGACGATGGGGCATAGACTGCCCGTACCACCTGACCGGCGACTTCTCCTTCCTGATTTGGGACTCGCATCAGCGGATGCTGTTCGGCGCGCGCGATCCGATCGGTATCAAACCCCTGTTCTACGATCATTTCGGCAGCAGCCTGGTCGTCTCGGATAGCCTTGAAGGACTGCTGGCAAGGCATCCCGCGCTGCCCGGCATCGATCCGGTCGCGGCAAGCGCATGGCTGTCGCGACCGTTCGACGCTGCGCGCTGTCCGTCGCTGCGCCAGCGGGTGGCGCTGCTGCCCCCGGCCCATCGGCTGGTCGCGGATGCGAGCGGATGTACGATCACCCGCTACGCCAGTCTCGATGACGCGCCGGACGTGCGCTTCCGGCGGCGCAGCGATTATGACGAGGCGTTGCGAGCGCAACTCGCCATCGCCGTGGCGGATGCCGTGGGCGCCGACGATCGGATCGGCGTGCATCTTTCGGGCGGCCTCGATTCCTCCGCGATCGCCGTGCTGGCGGGGCGGATGGACTCGCCGGTGCAGCGGCCACTCGCCTATTGCTGGCAACCGACAGCGTCACCGGGCGCGGTCGAGGGGGACGATCAGCGGCTGATTCGGATGCTCGCCGAACAGGAGAAACTGTCCCTCGCCGCGGTGCCGCTTCGGGTGGCGGACGTACTCGCCCAGGTGGCGATCGATCCGGTAGACCGCTCCCTGACATCGACCCTGTTGCACGAAAGCGCGGTGCAGCGCTTGGCCGGGGCAGGGGGGGTGACGGCCCTGCTGTCCGGCTGGGGCGGCGACCAGGGCCTCAGCTATCGCGGGCATGGCCGACCGGGTCCGATCGATCGCTTGCGCCGTCGGCTGAGGCGGCGCCCCCTCCATGTCGCGCGCCGGGGCGAGACGCGTGACTATCTTGCCCCGGGTCTGGTCAAGCCCGAAGCGGAGGGGCGATCGCCGGGCGGGCAGTGGCCCTCCGCGCGGGCGGAGCAGATCGCCATGCTGACGAATCCGGGGCTGGGGGAACGCATGGCATCCTGGCACTGGGCGGGGCGCAGATACGGGATCGACTATCGCTACCCGCTGCTCGATATTCGGCTCATCCGTCTCCTTCTGGGGCTTCCCCCCGACCTGTTCCGACCCGGGCCGCACGGCCGCGATCTGGCGCGCCGGGTGCTGGCGCCGATGCTGCCTCGGGCGATCGTCAGCTATACCGACAAGACCGATCCGACGCGCATGGCGGCGAATCAGCCGACGATCGTCTCCGCGCTCCAGCGGTTGCTCCCGCGACTCGATACCGCCGACCCCGAGCGGGCGACGTTCGTCGATCGCGCGCGCCTGGCTGCGGATATCGACCGATTGATCCAGTCCGGCGAAGGCCCTACGGGATTGATTCTGCGTACCATCGCGTTCTTGAAGCTGAAGGACTGAAGCCCATGGCGCGGGTAACCAAGCCGGATAGCTATCTCCCGATTTGCGAGGTGGATGTCGCGGCACTGCGCGAGCGTCTGCTTGCCGTCGGGGAGGCAGCATGGGATGCCGAGGATGCGCGCAAGGAAAACCGCTTTTCCTGCTTCCACCATACGCGCCACATCATCGCGCGGTTCATCCCGTCGAACCGGGACCCAATGGCATTTTATGCGACCCCGTTCTGGACGGTGTGGCAGCCGCTGCTCCAGCCCATTCTCGACCGGGTCGCGTCCCACTACAGGCTGGCCGAGCCGGAGTTTCCCAAGGTCATGTTTGCGCGGCTCGCGGCCAAGGCGGGGATCGACCGACACGTCGATGGCGCCGGTTCCAATCTGCTGACGCACAAGATCCATGTGCCGCTGGTCACGAGCGAGCAAGTGTGGTTCGAAGTGGGCGATGCGCGCTTTCAGCTGCACTGCGGCCAAGCCTATGAGCTCAACAATGTGAAGCCCCATGCCGTGCGCAACGACGGCGACACGGATCGAATTCACCTGATCTTCGAGCTGTTCGACCGGTCATTGCATAGTGCGTCGGCAGAGGTTGCGCATTGATCGTATCGCACGCTCATCGCTTCGTCTTCGTCGCGGTGCCGAAGACGGGATCGCAATCGGTGCGCGCGGCGCTCCGCCCGGTGCTCGGCCCGCACGACTGGGAGCAGTGCGGACTGTTCGAACAGAGGCGCTTCCCCGTCGCCGCGCTCGCCGCGCTGGGCACCGGACACCTGACCTGCGCCGAGCTTCAACCCTATCTGTTGCCCGAGATGTGGCGCGCCTACCGGCGCTTTGCATTCGTGCGCGATCCCGTCGATCGGTTCCGCTCGCTGGTCCGCTTCTGGTTTCCTCCCGAGGGACCGTCGGCGACGCTGGACGACTGCAAGCGCATCCTGACGGACCCGGACAGCCGCGCACGGCGGCTGGTGCGTCCGCAGTCCGATTTCCTGCGCGACGCGGACGGCGCGCTGGTCGTCGACTTGATCGGCCGCCACGACAGGATGGACAGCGATTTCTCGCATATCGTAACGGCGCTCGGGCTCCCGCCGCTTGCGCTGCCGCTCCGCAACGCCTCGCGTCCGGACGCGCTTGTGCCCGAATTCGACGATGAGTTGCGCGCGATGATCGCGGATGTTTATCGCGAAGACTTTCTGCTCGCCCCGTTGACGCCGCGCGCGGCGGACGCCGCATGACCTGTCAGCACTTGTTCGGCATGGCGATCCGCTCGCCCTTTCCGTTCGATGCCCCCGCTGCGCCGCACGATGTCGCACCGGACGTGGAGATCGACCTCGCCCCGGTGCCGGACGGGCTGGTCGGGGGAAGGCGATACAATCCGCTCAACTGGGTGGCCCCCGGCCAGTTGCTTCTGACGCAGCCGGGGATTGCGCGCTATCTGGTCAGCGAAGGCCGCCATATCGGCGTCGCTCCATATCCGGGCGCGGAGCAGGCGGCACTGGCGCTTTATACCGCCGTGTCGCCGCTTGCCGGGATTCTGCACCAGCGGGGGAAGATCGTGCTGCACGCATCCGGCGTGCTGACGCGCAAGGGGGTATTGTTGTTCACCGCGCCGAGCGGAGTGGGCAAGTCGACCCTGGCCGCGGTCCTCGCCGCGCGCGGTCATGCGCTCGTGACCGACGATATGGCCGTAGTCGATCCGGAGGCGGGACGCTGGCGGGTCTTCCCCGGCCCGGCGCGGCTCAAATTATGGCCGGATTCGCTCGACGCGCTCGACGTCGATGCGGCGCCGCTCCAGCCGATCCGGGACGGCATCGCCAAGCGATTTCTGCCGATGGCCGTGCCGGGGCATTCCGGAGTGCCGCTGGCCGGGGTCGTCGGGCTCGATATCCATGGCGCGCAGGCGGGCATCACGGTGGAGCCGCTGCCGCGCGAAAAGGCCGTCGCGCTGTTGATGCACAACACGTTCCGACGGCGGATGCAGGCAGCGGCCGGCGGGGTCGAGAACAATCTCGCCCGGCTGGCGCCGCTGGCGGGCGAGGTGCCCTGCTTTGCGGCGCGACGGAGCGCTCGCACCTTCGAACTGGCGGCGCTGGCCGACGCGGTCGAGGCAATTGTCGATCGTCTGTGACACATGATCTATTGGCTCGCCTCCTATCCGCGTTCGGGCAACACCTGGTGCCGCGCGGTGCTGAGCAATCTGATGCTTCCCGCCGCCGGAGAATCGGCCGATATCCGCCGACTGGCGGCGCCGCCGACCGCGATCAGCCGCGATGCCTTCGACACCGAATTCGACTGCAGTTCTTCCGAAATGACGATCGATGAGGTCGATCGGCTTCGCCCTGACCTGTATCTGCGGCTCGCTGCGGCGGCGCGCGAGCCGTTGGTGATCAAGCTTCATTGCGCCTATCGGACCGCCAGCGACGGTCGGCCGATATTCCCGCACGCAGCAACGGCGGGAGTGGCGCTGATCGTGCGCAATCCGCTGGATGTCGCGCTGTCGCTTGCGCCGTTCCTCAGCATGACGCTCGATGAGGCGATCGACTGGATGGAACGCGAGGATGCCGAGCTCAGCCGTCAGCATATCGGCAGCACCCCCGCTCTGCCCCAGCGGATCGGATCGTGGAGCGGCCATATCGCGAGCTGGCTGGATGCCAGCAGGATGCGGCTGCATCTTGTGCGCTATGAGGATCTCCAGGCCGATCCTGTCGCGGCATTCGGCGCGCTGGCGAACTTTCTGGGCCTCGATGCCGGCCCCGACCGAATCCGCGACGCCGTGGAACGAAGCAGGTTCGACCATCTCCAGGCCCAGGAATTGCGGCATTCGGGGGACGCACGCTACTTCCGTCGAGGACAGGTCGGCGAATGGCGCGATGCGCTTTCGGCAGAGCGGCGCGAACGCCTGATCGCGGCGCATGGGCCGATGATGCGGCGGCTTGGCTATGGCTGAACCTCGACGGGCCGAAGAATTGGGCTATGATATCGGAAGTTGATTTCTTGCAGGACCCGTCCCGATGACAGCGATTGCCCCGAACGCCTCGACCCGCTTGCGGCGATCGCCAACGGCGATGAGCAGCGAACTGCCCGACGGCTTCGTTATCATGGACATTGAGAGCGGCCATTATTTCTCGCTCAACGAGACAGGCTCGGCGATTTGGGGGGCACTAGAAAATCCGGTGACCGAGGGAGAGATCGTCGACAGGCTGTGCGAGCGCTTCGACATCCCGGCTGATACGTGTCGCGCCAAGGTCGCGGACTTCCTTGATCGCCTGGGGCGGTTTCGGATCGTCGAGATCGCGCCGGCCGACTAAGCACAAGGGGGAGCCGGATCATGGACGAGCAAGCGCCGATCGACGTCCTACTCGTCAACATGCCCTTCTCGCCCACGGAACTGCCCTCCACGGGGCTTTCGTTGCTGGCCCAGTGTCTGCGCGAGGCGGGCTTTCGAGCCAAGGTCGATTATCCCAACCTTCGCCTGGAGCAGGCGATCGGCGAGTCCGCCTATGCGCGTCTGTCGCGCGGTTGGTTCGCCCATATTCTGGTCGGCGAATGGGTGTTCTCCCGCCTGCTCGCGCCGGTTGGCTCGGCCGAGATTTTTGCCGACATGATCCGCCGCCGCTTTGCCGACCAGATCTGGGCAGGGCGGCAGCCGGAACTGGTGGAGCGTGTCATAGACCGGCTTCCGGAGGTCGAGGCCGCCGCCGCCGAGCTGATCGACGCGCTGGTGGCAAAGGTCGGCGCGTTACGGCCACGGGTCGTGGGGTTCAGCAGCTGCTTTCACCAGCATGTCGCGTCGCTGGCGGCCGCGCGACGCGTAAAGGAGGCATTTCCCGAAACCCTTGTCGTGCTTGGCGGCAGCAACTGCAACGGCACGATGGGTCTCGAAACCTTCCGCCATTTCCCGTTCCTCGACGCGGTGGTGTCCGGCCCGGGCGAGATTGCGCTTCTTGAACTGGTGCGGCACCATCTGAGCGGCACTGCGATGCCCGACATGCCGGGCGTCTATCTGCGTGGACCCCGCCGTTCGACACACGAAGAGCTGGTCGATTTGACCGAGAGCGTCGCGCCCGAGCCGCTGCTCGACGGCCTGCCGCTTGTCGATTACGACGATTATTTCGATGCCTTCCCGACTGACGGCAGCCGGCGAGTGAAGCTTCCGATCGAAACGTCGCGGGGATGCTGGTGGGGACAAAAGCATCACTGCGTCTTCTGTTCGGAAAATGCGGACAGCATCAAATATCGCGTCAAGTCGTCCGATCGGGTGATCGACGAGTTTCGCTGGCTTACGGAACGCTATCCGGGCTGCGCCATCCAGGCGACGGATGAGATACTCGATCCGCGTCATATCCCGACGGTGATGCCTGAGCTTGCGAAGCTACCGGACAAGCCCAGCATCTACTTCTCGATCAAGGCGAATATTCGCAAGGATGAGCTGAAAACGCTGGTCGGCGCCGGGACCGACAGCCTGCAGGCGGGGATCGAAAGCCTGGACGACGACGTCCTGCGCGGAATGCGCAAGGGCGTGACCGCGATCCGCAATGTCCAGCTGCTCAAATGGTGCCGCGAGCTGGGCATTTCGATGCAGTGGAGCATCCTCTACGGCTTTCCGTTCGAGCGGCCCCAATCCTATACGGACATGGCTGCGCTGCTGCCGCTGCTCACCCATCTTGAACCGACCAAGCTGATCGAGGTGAAGTTGCAGCGATACAGTCCGCTGTTCCGGGAGGCCGCTCGGTTCGGGATTTCCGACATACGGCCGGATGAGAGCTACGGACATATCTATGCTCTGTCCGACGCTGTGCTGAGCGATCTTGCTTATTGGTTCTCCTACCGCTGTGAGCGGCCGGTCGCATTGCATGACTATGTCGCGCCGTTGCAGGAGGCAGCGGCGCAGTGGCGGCAAGCTGCAGGCGAAGCCTTTCTGTTCTTCACCGACGATGGCGAGCATCTGGCGATCTGCGACACGCGCCGTGTTGCATCGTGCGACTTCCATCTGCTCGAAGGACCCGCGCGCGAGATCTATCGCGCCTGCGACGCCGCACAACCGGCCCATGCGGTGTGCAAGCAGATTGCCGAGAGCTTCCCCGACGTCGATGCCGCGCGCGTCCAGGAAATTCTCGACGGGCTTGTAGCGCACCGGCTCGTCATGGAATCCGGCGGTCTCTATCTCGCATTGGCGATCGAGCTATCGACGCGCAGCCTGCCGCCCATGCCGGTAATGGCGCGGTTCGTCGGCGCGCGCGATGCGGCACTGCGCGAGCGGCAGCCGCGGCGAATGAGCGTGGCGGCGGCGGCCTGACCGGCGCGATTCAGCCGAAGACCGCCTCATAGGCGAAATTGCCGTCGGGAAGCCGGTCGATCGGGACGAGGAAGATTTCGAGCATCCCCAGCGCGTCATTTTCCAGCCGATAGCTGTGCTGCCCCAGCAGCACGTCGCGGCTCTCGCCCGCGAACGTCAGCAGAAACCCCTGGCGCATCCCGGACGGCGGCACCGTTGCAGCCACGCGGGCGGCGGTTAAGGTCAGTGCCTCGGCGTGGCCCGGATAAGCCATGCGGAACGGCTGCCCGATCAACGGCTCGAAATCTTCCAGGGTCAATCCGTCGTTCAAGAGACCCTTCCTTCCCGCTTCGGGCGTCGCTAGGCTATACCATACGACCCGACAAATATGTCCCGGAGGACCGGGGTGCAATCGCTTCTTTCCGGGCGGACCGCCGCCGAAATCAGGACCGATCCCTTTCCCCATCTTGTCGCGGCGGACTGCCTGGCGCCGGATGATTATGCGGCGCTGTGCGCGCATTTTCCGGCGGTTTCCCGCATCACCTGGAGCGGATCAGGGCCGTCGATGCGCAGCAACCGGCGCTTTGCCATGCCTGCGACGGCGCTGCTTGCCGGAGCTGACATCGCTCCGTGCTGGAAGGCATTCGCGGCACGGCACAGCGGGCCTGAATTCTTTTCGGAGGTCGCGGCCTTTTTCGACGGTTATTGGCCGGACGCGATGCTGCGCGCTCTGGGAGGGACGCTTGCAGGCCACAGCATGGGGCCGCTCGACCTCAGCGCGCCGGGGGCGTTCAAGATTCACCTCGACGCCCGCATCGAGATCAACACCCCGGTCCTGACAACGCCGTCGGTGGTGCGCGGTCCCCATCTGGACACGCCCAACCGGCTATATTCCTGCCTGTTCTACCTGCGCCACCCGGACGATGATTCGTTTGGCGGCGAGCTTCTGCTCTATCGCTGGCGGGCGAGTGCCGAGCGCCGGGTCGATTGTTATGCGCTGGATGAAGCGGAGGTGGAGGTGGCGGCGGTCATTCCCTACCGTGCCAACCAGATGGTGATATTTCCCCAGACAATCGACTCGGTGCATGGCGTCGGGCTGCGGCATCCGACGCCGCATGTCCGCCGCTATGTGTTCGTTACGGCCGAACTGGCCGATCCCTGGCTGGAGGCGTGAGAAGGATGCGTTTGCTGGTCCACGGAATGCAATCGAGCGGGGCGACGGCGTTCACCCTGATGCTGGCGCAGCGACCCGATTGCCTGGCGCTGGTCGATGTGCCCAACAATTTCGCGGCACCGCGGGTCGCCACGTCCCGCGATTTCGTGGCCAAGGTGGTGGTCACCACCGCCTATCCGCTGTCGGTCCATGTCGAGCGCTTTCGCCCGGACCGAGTCGTGCTGTTCCTGCGTGACCCGCGCGACATCTATATGAGCCTCCGCACCAAGCATTATCGCAACCATTCCGGTCTGATCGCCGAGAAATTCGCGATCCTCGACGCGTTGTTCGCGTCGCGCGACCGATTTGACGCGGTGATCGAATATGAGGACTTCGTGACACGGCATGAGTCGGTGCATGTGGCGATGCGTCGTCTCGGCTGGCCGGTCGATGCGCGCTATTACGCGTTTGAGCGACGCCATAAGGAGTTGCTGGCCGCCCTGTGGGAGCATGAGCCGGCGCTGATGGACGCGATGGATTTTGCCTTCGGCGCCGTTCGCGATGCGCATGTCTCCGAAAGACATCAGAACAAGCCCCGGGATCCGGATGTCGAAGCAGTGTTGACGAAATGGTGTCCCAGGCTTCTTTCGCATTATTGCACGCGACAGACCGCATAGTGCCGCCATATCGGTGGCAAACAATAAAAGTCACTTGGATTTCTTTGCGACCTGTATAGCATGTGCGAGCGGTAGAAACCTCGTGCTGACAGGAACCGGGGGAGGGACGATGTCGGATCCATTCTTAGGCGAAATCAAGATGTGGGCGTTTCCGTGGGCGCCAAGCGGCTGGGCCTTCTGTGATGGCGCGAATCTTCCGGTAAACCAGAATCAGGCGCTGTATTCTCTGCTCGGGGTGACGTTCGGCGGAACGGCAGGCCAGAATTTCAACCTGCCCGATCTGCGCGGGCGCACGCCCCTGGGCACCGGCGCCGGCGGATCGGTTGGCACCTACAATATGGGAAACACGGGCGGCTTGGAGGCGGTGGCGCTCACCGTCGCGACCGTGCCGCCGCACACGCACGAGGTGGTCGGCTACAGCACCGCCGCGACGACACAGTCTCCGACCGGGAATATGCTCGCGAATGTGAATAGCGCGACGTCCGGAAGCACCACGAATTTTTCCACCTTCCTGCCGGGCGGCAACTGGACCGCGAACGCAGTTCTGAATGCGGGCACCATCGATAGCGCCGGGGGCGGTACTCCCCACAACAATATGCAGCCGTTCGGCGTAACGAATTTTACGATCTGCCAATCGGGAAGCTACCCGCCGCGGAATTGATGGGCGCCGTATCTTTCTTGTCGGCATAGGTGTGAAGCACGGTTCGGCAATACCCTATCCAGGAGTTTCGACATGGATCCATATGTTGGCGAAATCCGGATGTTTGCGGGCGCCAGAGCGCCCCAGAACTGGCATTTCTGCGATGGAACGGCGCTGTCTATCCAGACCTATCAGACACTTTATTCTCTGATCGGTACCACCTACGGCGGCAGCGGTCCGACCTTCAACCTTCCCGATTTTCGAGGCAGGCTTCCAATCGGTCAGGGGCAAGGGAGTGGGCTTACCAACCGAATGATCGGCCAGTCGGGCGGGGTGTCCACTGTCGCACTGACCGAGGCCAACATCCCGGCGCATAGCCACGCCTTTAACGCCAGCACCGCGACGGCGACAACGCCCAGCGTGGCGTCTGGCGTCGGCCTGGCTACACCTACGTCACCCGTCGTGCGCTATGCTCCGCCCGGCGCGACGCCCGCCCCGACGCCGGTTTCGCTCGATGATGCTGCGATAACCGCGGCCCCAGGTGGCGGTGAGGCGCATCTTAATGTGATGCCCTATCTGGCCATCAACTATATCATTTGTGTCGATGGCCTGTATCCGATGCGGCCGAACTGACGGGAGACACCTTATGGACGGCTTTATCGGCGAAATTCGCATGATGCCCTACAATTACACGCCAATGGGCTGGCTCCCGTGCCTGGGCCAACAAGTCAACATCTATCAATATCAGGCGCTCTTTGCCGTGGTCGGTAGCATTTACGGCCCATACAACCAGCAGACTTTTTACTTGCCGGATCTTCGCGGGCGTACCGCCGTGTGCCAGGGCAATAATCCCGTCGATCTCTTTGATCCACCGCTCGGCAGCAAAGACGGTTCCGTCGGCGTCACACTGACGACGTCGAACATGTACCCGCACACCCATGGGATGAACGCCGCGACAGTACCCGCCGGCCAGCGCGTTGGAGCGGCGGCGGGCAACTGGCTCGCCGTCCCGGCGGCGGTGAATTCCAGTTCGGTCGAGATCGGTCGCGCCTTCACCCCGGCTTCGGGCGCGCAGACACCGGTCGCGCTCGCGCCAGCGACGCTGACGCCCTATCCGGGTACGGGGGGAGCGCATGAGAATCGGCAACCCTATCTCGCGATGCCCTTTTTCATCTGTTACGATGGCTTGTTCCCGACACCGAATTAGGGCCAGCCCGCGCGATTCAACATGCTGCCGCCGTTTTTTCCCGACGTCCCCAAGGGGCTGGCTGCGCGCGGCGTGACTCTGCGAGCGCGGACGCTGGACGATGAGGCGTTCCTGCGCGATGTCTATGTCGCCTATCGCTGGGCGGAGTTGGAAGCGATCGGCTGGCCCGAGGCGCAGCGGCTCGCGTTTCTTCACCAGCAACACCAGCTCCAGGATCTGCATTATCGCACCCATTATGACGGGATGGGATGGGGCATCATCGAAGTGGCGGGCGCTCGCGCAGGCCGCCTCTATCTTCTGCAGCGTGGCGGGGAGTTGCGCATCATCGACATTGCCCTGATGCCCGAATATCGCGGCATAGGCATCGGCGGAGAGTTGCTGGCTGCGATTCAGCGCCATGCGACCATTGCCGGCGCTACGCTGGTCAGTATCCATGTCGAGACAAATAATCCGGCGCTGCGACTGTACGAGCGCCTCGGCTTCATCCACGCCGAACAGCGGGGTATCTACCAGCTTCTCACTTGGAAGCCGGCGTCGGCGCCGGTCGATTGACTGGTCTACCAAGCGCGGCGCGATCTTGGCTGGCGAACATGTCCGCGCGGCCCACGCATTTGCTGCGATCGCTGAAAGGACGGTCTTGGTCCAAGTGACGGGCGTCGTCCGCGCCTTGGGCGCGGCGCTGCCGTTCTGACGGCGCCGCATCGCTCGCCTCACATCCATCGCTGCCTTGTCTGGCCACGGGCGAAGGTGATGATGTGTGATCAGGATCTGTCGTTTCTGGGCGTTGCAAGTCATTAAAGCATTGCGCGTTAACCCGCCTCATTCTTCCGTTTGTGCTGAGCTTGTCGAAGCGCTGCTCCCGCGCTCGGTGACGACGGGTATTACCCTTCGACAATGGCCAGGTGGCATGCTCCCCGGACGTTCCAGCCACAGCCGGGGGGCTTTGGGACTCTGGTCATCACGGTACACGGCTGAAGAGCGATCCAGATTGTTTATACCAATTATTCCATATGGTATAATTCGGCCTTGATTGGTTTATGCCAATTGGTTAGTCCACGTTCCAATAGACAGGAGCGGATGCGATGCGGTTGTTGGGGGCGCTGATGGGATGCGCGTTGGTGGCGCCCGCTGCTTTTGCCGCGGATCACCTTGTGACGACCCCCGCGGCTTATGCGCAGGCGGTGAAACGGGCTGCACCGGGCGACCGTATCCTGCTCGCCGACGGGGTGTGGCGTGATTTCCAGATCATTTTCGCTGGCCGCGGCACCGCCGACAAACCGATCACGCTGACCGCGCAGACGCCCGGCAAGGTAATTCTTTCCGGTCGGTCGAACCTGCGGATCGGCGGCGCGCATTTGATCGTCTCCAACCTCGTCTTTCGTGATGGCTGGTCACCGACGAAGGAACTGATTGCGCTGCGCGTCGATTCAAAAACGGTGGCGAACAACACTCGCCTTACAGGTATCGTCGTTGATCGCTTCACCAATCCCGATCGCCGCGCGCAGGACATTTGGGTCGCGATCTACGGCACCGACAATCGCGTCGATCACAGCTGGTTCGCGGGCAAGGGTAATGGCGGCGTCACCCTCGCGGTGATCCGCCCCAAGGGGCAGCCGGGGGAGAATCGCGCACGCATCGACCATAATTTCTTTGGGCCCCGTCCCCCGCTCGGCTCGAATGGCGGCGAGACGATTCGCATCGGCACCAGCGACGAATCGCTGAGCGACTCCAAGTCGACCGTCGAGAATAACTGGTTCGAAGGCTGCGATGGTGAGGTCGAGATCGTCTCGGTCAAATCGGGCGGAAACGTGATCCGCGGCAATATGGTGGTCGAATCGCAGGGCGCGATCGTGCTCCGCCACGGCAATGGCAATCTGGTCGAGCGCAACATCTTCCTCGGGCGCGGCAAGCCCTCGACCGGTGGTATCCGCGTGATCAACCGCGATCAGGTGGTGCGGCACAATTATCTTGAGAACGTCACCGGCACGTCGTTCCTCAGCGCGATCGCGGTCATGAACGGTGTCCCGAACTCGACGGTCAACCGCTATCATCAGGTCGCCAATGCGCTGATCGAGCGCAACACGATCATCGACGCCGCGCGTATCACGTTCGGTGCGGGCGCAGATGCCGAACGCAGCGCGCCGCCGGTATCGAGCCGTTTTGCGAATAACCTGATCTACACCGCATCGGGCAAAAGCATCGTGCGGGTCGATGGCGACGCATCGGGTATCGCCATGACCGGCAACGTACAGTCCGGTCCGCCGCCCAAGGGGCTGGCCGGCTTCGTCCAGGCCGACATCAAGCTGGTCCGCGCCGCCAACGGCCTGCTCTATCCCGCCGATCCCGCGCTCGCCGCGACCGGTGCGCCGCGCGATCTCGTGATGCTCAAGCGCGAGGACGCAGGACCGGCGTGGTACCCGAAGGACGCCCCCGCCAGTGTCGGACGCACGCTCGACGTCGCGCCCGGCGCGCTGGCGCAGGCGATTGCCGCGTCCGGTCCCGGCGACACGATCCGCGTTGCGCCTGGCATCCATCGCGTGACCGTGCCGATTCCGGTCGGTCATAGCCTGACCGTCTCCGGCCCGCGCACGGCGATCCTCGAAAGCGCGGCGCCGACCCTGTTCCAGCTGACCCCCGGCGGGAGCCTTTACCTCAGCGGCGTCACCCTCTCCGGCGCCGCCTCACCGACTGCGGGGCGCGCTTCCCTCATTCGCGCGCCGCAGTCGGTGAGCATTTTGAACTATCGCGTCACCCTGAGCGATGTCGCCGTGCGTGACGCCGTCGACGTGATCGCGACTACTCCGGACACCTTTGCCGAGGACGTCGCAATCCGCCGCTCGACCTTCGCCAAGGTCTCGGGTGCAGTCGTCGCCGCCGCCGCCGAAACCGGCAGCAAGGGGCTGTACAGCGCCGAACGCATCACCATCGCCGACAGCGACTTCACCGATGTTGCGACGATCGCCGACGTCGCGCGGCTCGGCACCGATGAAAGCACCTTCGGTCCGTGGTTCGTCATGACCGGCAACCGCATCATCAACGACGGGGCAGTGCGCCTGTCGGGCGTGCAGAACGTGGCGATCACCGGCAACCGCTTCGAACGCGCAAAGGCCATCGCCATCGCCAACAGCGTCGGCGCGCCGGTCGTCCGCATCACCGCCAATGTCTTCGCCGCGACGCCCGAGCCGACGATCACGCGCCTCTACCCGCAGGGGACGCCGGACATCGTGCTTGCCGACAATCAGATGGAGGCGCTGCGATGATCCGCAGGACCCTCGCCGCGCTGCTGCTTGCCACTGCGGCCCCCGCTGTTGCCCAGGACGTAGCCACCGCACCGGTCCTCACCAGCCTCGACGCCTATCGCGCCATGGCCGCCGGCGCCGAGACTGCCCCGCTGTTCGCGCGCGAACTCGCCGCTGCGCGCAAGTCGGTCGATGCCGGTATTCGCGCCGGAATCGACGTGCCGACCCCCAAGGATCGCGGCGGCGGGCCGACGCATGAGCGGCACAAGGCGAACTACAAGCTGATCCAGCAGGCGGGCACGCTCTATCGCCTGACCGGCGAGCGCAAATATGCCGACTATGTCCGCGACCTGCTGCTCGCTTATGCCAAGCTCTATCCCACGCTCGCCAACCACCCCGCCGCGTCGGATCAGGTGCCCGGGCGGCTGTTCTGGCAGAGCCTGAACGACAGCGTGTGGCTGGTCCATGCGATTCAGGGTTACGACGCCGTCCGCGTCGACCTGACCGCTGCCGAGCGCAAGACGATCGACGAACAGGTCTTCCGCCGCCTGGCCGCGTTCCTGACCAGCGAGGCGCGGACCTTCGACCGTATCCATAATCATTCGACCTGGGCCAATGCTGGGGTCGGCATGGCCGGCTATGTCCTGCGCGATCCAGTGCTGGTCGAACAGGCGCTCAAGGGCAGCGACCGCAGCGGCAAGGTCGGCTTCCTGCGCCAGCTCGACCTGCTCTTCTCCCCCGACGGCTATTATGCCGAAGGGCCTTACTACCAACGCTACGCGCTCCAGCCGTTCGTCGTGTTCGCACAGGCGATCCAGGCCAATGAGCCGGGCCGCAAGATCTTCGCCTATCGCGACGGCATCGTGCTGAAGGCGATCCGCACCGCGATTCAAACCAGCTACGGCGGCTATTTCTTCCCGATCAACGACGCGATGCCGGACAAGAGCCTCAAGACCGAGGAACTCTATCAGGGCGTCGCCATCGGCTATGCCGCGACCCGTGATCCCGGCCTGCTCGGCATCGCCAAATGGCAGAACAAGGTCGCGCTCTCTCCGCAAGGCTTCGCGGTCGCGCGCGACATCGCGGCGGGCAAGGCAAAGCCGTTCGCATTCGCTTCCACGCTGCTGCGCGACGGGCCGCAGGGCAAGGACGGCGCGCTCGCCATCCTCCGCTCCGGCCCGCAGGAACATGCGCAGGTCGTGGTCGCCAAGAACACTGCCCAGGGCATGGGCCATGGCCATTTCGACAAGCTCAATTGGCTGCTCTACGACAATGGCCAGGCGGTCGTGACCGACTATGGCGCCGCCCGCTTCCTCAATATCGAGGCGAAGGATGGCGGTCGCTACCTCCCCGAAAATGACAGCTGGGCGAAGCAAACCGTCGCGCACAACACGTTGGTCGTCAACGAAACCAGCCATTTCGACGCCAAGCTCAAGCGCGCCGAAGCCGTCGCACCGACCCAGCTCGCCTTTGTCGGCGAGGGCCCGCTGCGCTTCAGCATCGGCGAGATGGCCGGCGCCTATCCCGGCGTCACCTTCCGCCGCGCGCTGGTACAGGTCGATATGGGCAAGAACGCCCCGCTCGTCCTCGATCTGATGACGGTGAAGAATGCGGGCAAGGCGACCTACGACCTGCCGTTGCATTTCGCCGGTCACATCATCGACACCGATGTTAAGCTCGCCTCGAACGTCACAACCCGCCCGGTGCTGGGCAAGGCAAACGGCTATCAGCACCTTTGGGTCGATGCGACCGGCCAGCTTGCAAACGGGCAAGGCCGCGTCACCTGGATCAATCAGGGCCGCTTCTACAGCTATCGCATGGCGACCCCCGGCGCGCAGCTGATCGTCGCCGAGAGCGGCGCGAACGATCCGCGCTTCAACCTGCGCCGCGAGCCGGTGCTGATCCAGCGGCTGAGCGGGGCAGGGGACGCCGCGTTCCTCAGCCTGCTCGAACCGCATGGCCGCTACAACGCCGCGACCGAAACGACGACTGGCAGCCGCAGCGGCGTGGCCGGCCTGACCCTCACTGAAACCACCGGCGCACGCGTCGCGACGATCACCCTGACCGGCGGCAAGACGATCCTGATCGCCATCGCCACAGATACGACCGCGGGCAAGGCGCACAGCGTCACCGTGAACGGGCGCAAGCTCGACTGGAGCGGCCCGGTCGGCCGCTTCGATGGGACTGCCCAATGATGCGTGCGTCACGCTCGCAAAGCGCGCCTTGTTCCCCTGCGAAAGCAGGGGTCCAGGGTCACAAGCTGCGTCGCCCGTGGCCCTGGGCTCCTGCCTGCGCAGGAGCACTGGAAGATCAATTGGAGAGGCTGAAATGAAATCCGGGTTCCGCTGGTGGATCATCGGCCTGATCGCGATCGCGACGGTCATCAATTACATCGACCGTAACGCGCTAGCGGTGATGTGGCCCGAAGTCGCCAAGGACATCGGCGCCGACAAGGAAGATTATGCGCTGCTGGTGACCATTTTCATGGTCTTCTACGCGCTCGGCCAATCGATCTTCGGCAAGATTTTCGACGTGGTCGGCACCCGCATGGGGTTCGCGATTTCGATCGTCGTCTGGTCGATCTCGATTGCCGCGCACAGCCTGGTCCGCTCGATGCTGGTCCTCGGCATATTGCGCGCGACGCTCGGGATCAGTGAGGCCGGCAACTGGCCCGGCGCGGCCAAGGCCAACGCCACCTGGTTCCCGCGCTCCGAACGCGCCTTCGCGCAGGGGATCTTCAACGCCGGCGCCTCGCTCGGCGCGATTGTCTCGGCACCGCTGATCGCGATCCTGTTCGGCTTTGTCGGCTGGCGCACCACCTTCGTCATTGTCGGCGTGTTCGGCTTTCTGTGGCTGCTGCCGTGGATCTGGGTCTATAAATCCGACCCCGACGCCCATCCCTGGCTGAGCAAGGCCGAGCGCGAACATATCCTCGGCGCGAACGAGAAGGATGGCGGCACCCGCCCCGCGGGTTACGCCCCCTCAATGGGCCAGCTGCTGCGCCATCGTCAGGCCTGGGCGGTGATGTCGGGCCGCTTCTTCCTCGATCCGATCTGGTGGCTGTTCGTCTCGTGGCTGCCAATCTACCTCAACGAAAGCTTCGGCTTCGATGTGAAGCAGATCGGCATGTTCGCCTGGGTGCCGTTCGTCGGCGCGATGGCGGGGTCGCTGTCGGGCGGCTGGCTGTCGGGCAAGCTGATTCAGCGCGGCTGGAGCACCGACAAGGCGCGCAAGAGCGTGATCGCATTGGGCTGCATCATCATGCTCCCGGCCCTGTTGCTCACCGCCACCGCCGCGACCCCGCTCTATGCGGTGCTGCTGATCGCCGCGATCCTGTTCGGCTTCCAGGTCGCGATCAACAATATCCAGACGCTCCCCAGCGACTGGTTCGGCGGCGGCGCGGTCGGCTCGCTCGCCGGGATCAGCGGCACTGCCGCCGTCGCCGGTACGCTCATCACCACCTGGCTGGTCCCGGCGATGACCAAGGTCAGCTTCGCACCGATCTTCATCCTCGGCGCCGCGCTCGTGCCGCTGTCGCTGATCTGCATCTTCATCGGCGGGCGCATCGCGCCCGTCCAACCCGACACTCAAGACCAAGGGGCATAAATGCGTTTCAAGGACAAGCTCGTCATCGTCACCGGCGGTGGACGCGACATCGGTCGCTCGATCTCGCTGCGCTTCGCAGCAGAGGGCGCAAAGGTCGTCATCAATTACCGCAGCGACGAAGCGGCGGCACGGGATACGCTGGCGGCGGTCGAGGCCGCGGGCGGCACCGCCTTGCTCCACCGCGCCGACGTGACGAAGGCCGATGCGGTCGCCGGCCTGATCGCCGCAGCGGCGCAGTTCGGCGGCGGCACGATCGACGTGCTCGTCAACTGCGCGGGCGGCATGGTGGCGCGCAAGACGCTCGCCGACATGGACGAGGCGTTCTTCGACACGGTCATGGATCTCAATTTCAAGTCCGCCTTCCTCGTCACCAAGGCAGCGCTCCCGCACCTCGCCAAGGGGTCGGCGATCGTCAACCTGTCGTCGCAGGCCGCGCGCGACGGCGGCGGGCCGGGGGCGAGCATCTACGCCGCGTCAAAGGGCGCACTGACCACGCTCACGCGCAGCTGGGCCAAGGAACTCGGGCCGCAGGGAATCCGCGTCAACGCGCTCTGCCCGGGGCTGATCGGCACCAGCTTCCACGACATCTTTTCGAAGCCAGAGGGGCGCGCCGCCGTGGCAGGCAACACCCCGCTGCGCCGCGAAGGCCATCCGGACGAGGTCGCTGCCGCAGTCGCTTTCCTCGCTTCGGACGACGCCGCGTTCCTGACCGGCCTCAACATGGACATCAATGGCGGGCTGGCCTTCTCGTGACGCGTCTGCTCGCCGTCGCCGCCGCGCTCGCGCTGCTTCCCGTCGGTGCGCAGGCGCAGGATCGTCCACGCACCGATGCGGCGCCGCTCCAGCCGTACAAGATCATTCTGGTCGGCGATTCCACCATGGCTCCGGTCAGCGGCTGGGCAGGGATGTTCTGCGCGCGCCACGTCAAATCCTCGGTCGCCTGCCTCAATCTGGGGCGCGGCGGCCGCTCGACGCGCAGCTATCGTCAGGAAGGGTCGTGGGACATCGCGATCGCCGAAGCCAGGGTGCCGGGCTATCGCGCCACCTATGTGCTGATCCAGTTCGGCCATAACGATCAGTCGAGTCGACCCGAACGCTGGACCGACCGCACTAGCGAGTTTCCCGCCAATCTCACCCGGATGGTTGAGGAAGTGCGTGCTGCCGGAGCGATTCCGGTACTGCTGACCCCGCTCACTCGGCGTGAGTTCAAGAACGGCAAGCTCCGGAACACGCTCGAGCCGTGGGCAGAGGAAGTGCGCAAGGTTGCCGCCGCGACCAAGGCTCCGGTGGTCGATCTCAACCGCCGCAGCGCCGCCGTCGTGCAAGCGCTGGGCGCGGAGGCAATAGCGCTCGCCCAAGCCGACCCGACGGCGGAGGAACGTGCCGCCGCAGCAGCGGGGACGACGCTCAAGGCGCGATCGGCCGCAGAAGCACGACTGCCCGACCTGCCGACCCGCCCAGGCGGGCCGCGCGGCCAGCATGTGCGCAAGTTCGACTACACCCATCTGGGAGACGCGGGCGCGACCGTGTTCGCACGACTAGTGGCTGAGGATCTCGCCCGCGCTGTTCCTGGACTCGCGTCCCAGCTCACGCCATGACCAATTGGTCCTACCAATTATACGAATAGGACTAAATAATGGGTTGACAAAAAGTTCTTGGCCGGTGACTAGGCCAGTATAAGGATAACTTCTGGGGAGAGGGCTCATGGCGAAGCGCACACGCGCCGCACGATCGGCTGAGATGATTCGGAACTTGCTGTTGGCGGGTGTGGCACTGCCCGTCATTGCCGCCGGTCCGGCGCTGGCACAGGACGAGGCGGCTCCAACCCAGGAGGACGAGATCCTCGTCACCGGCATCCGCGAAACGCTGCGGACCTCGATCGACGTCAAGAAGCGCGAAACCGCGATCGTCGATGCGCTGTCGACCGACGAAATCGGCGACCTGCCGGCGCTCTCCGTTGGTGAGGCGATTCAGACGATCACCGGCGCAACGACGCACCGTGAAAAGGGGGGCGCATCGGAAATCGCGCTGCGGGGCCTTGGTCCGTTCCTCAGCAACACGACGTTCAACGGACGCGACGCCACCAACGGATCGGGCGACCGGTCGGTCAATTTCAACCAGTTCCCCTCCGAACTGGTCAACAACATCAAGATCTACAAGAGCCAGCAAGCCGATCTGGTCGAAGGCGGCGTGGCCGGCACGATCGACATCGGCACGCTGCGCCCGCTCGATTACGGGCGGATGCGCGTGCAGGGCGAGATCAAGGCGAATTATAGCCCCTATCAGGACAAGATCATCGGATCGTCGGCCTGGGGCTGGCGCGGAACGCTGTCCTATGTCGACCAGTTCAAGCTGGGCGGGCTGGGCGATATCGGGATCGCCATCGGCGTGCAGCGGAACAGCGTGAGCAACCCGGAGGAAACCGTCGCCGCCAGCACGACGTGGACGGCGTGCAATGCGACGGCGCTGGTCAGCAACAACAACTGTAGCGAAGTGACGCGGGAACAGGCGGCGGCGGGCACGCCCTTTTACCTGACCCCCAATGCGCTCACCTTCCGCCAGATCAGCGAAGTCGATCAGCGCGACGCGATCTTTGGCGCGGTGCAATGGCGCTTTTCCGACCGGGTCGAGCTGAACCTCGACGCACAATATTCGGATCGCGAGTTCATCGAGAACCGCCGCGATCTCAACATCTCGGAAATGCGGAGGGGCCACACCGCCGTCGAGTATGATGAGAATGGCATCATCCAGCGCCTGGAAGGATCGAGCGCGGTCGAATCGACCGCGACCCACCTGTCGCGCGCGGAGGAATATCTGGGCGCCGGCGCCAACCTGCGCTGGGACGCGACCGATCGACTGACGCTAAAGCTCGACGGTTCCTATTCGCGGACGATCCGCAAGGAAGTGGAACGTCAGGTGCGGCTGCGTACCGATCAGTTCGATGTGAACGGCACCCGCAATTTCTTCTCGACTGCGCCGTTCGCGAGCAACAATATCCGCGTTCCCTATGTCTATGAAGTGCTGCCGGGCAATTATGCGCCGACCGTTACGTTCGATCCGCGTTTCGACGTCACAAATCATGACCTGTTCTGGGACGATGCACGCGCGCGTCGCGATGAATCGCGGCGGCAGAATGAAATCTGGGGCGTTCGGCTGGATGCCGACTACCGGATGGACGGGTTTATCACCACGCTCGCGGTCGGCGGTCGTCTCGCCGAGCAGACCTATCGCGATTACGACGTCCGCAATGAGAACACCTACAATCCGTCGATGGCGGAGGACCAGCGGATCAACCAGCTGTGCCGGACGCAGTTCCCCCAGACCGGTTTTCTGGATGCGGCAGAGGGCAACAGCATCTCCAGCTGGGCGACGTTCGACCCCCTTTGCCTGATGCGTGAATATACCGGATCGGAAGATCCCGGCCTGCCCGCCAGCCTGTTGTCCCCCGCAAACCGGGATGTGACGGAACGGACCCTCGCCGGTTACGTGATGGCCGAATATGAGAGCGAGTTGGGCAATATGCCCATCCGCGGGAATTTCGGTGTGCGCGTGGTCAATACCAAGGTGGAGTCGATCGGTCTGCGCAGCGCGTTCGACTTGATCAATAACCCAGACGGCACGATCACCCTGGATCCGATCGACGACAGCTTTGAATCGGTGACGATCAAAAGCGAGACGACGCGCTTCCTGCCGAGCATCAACGCAATCTTCGAACTCGAACCGAACCGGCTGCTGCTGCGTGCTGCCGCCTATCGTGCAATGTCGCGCCCGGCGCCGAGCGGCCTGGGGGCGGGGCGGACGTTCAGCCTGGACACCAGCGGCACCACGGTCGAGGATGCGATTAGCGAGATCCGCGCCAATGGCAGCCCGCGCCTGAAGCCGCTGATGTCATGGAACGGCGACCTCTCGCTCGAATATTATCCTGACCGCGACTCGCTGTTTGCCGCCACCTTGTATTTCAAGGAGTTCAGCGGCGGTTTCATCCCGTTCGTGACGAATGAAGAGTTCGTTATCGGCGGACAGGATGTCAGCGTACCGGTGATTCAGACCGCCAATAGCCCGGACAAGAGCCAGTTGTGGGGTGTGGAGATCACGCTGACCAACCGCTTTTCCTGGTTGCCAGCGCCGCTCGACGGCTTTGGTGGCAAGATCAGCTACAACTATGCGGACACGAATTTCAAGAATGAGGATCTGCGTCTTGGCGATGTGCTCGATCCGCTGACCGGAACGGTGAGCGAGGGCATCATCCCGCCCGCCGGCCTGTCTGGCTTCTCCGCACATGTCGTTTCGGCGCAACTCTATTACCAGCTCGACGGTTTCTCGATCCAGGGCATCTACAACTACCGGTCCAACTATTATCAGGACTTTGTCGGCAGCAACGCGCAGCTGCGCTATGTGCGCGGAAACGAGACATTCGACCTGCGCGCATCCTATAACGTGAACCGCAACATCTCGCTGCGGCTGGAAGCAACGAATATCTTCGATTCGCCCAAGATTACCGACATGCCGGTCAAGGGTAGCATTCGGCAGTACCATTATTACGGCCCGCGCTACTTCATTGGCGCGCGCTTCCGGCTTTAGTTTGATGGGGAGGGGCACCAGCCGACGCCCGCGCCCGGCCACCCAGTTGGAGCGCATGTCGGTTGGCCGGCTGAAAGGGGCGGACTGGCACCGCGCGTCGCCAAGCTCGCTCGCCGCTTGCGCTTTAGCACGAAGGCAATATGGATCGTGCCATGCGAATTGGTGAGAAGCGCAATGGCTGACCGGTTATACCAGGGGATCGCCGATCAGATCACCGCCCTGATCGATCAGGGGGTGTTCCCCCCCGGCACGCGCCTGCCCGGCGAGCGCGAACTCGCCGAGCGGTTCGGCGTCAGCCGCGTGACGATCCGTGAGGCGGAGATCGCGCTGCAGGCAAAGGGGCTGCTGGCCATCAAGACCGGCTCGGGCGTCTATGTCACAGACGGCATGGTCGCGCCGACCGACGCACCACCGCAAGTCAGCGCATTCGAACTGACCGAGGCGCGCTCGCTGTTCGAAAGCGAGGCGGCGGCGCTGGCGGCGACGACGATCACGCCCGAGACGCTCGACCGGCTCGACGAACTGCTCGAAATCATGGGGCGCGATGACAGCGATGACGCGGCATCGACCGCGGCGGACGAGGAGTTTCATCTGCTGATCGCCTCCGCTTCGGGCAACCAGGCGGTGATCCACGTCATCAAACAATTGTGGCGGATGCGCACCGAAATGCCGGAGGTGCGCTCCACCTATGCCAGCGTCTGTCAGCATGACGGCCGTACCCGTCAGCGCGAACATGCCGCGATCGTCGATGCGCTGCGCATCGGGGATTCGGGTGCGGCCCGCGTTGCGATGCGCCAGCATTTCAACCGTCTGCTCGAAGCGATGCTGGATGCGACGGAGGAGCGCGAGATCACCGAACTGCGCCGCAAGGCGGCCGAAAGCCGTGAACGATTCCTGATGACGGCGCGGTTGCGCTAGAGGCAGATGCAGCTGTGCTGGATCGGCGCTGTGACCGTTTCAGCCTTGCCGAAACAAACACTGGATTGCTCAATCGTAGCTTAGCGTCCATTCGAGGCTGATGGACGAGGGTCGACCGATATCCCCATTTCGGCAGCGGACCACCGCGGCGAAGGGGCCGGTAGGCGCACCATAGTCCGGTGCATCCGGTGTTTTTGCGACACAGGTGCCATAGCCCTTTGCGGCGAAGCTGCGGATCTCGCCACGGCCGAACCGCGTCACCCCCGCCCGTGATTTCGGCCCGGAGGAGAAGCTGGCAAATTCGATCTCGATCCCGGTCGCGCGCGCGCCGGGTTCGAGCAGCAGCCGGTCGCTCCGGGTGATGCGGCCCGGCGCGAGGACATAGCGGGTCTCGATCTGTGCTCGCCGGTCGGGCCTGGCTTCATTCTCGCCCATCCGATCGAGAGCGTCCTGTCGCCAGCTGACCTCCGTGACGTTGCCGCGGCGTGTAACCCTAAGATCCTTGAAATAGGCCAGCGGCATCAGCACGCTCCCGTCCGCGAGCGTGATCCGCGGCACAAGATGCGGATAGGTCGCATCGGCCGAACCGGACAGCATCCCCGGCGAGAACGGTACCGGAAAATAGGGGTTGTGCATGTGCTGCCCCTCCGCGCCGTTGATGATCGGCAACCCGATCAGCTTGCCGTGATGGCGGACCGTCACCAGCGCGCGGTCATAGTCGCCGCGGGCGAACCAAGTCGTGGTCGAACGGGGCAAATTGCGCAGCCATTGCGCGTAGCGGCGATCCGGCGCCCGACCGCGATAGCCGAGGCGGTTCCAGATCGCGTTCGTGTAGACATATTGGCGCGCGAGGCTGAGATTCTCGCCGAAGATCCGGTGGATGCCTCTATAGGCATCCGTGCGACGACCCTGTCCCCACAGATCCACCGAGCCGGTCTGCGGATTGACCCAGAAATCCATGTAGCGCGCGGCGATACGACTGGAGAACGCATAGGCCATGCGCTCTTCTTCCGGGGTCAGAACCTTCAGCAGGGCGGCGGCGGTCAGCACTTCCAGAAAGGCTGTCTCGCCATAGGCGCCGATGCTCCGGCCATATTCGAAGCCTTCGCCGGAAAGGTTGAAGCGGGGGAGCAGCAGGTCCACGGACTTGCGCAACCATGCCTTGACCTCGGGCGAGGGAGTCATGCCAGTTTCCACAAGGCGTTGGGCAATTTCGCCGATCAGCAGCACCGAATAGCGGTCGAACCGGCCCTTGCCCTCGGTTTCGTCGGCAAATCCGAATTCGCCAGAATATTTGCGATAATGGTCGAGCGTGCGCGCAAGCAGTAGCTGTGCAGCCCTGTCGTCTTCCCAACCCAGCAAATGACGCAGCCGCGCGATGGAGAAAGCGACGCCGTAATAATTGTTGGGCAGATCGATCAGCGTGAGATCGGGGCGGACGAAGCGTCGCCAGTCGAGTTGCGCGCGCAGCTTTGCGAGCGCCGCCGGGCGGACCGCGCGGGTCAGCAGGCCGCGCTGATCCAGATCGTGCAGCGCGGCGATATAGTAATAGATTCCCCAGCTTTCATTGGGATCGCCCAGTGTCAGCTCGGCGATGTCGGCAAACTCCGCGAGGCGGTCGGGAAGCCGAGGATCGTCATCGCCCAGCGCGAGCGCGCGCTGGGCCATTGCATAAGCGATCTTGCCGGGCAGGAACTTGTCGCCGCTCTTGAATACCTCCACGCCGGCGAGCCGCATTGCGCGCTTCTCGCGTAGCAATTGTTCGAGCAGGGCATCGACCTGCGGCATCAGGCGCGTCTGCACCGTGCGGTTCATCGGGGCGACATCGTCGATATAGACCGGGCCATGTGGCTTGCCCGCCCAGCGATCGGCGGGCGCCGCGTTTCCGCAAAGCAGGATGGCCGCCAGCGGGGCGCTCAGCAGGACCCGCATCACGGCTTGGCCGCCGCAATAGCGATGCGGAATGGCGGGACCGGCACGCCGCTTCGAGCATATAGGTTGATCGGCGGGCTTCCTTGCCAGGCATAGCGGATCTCGATGGCCGGGTTCCCCGGTTCGACAAGCACGACACGATCCTGCACGACCCTCGCGCGGGCGAAGCGGCACGTGCCCTTCGCATCGCACAGCTCGAAACCGATCGGTTCCGCTGCGCCAATGACGTCGAGCCCACCCGCAAGCCCCGCGAAGGTGATCGCGATGCCCTGGGACGTGCGGACCGCCGCGACCGGCTGCGGCGCCGCAGGTCGTTTCGCGCCATAGGCGATGCGCAGCGCTTCCTGCCCCATCCGCTGGCCGACAACATCCTTGTGCGCGGGATGGATATCGCCCGGGATGCCAAGGTCGATCGCGACGGCAAGCCCCGTCGCCGGGTCGTCCAGGGCGACCAGCCGCTGCGCCTCCCGCAACCGCGCCCATGGCGCGTCGACCGGCCGGGCGCTGCGCGGGCCGTAGCCGGGCAGCTGGACGATCACGACTGGCAGCGACGGATCTGCGAAATAGGTGCGCCAGCTGGAGCGCCAGGCGCGCAGCAATGCCGGATAGCTCCCGGCGCGGCTGGAGTTGGATTCCCCCTGATACCACGCGATCCCGCGCAGGCCGGTGCCGCCCAGGGGGGCGATCATCCCGTTCCACGCCATCGTCATGCCGCGCGGCATACTCCACGGGATCGCGGGCGGGGCTTCGCTCCACGCGCTCTCGGTCGTGCCGCGACGGTAGCGCCATGTGCGCGGCAGCGGTTTGCGGGCCGTCGCGGACAGCGCCAACGACAGCGCTTCGGAAGGGCCGCTGAACCCGCCGCCTCCCATTTCATCGATGACCCGGACGGCGATGATATTGTCCCCGGCACGCAGCACGCCCGCAGGAATGCGGTAACTGCGCTGTTCGGCGGCAACGAGGGTCGCACCGACCCGCACGCCGTTGACCCATAGCGTGTCGCGTTCGTCGATCCGACCGAGGTGAAGCGTCGCATCCTGGGTGGACGCAACCTCTGCCGCTGTCAGCGCGATACGGTTGCGGAACCACATGATCCCGTCATAGCCGCGCAGTCCGTCTATTCCCGATCGCTCCCATTGGCCGGGTACGGCAATCCGGTCCCAGCTGTTGTCGTCGAACCCGGGCGCTGCCCATGCCGCGTCTGTCGAGCCGGGATCGACCCGCTCAGCCCAATCGTCGGTCGCCGCCGCTGCCGCTGCGACTGCCGCGTGGGGGTTCATCGCATAGCGTTCGACCCAGCCAAGCTGGTCCTTCGACGCGCCCGCCGCGCGCAACGCGGCGGGGGACATCCAGTCCTCGATGGTCGATCCCCCCCAGGCGGCGTGGATCATGCCGAGCGGCGTCTTCGGATCATGGTTCAGAATTTCGCGCGCCATGTACCAGCACGCTGCGGAAAAGCCGCTCACGACATCGGGGGCCGCGCGTGCCCATCCGAACTCTGGAACGATTTCGCGTGCGGGGGTGGCCGATGCGGTTCGCTTGACCTTCAGCAAACGGATCGGCAGCCCGGCGCTCTCGCGGGCCGTTCGTTCGGGATTGGCGCTGCCGGAGACGGGCAAGTCCATGTTCGACTGGCCCGAACACAGCCAGACATCCCCGGTCACCACATCGTCCAGCCGCGTCGACTGGCCGCTTGCAGTGCGGACGATCACCGTACCACCCTGGCCCGGGGCGAGGGGAGGCAATGTCACCTGCCAGCGGCCCTGCGCATCTGCAGCGGCGCTGGCCGATGCGGCGTTGAACGAGACGGTGACCTGTTCGCCCGGTTGGGCTCCACTCCCGCGAAACGCGGCCGACTTGCCCTGCTGGAGCACCATATGGCTCGACAAATGCGGCGCGACGACAAGCGGTCCGGCCAGGGCAGGGGGGGCGGCGAAGGCGAGTGCGATCAGGACAGGTCGAATCATTGGTGCAGCAATTCCATCATCGCGGGTAGGGGGCGAGCCAGAGCGTGTCGACGGGACCTTGCGGAGGCGCGAAACGCGCGTCGCGAAAGCCCCATGAAGCCATCTCGAGCATCGTATCGCTCTCGCGCAGCGCGCGGTCGCGTCGCTGGGGATTTGACAGGTCGATATCCTTGAATGGCCAGTCGTCCAGCCGGGTGCGATAGCCTGCCAAGTAGCTGACCGCCCGGCGCAACGGGTTGGCGCGTTCGTCGCCTTGCCACAGATCGACACCGACACATTCGCCCAGCATCGCCATCTGAACCGCTGCGCGCAGCGTAAAGGCCGAATAATGCCAGCTTCGCGTTCGGGCGGTCTCGGCGGGAAGCGTGCCTTCGGCATCGATCTGCGGGGCGAGACGGCGGGTTGCGAACTCCTGCGCCAATCGCTGGGTCACCTTGTCCATCCGCGCGAACAGCGCAAACTGGCCCAGCAGCATGTCGTAATAGATGCCGTGATTGTTCTTCGCCGCGCGCTCGCCCGTGCCATTGGGACTCGTCGCCATCCAGGTCGCGAAGTCGGCGAACCACTTCTCGATCGCGCGCTGGTCCTCGGCCCCGATCGCCCTGCTCGGGCCGAGTACGCCGATCGCCTCGATCACGGGAACCAGCCGCGTTGCCTCGATGATCCCCTCGGGCCGCCCGGCCGATTTGCCGGGCACTGCCTGCGCATAGTCGAGATTGGGGTTCATGCGCGTTGCCGGGGCGACGAACCAGGTGCGTAGCAGCTTTGCGGCGTGTTCGGCATAGCGGCGGTCGCCGGTCACGTGCCACGCCAGCGCCAGCGTCTCGACATCGCGGGCGAAGGCACCGAGCCGCTGGGCGTCGAACCGCTCCCCATTGCGTTCCGGATTCACCCGACCGTCACGGCGAAGATACGGCTCGCCCGAGGGCTTTGACGGGTCCGGCCACCAATAGGGTCCGATCGAGAGGTAATCGCGCTTGTCGCCACTTCCCGCCGCGGCCGGCTTGTCGGTGACACTATATGGCCCCCGACGTAGCGCCGCATCGGCGCTGCGCACGAGCCGTGCCCGCAGGGCGGCATCCCCCGCAATTGCCTGGCGTTGCATCGCAAGCCATTCGGGGCGCCACAGGAAAGTGCGCTGGCCGCTGGCGAGATACCCTTCCGCGCCGTTGCACCGTGCCAGCGCCGGGGTTGCGGCGGTGGCGACCGGGGAGGCCATCGACAGCACGCTGCCGATGGCCAACGCCCGAACGAGAGATGCGATCGACGGACCCGGCATCAGAACTTCACCGTCACGCTTACCGATCCGGTGCGCCCGTCGAAATCGGCCACCCGATTGAGGCGCGGATCGCCCTCATATTCCTCGCGCCGCGAATTGGTGATGTTGTATACCTCAAGCCGGAACTCGAGCCATTTGCTCGGCTTCAACGCGCCGGAAAAATCGAGCTGCCCGCGCGGCCGGACCCGACTCGCGCTGCCCGTGAAGGTCGAACCGCCCGCCAGTTCGATATCCGAGGCATGGTTGTACGCGACGCGCAGCTGGACCGTCCGGTCCTCATAATAGCCGATGATATTATAGGTATCGTTGGCGACATTGTAGAGCTTGGTGCCGTTCGCACCGCCTGACCGGACACGGGTATAATTGAACACGCCGCCGGTGTTGGCGAGGAAGCCGGGCAGGAAGTCGAAGCGCTGCTGGATCTGGAATTCCAGCCCGTTGACCGTGATCGCATCGGGATTGTTCACGATCTGGTTGATGACGATGCGCTGGTTCGCGGTCTCGATCGGTTGCCCCTGGTCAATGCGGCACCGCCCTGCGCCGTCGATGAACAACGGCCCGAAGGTCTGGCCCTCGATCGTGAAGTTCTGACCCGCCGGGCAGAAATTGTTGAGCGTCAGAATGTCGTTGGTCACCCGCTTGTTGAAATAGCCGAGTGCGATCACGCTTCCGGGGCGGTTGTACCAGGAGATGCCGAGATCGAACGCGCGCGAACTGCGCGGCTGAAGCCCGAACCGGTTGACGTCGATCCGCACCGAATTGACCGTGTCGCCCGCGTCCGGATCCACGTCCTCGAGAATGCGGGTCGGGGCAGGGCTGAACTCGACCAGGTCGAACGCTTCGAAGGTCTCGTAATAGGCGGCACGCGCGACCAGATTGGGCGTAATCTCATAGATCAGGTTCGCCGAGGGCAGCCAGGCGCTGTACTTTCCGGTCGCCGGTTCGGGCGGCAGGAAATAGCCCGGCCGGAAATCGGCCTCGGTAAAGCCGAGCGCGGTGTAGAAATCGAGCGCCTGATCGCGAGTGATGCCGGACAGATTGGAGCGGACGTAGCGCATACCGACATTGCCGCGGAGCGGGATGCCCTGCCACTTTTCAAGATCGAACCTGGTCATTGCGAAGAGTTCGAGATTGTCGCGGTCGGAATTGAAATTCTGGCCCTGTACGCGATTGAGCGGGAACCGCTGAACGAAGCCGGTGAGCGAATTGCGCGGCGCTAGGGCCAGAATATTGGCATAGGTGATCCGGCTGCGTGCCGCCGGGGTCAGTTCGGGGAAGAATGCCGCGAGTTGCGCTGCGTTCGGTGCAAAATTGACCCCCGGCGGAATGGTGCCGAGCACCGGATAGATCGCCGCTTCGACGTTGCGGATGTCGAGCGAATAGAAATTGGCGAACTCCGCTCCCGGGGCCCCGCCGCCGAAGAAGGTGCCGCCCGAGGTAACGGCGTCATTGAGCTTGAAGATGTTGTTCGAGAGGTTGTTCAACTGCGTGCCGAGATTGGCGTTTTCCTGGAGCGTCTGATCTGCGGTCTCGCGCGAATAATAGCCGCCGATCTTGACGCTGGTGAACGGCCCGAAGTCGAGGAACCGCTCGACCTTGAAGTCGGCGGCGAGCATGTCGCGCTTGACCCGGACGCCGTTGCCGCTGGCGGTAAACACCACATTTTGCGGTCTGATCGAGTTGCGCGCCTGGATCGCATTGCCCGCGCTGACCGTGTAGGTGCCATTGCCGACGTCCAGCAGTGCGTTGGGGACGGTCAGGTCGAACAGGAAATCCCGGTAGTTGCCGAGACCCGTGTTGATGATCGCATAGGCGCCGTTGCCATTATCGTCGATTCCGTCGCCATTTGCGTCGACCCGGCCGCTATTGGGCTGGATCCGCTGCTCGTACAGAAATTCGCGACGGTCGCCCAATGCCTTCGACCATGTACCGACGAAGTCGACGGCCCAGTCGTCGTTGCGGAAATTGATTTGCGGATAAATCGCCCAGCTCTGGTCGACCGAGGGGAAGTTGCGATTGCCGATCGGAATCGCGAAATCGCTCGCCGCGATCTGATTGACGACATAGACATTCTCGACCGAGCCGTTCGAGCCGCGATCGAACTGCCCGAGCGATACGGGGGCGGAGAGGGGGGTCACGACGCCGGTCGCGTCCTGGGGAAAGGCGATAAGAAGGTCGAGATTGGCGTCGGACAGGTCGCGTCGTGTGTAGATGCCATCGACGCGGACCTTGAGCGCGTCGGAGATCTCCCACTCCATCCCCGCGCCGGCCGACAGACGATAGCCTTCATTGGTTTGGGAAATCTGGCGTATTTCGGAGGGGAAGACGATATCGTTCGCCACTCCGTTCGCATCGGTTGCCGGAATGTCGAACGCAGGATCGTCGGCCGCGAGTTGCGCGCGGCGCGCGGCGCTGAACGAGGTGTAGGAATTGACCCGGATCGTATCCCGGCGAAAGCTCTGCTTGGAGTAGGAGCCAGTGGCATAGACGCCGAAACTGGGCGTGATGCGCTTCACCGCCGAGAGGAAATAGCCGGGATTGGCGTCTTCGGTCGTCTCTTCATATTGCAGTTCCGCGCGCGCGACGAGCCCTTCCTTGCGCGACAGGGCCGAGCGCAGGCGCAAGTCGACATTGGATGCAAGGCCACCCGCGGGGATCTCGGCCGTGAACGATTTGATGACGTCCGCGCCACTGAAGATCGCGGCGTCGAAGATTCCGAACGGGTTGCCATTGCCGCGCGTGCCGAAGGTCGGCGTCGCGATGCTCTGCCCCATCACCGTGGTCTTGGTATATTGGCTGGGAAGGCCGCGCACGCTGATCGATGCGTCACGGCGGTCGGCGGATCGGTTGATCTGAACGCCGGGAATGCGCTGCAACGCTTCGCCCAGGTTCAGGTCGGGGGTGCTGCCGATATCGTCGGCGGAGATGCCGTCGAGGATCACATCGGCCTTTCGCCGGATGTCGAGCGCATCCTCGAGTGAGGATCGGATACCGGTGACGACAACCTCTTCTTCCGTCGTTTCTTCAACCGGGACGGGTTCGGCCTGTTGCGCCAACGCCGACGGAATAAGTGCGGTCGAACTGAGCGCCGCGATTCTGACCGCTAATGCCATTTTCGTCATGTCATCACTCCCCTCTGACTAACTTATATTGATACCGGTGTCATTTTGATACCGGTGTCATGTGGCGTAAAAAAAGGGCGCCGTCCCCCTCACTCCTGTTCGAGGGGGCGCTTGAACGTTTCAGGCAGGAATAACAGCCCCACGATCAGCGTCAGTCCGGCGACGACGATCGGATACCAGAGGCCGTAATAAATATCCCCCGTCGCAGCGACCATCGCGAAGGCGGTGGTGGGCAGGAACCCGCCGAACCAGCCATTGCCGATATGATAGGGCAGCGACATCGATGTGTA
The DNA here is from genome assembly GCF_007833215.1 of Sphingomonas suaedae. Taxonomy (NCBI): domain Bacteria; kingdom Pseudomonadati; phylum Pseudomonadota; class Alphaproteobacteria; order Sphingomonadales; family Sphingomonadaceae; genus Sphingomonas; species Sphingomonas suaedae. The sequence continues at coordinate 697,044 of NZ_CP042239.1, forward strand.
GCGGATACGGGTTGGAAACAGCTCGACCAGCATCGCCGCGATCGGGCCGTAAACCATCGTCACCAGCAGCACGAGCCAGGTCAGGATCGCGACGACCAACGGCTTGTTGATCGCCGCCGGATCGGCCTTTGACGGGTAGCCTGCGGCGGTGAGCGCCGCCTTCAATTCGCCTTGGAAGCCGGCGATCGCGGTCTTGCGCTGCTCGCCGCTAACCTGTGCCGGATCAGGCGCGGTGAAGCTTGCATCCCCGATGCGGACCATGGCGACGGTTCCGGCTGGGGCATCGACGCTCTGATAGCTGATGGCGTTCTTGGCGAGGAATGCCTTGGCGATGTCGCAGCTCTTGCTGTCGAACTTGTTGCCGCCGACCGGATCGAACTGGAGCGAGCAATCGTCACCATTGGTGACCACCGTGACCGGCGCGGTCGCCACCGCGCGGGCCAGCGCGGGATTGGCCGCTTCCGACAGCGCATGAAACGCCGGAAAATAGGTCAGCACCGCCAGCGCACAGCCCGCCATGATGATCGGCTTGCGCCCGATCCTGTCCGACAACCAGCCGAAGAAGATGAAAAAGGGCGTGCCGATCACCAGCGCGATCGCGATCAGGACGTTGGTAGTGGCGCCATCCACCATCAGCATCTTTTCCAGGAAGAACATCGCGTAGAACTGGCCGGTGTACCAGACCACCGCCTGGCCCGCGACCGCGCCGAGCAGCGCGACCAACACCCATTTCGCGTTGCTCCAGCGCCCGAACGCCTCGGTCAGCGGCGCCTTCGACGTCGTGCCCTCGGCCTTCATCTTGGCGAATACCGGGCTCTCTTCGAGCTGCATCCGGATCCACAGCGATACGCCGAGCAGGATGATCGACACGAGGAACGGCACGCGCCAGCCCCAGTCGCGGAACGCCTCTTCGCCCACAGCCATGCGCGTGCCGATCACCACGAGCAGCGCCGCGAACAGGCCGAGCGTCGCGGTCGTCTGGATGAAGCTGGTATAGAGGCCGCGCTTGTTGTTGGGCGCATGTTCCGCGACATAGGTGGCGGCGCCACCATATTCGCCGCCCAGCGCCAGCCCCTGGACCAGCCGCATCATCACGAGCAGGATCGGCGCCGCAACCCCGATCGTCGCATAGGAGGGGAGCAGGCCGACGACAAAGGTCGCGCCGCCCATCAGGCCCATGGTGACGAGGAAGGTGTTCTTGCGCCCGACCAGATCGCCGATCCGCCCGAAGACGAGCGCACCGAACGGTCGCACCGCGAACCCGGCGGCAAAGGCGGCGAGCGCGAAGATGAACCCCGTCGTCTCGTTCACGCCCGAGAAGAATTGCGCCGAGATGATCGTCGCGAGCAGCCCGTAGAGGTAGAAGTCATACCACTCGAACACCGTGCCGAGCGAGGACGCGGCGATGACCAGCTTCTCGCTCTGGGTGGCTTTGGGATCGTGATCAATATCCTCAAACGCCGTCGCCATGCACCCTAGCTCCCCCGATCATGTCACCTTCTGTCCCGCCGAAGCGGCCCGAAGCGACGACGATCATGCCGCGCGACTCTATGCGAGACCATTGCGACAAAGGTCGTAGATGGACGGGGTTTGCCGATAGAGCTTTGTTCGTCTGCCGAAGGTGGAGCATGACGCCTGCCGTTACACTACATGACTCGCAGACGGCATGGCGCTAGGGCATGGGGGATGGCGTCGGTCGCACATTTCGCGGTCAAGGCGGGGGGTATCGGGCTTGGGCGGATCGATTCTGATTGCAGACGACCATCCACTGTTTCGCCAGGCGCTGCGGCTTGCGGTGGGGCGCGTCGTTCCCGATGCCGCCATCCTCGAAGCCGGATCGCTCGCGGCGGCGGCGACCATGGCGGCATCGGCGCCGCAACTGAAGCTCATCCTGCTCGACCTTAAGATGCCCGGCGCAACCGGCTATTCGAGTATCGAGCTCCTTCGCGACGAATGCCCGGACGTCCCGATCCTCGTCATCTCGAGCGCGGGCCCGGCGGCCGCCCAGGAAGCAACCGAAGCCGGCGCGGCCGGGTATCTTGACAAGGGCAGCGATCTTGGTGCGATCGAGGCGGCGATTGCCCGCGCGCTCGACCATGCCGCCCCACGCCCCCCCATGGGCGACGCGCAGCCGTTGGAGCGCGTTCGGGAGGCGGTTGCGAGTTTCACGCCGACCCAGCTCAAGGTCCTTCTCGCCGTGCTGGACGGTCAGCTCAACAAGCAGATCGCACACCGGCTCGGCATCAGCGAAGCCACGGTCAAGGTTCATATGACCGCGATCATGCGCAAGCTCGATGTGCGCACCAGGACCCAGGCCGCGCTCGTCGTACGTTCACTCGGGATCGATCTGCGGGACTGACGCACGGCTCAAAAAGGCTTCGATCGCCGCCGGGTTGGCCGGCTTGGCGACGACGTCCACGCCAAGCGCACGTGCACGCACGCGAACTTCGGCACCACGCTCCGCTGTGACCAGCAGGGTAGCGAGTTCGGGGCGGCGCGCGCGCAGTTTTGCGATCAGCGCGAGCCCGGATTGCTCCGCGCCTAGCCGATAATCGACCAGCGCGGCGTCGATGCCGTCGACAGCCGCCAACGCGTCGCGGGTCGTACCCACGCCGATCCCGCGATGACCGAGCGCTTCGAGCAGCGCGATCGTGGCCGCCACGATGCGCGGATCGTCATCGACGACCAGCACGCTGAGCGACCGATGCGCGAGGCGGGGCTCGGTCACGATCGGCGGCGGCAAAGGCACATCGTCATGCGCCGGGAGCGTCAGGCTGAAGCAACTGCCGCGCCCGGGCCGCGACCGCACGTCCAATTGTCCGCCGATCAGCGGCACGATCCTGCGCACGAGCGCCAGTCCCAGGCCAAGTCCTTCCGCCTCGACGGTGCCAAGCCGGGTGAATTCGGCGAAAATCTGCGAGACCTGATCGGGTGGAATGCCGACGCCGGTATCGATGATATCGATCCGCCAACAGGCACCGCGCCTGCGAACGCCGATCAGGACGCCGCCGCGTTCCGTGTAGCGCACCGCATTGCTGAGGATGTTCTGGAGAACCGAGCGTAGCAGCCCGACGTCGCACTGCACGGTTCCCCGCAGATTGACGGCGCGGAGGCTCAACCCTTTGCCTAGCGCAGTGGGGCGGAAGCTCTCGCTCAGTTCCGACAGGAACGGCCGGAGCGGGATACGGACAGGTTCGGGCGTCACCCCGCCCGCATCGAGCCTGCTTATGTCGAGCAGCGAGCGCAGCAGGTCCTCCGCCGCCAGCAAGGACTGTTCGACCTGGCTCAGCAGGCCGGTCTGTCCTGGCGTCGCGTCCCGGCTCAGCGCATTGGTGAACAGGCGTGCCGCGTGGAGCGGCTGGAGCAGGTCATGGCTGGCGGCCGCCAGAAAGCGGGTCTTGTCGCGGTCGGCCGCCGCAAGCCGTTGGTTGGCGTCGCGCAGTTCCATCGTGCGCTGCTCGACCCGATGCTCAAGCTCGTTCAGCGTCGTGCGCAGCGCGGCGCGCATACGCGCTTCCTCACTGATGTCTGTGAACGACATGACATAGCCCCCGCCGGGCATCGGACCGCCCACGGTCTTGATCGTCTTTCCATCATGCCGTTGCCGTTCGAAATGATGCGGCTGGCCGTTGCGGAGGTGATCGAGCCGCTTGCGAACATGCATTTCGACATCGCCGGGTCCGAAGTCGCCATGGCGCGCATTGTGCCGGATCAGCGCCGCGACCGGTGCGCCGACATAGACCATGTCGGGCGGGTAATCGAACAGGTCGAGATAGCGGCTGTTCCACGCAACGAGGTTGAGGTCGGCGTCGACAACGCTGATGCCGGCATCGATATTCTCGAACGTCGAGGCCAGCAGCTTGCGCGAAAATTGCAGGCTCGCCCCGCCCTCATCGAGCAGGCGCGCGACGTCGTGCACGCTCAACTTTCCGCCCGCCAGCGCAGAGGCCACCAGCGCGCGCGCCGATGACGATCCCACTACCTGCGCGATCAGTGTGCGCGCGCGGCGTGCCGAGCGCCGGTCGACCGGCGCCGCCGGATCGACTCCGCTGAACGCCCGCTCGGCTTCCTCCCGACCCACGAAACTGCCGGTAAGCTGCACCAGATCGCGCTGATTGCTGATCAGACGTTCGCCGCCAAACATGCGCGGAAGCTGCGGTGTCTTCAGTCCGCGTGCTGCGATCGCCCCGAAGACGGCGAGGTTGGCGCCGACGCTCCAGATCACCCCATGGGTGAGCGGCGTCGCCGACCCGATGCCCAGCAGATTGGTCGGGTCGATCAGCGTGCCCTTCAGCGCGGCGATGAAGCTTTCCGGGAGCACTGGCGGGAGCGCCAGCGTATAGAGCCAGAAGATCAGCCCGGCGCACAGGCTCGCCCGCGCCGCCAGCGCATCGCGGTTCTTGCCCGTCGCCGCGAGGATGAGGTGCGGGACGAACTGCGCCATCGCCGCAAAGGCGATCAGGCCGATCGATGCGAGCGTGTCCTGCGACGACACGAGGAGCGCCCAGGCAAGGCCCAACAGCATGATGACGAGGATCGTGGCGCGGCGCAGCCGGAGCATCCGCTGGCCCATCGCTCCCGAAGTTCCCGCGCTGGCCAGCACGCGTCGCCGCACCAGCGTGGGGAAAAGCAGGTCGTTCGACACCATCGTCGCGAGCGCCGTGGAGTCCACGATCGCCATCGACGCCGCGGCGCTGACCCCGCCCAGCAGCGCCGCCGCAAGAACGAGGCCCTGCTCCCGCGCGGCCGGCAGTTCCAGGACGTACACGTCGGGAGAAACGCTCGGGTCGAGCAGCATCGTGCCGGCCAGCGCGATCGGGAGGATCACCACCGCCATCAGGCCCAGATACGCCGCCAGCCCGAAGCGGGCCCGGACGAAATCGCCCGGCTGGCGTGCCTCGACCAGACCCATATAGAATTGCCGGGGCAGGACGATGATCGCGGGCATGGCGATCAGGAAGATGATCGCGACTTCAAGTGACATGCGATCCGCACGGAAGCTATGCTGGAACCGCTCGAGCCCGCCCTGCAACGCCGCAGCGTCGGCGTTCGCGATCACCATGATCGCGATGCCCGCCACAAGCACCAGCGCCAGCAGCTTGATGACGGATTCGAGCGCGATCGCGTAGAGCAGTCCCTCGCTGCGTCCGGCCAGTTCGAACCGTCGCGCACCGAACAGCGCGGCGAAGATCGCAAGCAGCGGCGCGGCGACCAGCATTGCGGGCACGCTGACGTCCGCGCCGGAAACGATCGACAACGCCGCGCCGATCGAGCGAAGCTGCAATGCGATATAGGGGATCGTGCCGAGCAGGGCGATCGTCGTCACCAGCCGCGCCACGACGATATCATGGCCGAATCGCGCGGCGATGAAGTCGGATACTGTGGTTGCGCGCTCTTCGGCCACCGCATCGGCCAGGCGCCGCAGAAATCGCGGGGCGACCAGCAGCAGCAGGATTGGAGCGGCGTAGATCGGAAGATAGCTCCAGCCGTCGCGCACGGCGCTGCCGACGGCGCCGTAAAAGGTCCAACTGGTGCAATAGACCCCGAGCGCCAGCGTGTAGGCGCTTAGGCGCAAGCGCGCATTTGCGCGCTTTGCACCCTGTCTCTCGACGATTGCCGCGACCGCGAACATCAGGACCACGAGCGCGAGAGCGACCAGGGACGAGAGATGGAGGCTCATGCGACGCTGCCTAGCACGACCAGCATCGGGGTCACCAAGATTGTCTGATTTTTGACGTAATGAAACCGAGGAGGATCGCCAGCTCGCGGTCTCAGACGCCGTTAGCGTCGCAAAGCCGACGGTGCAAAACCCGGATAACGCGCGGCGAGGATCTAGGGGAAAATGGTGGACGCACTTGGGCTCGAACCAAGGACCCGCTGATTAAGAGTCCCATCTAACATATTGTAAAACAAGCATTTAGCTGCATCCGTGCAACAGGTTACATATGACAAGCAACAGTGTCGCAACGCGTCGAACGACACAAATTTGGGTACAGTGATTTAGGCCCGAGAAGAGGGGTAGGGCGTTCGCATCGCATCGCATCGGACAGAGCCGCGTGCCGACCCTACCCGCTCGCTCACGCGCACGACGCGGTGTGCTTGCGCCCCCCGAGGGGACCCAGGGCTTCTCATGGAACACAAGCAGGGTGAAGTGGTAGTCCAGGCAACGCGAACTGGCCTTACTGCAGGCGCGGTTCTACCGGGCATGATCTTCGGTCGGCGTCGCCTTTACCTTGTCGTGTGGGAGACGCGAGATGACCAATCAGAAGACTAATCGCGCCGAAGATGCTCGCCGACATGATGACAGCGATCTGATCGACGCAGTGGAGCTCGCCCCGAATGAAGGCGGTAGGTCTGGTGGCACGCTTCAGCGAGATATCGGGACAGGCGCAGAACAAGCTCGAGTTGTCGACGGCAAAACGGGCGTAACCCGCGTTCGCAAGGAGGATGAAATCGATTGACGCCGTCATCCCCTGCGCGCTCCGCCTCAACCGCCGGTCGATTTCCAGCGTCAAGGCCATCTACAAGCTTGGCCTAGATTTCGAGGAAACCACAATAGCAGTGAAGCGGGGGCTCCTTTCCCGACTCGCGCGAGATTGCGATCATTTTTTCCAGGTCCTCGCTATTCAACGATCAGTTGGGCAGAGCGTAGGCGATGAGTGCGTCGCCGATCGGCGTCTGAACGAAGCGATGGCCACCGGCCACGATCACGAGGGCCTTGCCTATCCACCGGCAGGAGGGATGTCCTGCCAGAGCGTCTCGCCGGGCCTCATGTCGGTCGCGCGAATGCCACCATGGGGCGGCCGTTTGCAAAGCAGGCCGGTGAGCTGGAGGCGCCATCGGAGATTGACCGCGATGGTGTAAGAGTTTCCGGCCTGCGGGCCTTGCGGCCCGTGCCCGCTCTCGCCCATGTCGCCGCCATGCGTGCACCCCTTTGAATCCCGAGCGGGTACGGGGCCCTCCGCGCACATCCGCGAACTGACCCTGCGAGCGGGCCAGACCGGCTTACTTGAACGTGCATTTGGGTATGTGGGTGATGCGGCTGGCAAGATCCGCCTCGCCAGAGGCAATGACATAATGATCCTTTTCTTCGGCGATGCCAGTCGTGAACACGACGTCGCGAACATACATCTTGTCTTCCAGCGGTGCGGTAAGCTCAGGCGCCGGTTCGAGCAGTGGCACATGATCGGAGCGAACAGTTCGCGATGGGTCGTCGCGATCAAGGATCGACCAATAGGTGCGATAGATACCGACGATTTCCTTGGGCTCGACCCCGTGCCACAGGGTCAGCCAGCCCGCATCGGTCAGGATCGGGGGCGTGCCTCCACCCATGCGCGCGGTCGTTACTGTCGCCGCATGCGGACGGATCCCGGGTTGACGGTGGGGCTTCCAGTGGAGCGCGTCAGGAGAGGTAGCAAGGTTGATCGACGGCCCGGCGCGCCACGCGCTGCCCGGCGGGTAGGCAAAGTAGAGATCGCCAAGTGGCCGGGTCTGCGCCCAGTAGCGATCTCCGATCAGACCTTCGAAGATCAGCATGTCCTTGTTCTGGTGGTCCAGCACAATGTCCTCGAACGCGAAGTCAAGCCCGCTGCGGGAGGAGTAGAGCGTGGTCGAGTGCCGTTCGGGGCTGACCGAGCACGTGGTCATCAGCCAGCGATCGCCGACCCTGGAGACACGCGCATCTTCGACGCCGTAGCATTGGAAGCTGCCCTGCGGCTCGATCGCCTTGTCATAATGGACGGCAACCACTTGCAGCCCGTCAGAACTCAATTCAACCGGGAGGATCCACGACAGGGACGTCAGCGCCATCACCCTCCACCGGCCGCCCCGGATCAGGAATTTGCGCGGGTCGGCGGTATCGACCAGATCGAGCGGCCAGGCGTCGAGCACATAGCGACCCGCGTCCCATCGAATGGCATGGATATGACCATCGAAGATCGGTTGACGCAGCGCCTCGGCAACGCGGACGAACATTGCCAGATTGCCGTTCGGCAACCGGGTAAGGCCGGGATTGAACGCGCCGAGCACATAGGTCTCTGCATCGAAATGCCCTGCGAGCGGCGAACGCGTCAGATCTACATCGTCGGGGCCGAAGACCAGCCGGTCGATGGCGTAGCGGGTCATTCGGCACCCTCGGCGCGCGGGGCGATCACCACCTGCTGCACTACCGAGCGCCGCGGCTGGGTCAGTACATAATGGACGCCGACCGCGATGTCTTCGGCGCGCAGCATCGTCTCATCGTTGATCGCCTGTGCCTGTTCCTCGGCGGTGTAGCTTTCATATTGAAAGTCGGCGCCGGTCTTGGCCGGCTCGATGTTGCACACCTTGATACCCTTGGGGCCCAGTTCCTTGCGCAGCGCCTCGGCAAAGCCCGCGACGCCGGCCTTCATGCCTGCATAGACGCTTCCATCGCCGCCAAGCAGATGTGCGGAGACCGATCCGATGAACACGATGTCGCCCCGGTTCTTCATTACCTTCGCCGCGGCATAGGCAGTGGTGAGATAGGCGGTGAAGTCGACAGCGATGGCATAGCGCAGTGCCTGCGCATCCATCGTCGTCAGCCCCTGCGCCGGGATCGCCGCGTTGATGATGGCGATGTCGAAATCGCCGAAATAGTCGCGCGCCGCCTCGACGAAGTGGTCGACCCCATCGGTGTCGCCCAGATCGACATTGATGCCGTCGCCCTTGCCGACTTCGCGGATCCGCGCGAGGCCGTCCTCGAGATGCTGGGGATCGCGGCCGCACACGAACACGTCGACACCTTCCGACGCCAGCAGAACGGCGATCGCCCGACCGATCCCTGTGGTTCCGCCGGTGACGATGGCCTTGCGACCCTGCAGGCGCGGCCTATCGGTATGCGCGTCTGCGAGATCGCGGACCGGGGGTTGCGCCAGATCGGACATCCATTCTCCTCCATTCACCAGGTGAGATCGATCCGCCCGGAGGCGGGAATGCGATATTCGATGCGGTCAGCATGGCTGCCGCACGGTCGAAGCCGGTCGCCTACCGATGTCGATACGGTGAACTCTGGAAGCCGCGCGCGCCCGGCACGGAACAGGATCAATTGCGCCTCGCGCTCTTCGGCCCCGCCCAGCTGAAATCGGATCGTCCGCGCGGTGGGACGCTCGCTTGCCAGCAGGAAATGGTCGCAGAAGATGCGAAAAGGCGCATCGCTGACATGGTGAAAGCACCGGCTCGCGAAGACAAAAGCTGCCCCGCAGCCGTAGATTTCCTGCCCGACCTGACCCGCCTGTTGCCCGTCGACATAGAGATCCTCGACCGGAAAGGAGAGGCGGCGGTCGACATGGCCATTCTTGTCGCGCTGCTCGGGGCTGACGGCGTCTTCGGGCAGCGCGTCAGGATAATAATACCAGGCGCGGTTCGATGCGTGGCGGCAATATTCGCTGAGTAGCAGCCGAACCGCCGGGTCGAGGTCTGGGCCGCTATCCTTGAGATAGCGCTCGAATGCCGCAAAGCTGTCGAAACATTCGTAGATCGCCATATAGGGCGCGTCGTGCAGCGCGGTCGCGCCGAGAAAGTTCGTGTAGTGGCGCGCATGGCCGATCTCCGACTCCCACATCGCGGTGTTGTGGAAGAAGCTCGCGAGGTAGACATAGCTCTGGCGCAGATAGCGCTCCTCGCTGGTGATCCGCCACAGCCGCATACAGGCGGCCGCACCCCATGCGGTGAGGTTGGCCTGATAGTTGAGTTCGAACCGCATGCCCTTGGCCGCGTCGATCGCGGCGCGCGCCTCGCCGAGATAGGTCTTGTCGTCGGTCAGTTCGAATGCCTGGACCATGACATAGGCGTAAATGCCGCCGACATCGGTCTGGCCGTATCCTTCGTCGTCGCGCGCTTCCTGGATCACTCGGAAATCGCGCACATCATACTGGATCGGCCATCGGTAGTCGAAGTGACGCGCCGCCTTGGTGCCGTAACCGACCGATTTTTCGAACAGCCGCATCGCCTGCTTGTCGCCGTCGATCGCAAGCCGACCAAGCTGCAAGAGCGGATGATATAGATACCAGCTATCGACCGCGTTTTTGTCCTTGTCCTTGCCGACATTGGGCAGGTAGCGGCGCAGCGTCTTGATCTTCGGATCGTAAAATTTGCCGAGCCCTGCGGCGAGATCCGCGCCGATGGCTACCGGCTGGCCGGTCCAGACCTCATAGTCGCGGATCGCCGCCAGCACCGAGAGCTGGACCATCGAGTCGGGATATTCCGCGCCGGTATAGGGATGGAGATAGCGATATCCGTAATGACGGATCGTCGCCTCCGGCGCTGCCGCGAGATCACGCAACGTCCGCTCGGCGCGCGCCGGCCAGTCGTGGAATGCGCAATCGGGGGTGCCTACCTTGTGCAGGACGCTACCCAGCAGCGACAGGTAACGACGCGCCATCTCCTGCTCGTCGCTCCCGACGTCGTCGTGAAAAGCGAGCAGCGCGTCGGACAGCAGGGTTGATCGATCGGCGGGCAAGGGATCGTCGGGCGGCGTGCCCTGCTGCGGCGGTGTAGGAAGCAGATAGCCGATTTCGGGCCATATCCCGCCGACGGCACCATCCGGCTTGGTGCCGGTTGCGCGAAAATAGGGATTCAGCGCTGTGAGGTTCTGGAAGTAGAGCACGCTTCCGAAAGCTGGCTCTTCCAGCCGGAAATAAATCGCGCCGCTGTTGAGCCCGCGCTGGGCGGCTTCGACTTTGCCGCGCGCGCGTAGCGGGTCGCCGTGCGCATCGATCGGATAGAGGTCGCGCGGGACGAATGAGGTCAGCAATGGAGAGGTCGGCTCGACGCTCGTGGTGACCCGCAGGACAGGGACGGCCTCGTCGTGAAGCGTAAGCGCAATGTGGTGAATGCCGAGAAGGCTGGAGACCCTGATCCGTGCGGCTTCGCCAGGCCGGGGCTCTATCAGGTCCACCGCGTCATATCCGGCAGGCAGAAACGCCGCACGCAGCGCCACACCGCCCAGGTCCGCGCGGCGTGTAATCACCCAGATCGCATCGTGAGCGCTTGCCAGTGTCACCCAGCGTTCACCCAGGTCGAACCGGTCCAGTTCGCGCAGCGCACCCTTGGCCAACATGTCTCGCACGAGCAGGGTGCCGGGCGACACTCTGTGGGCGGCGCTTTGTGCGGTCGCAGCCTTTGGCGCAGGTTTTGCCGCGTCAGCCATTGCCGTTCTTGCGGCGCGTTTCCCAACCCTTTTTAGCTGCTGCAGAGCGATCGGCGGCGCTTTGGCTGGAGCCGCCTTTTCGGCCTCCCTTGCGCGCACTTTCGTGGCTGTCCTTCTTGCCACGACCGGAGCCGGACTTGTTACCGCCGCCCGATTCTTTGTTCACCGTAGCCCAGGCGCGGCGCTCGGCTTCCTTGTGGCTGACGCCGCGATCCTCATACCCTTCCTCGATATGCTCGGCCTTGCGCTTCTGCTTGTCGGTATATTTGTCCTTGTCGCCGCGTGGCATGGCGTTTCTCCCATCCGCGATGGATGGCGCTCAAGCGTTTGTGGACGGGCTTGGTTCCGGTGTCCCTCAGCAACTAACATATGTTAGGAAAACAATTTTTTCACACAGACGCTAGCGTCGGCCGCGTAGCTGCTGCGGCGGCGCGACTTAGGCGAATTTGAAGATAGTGCGGGTCGAAGTCCGCGACGTTCGCGAGCTCCCGCCAGCAGGGCACCCGCACTTCGTGATGCGACATCATGACCAGGCCTGCCTCGCGTAGTGCTTTCAACGTCCGATTTACATGAACAGATGTCATGCCCAGCGCATCGCCCAGTTGGGTCTGCGACATAGGCAGGGTGAAGTGTGTGCGGCACTCGTCTCCCGCGTCTTCGAACCGAACCGCCATCTCACAGAATAGATGTGCCATCCGCGAACGCGCGTCGCGGCGACCGACATTGACGACCCATTGCGACAGGATTGCCGCATCCACCGAACAGTCGCGCCAAAATGCCTCGGCGATATTCGGGTAGGCGCGCGCGACGGCCAAAAGCTGGGCATGCGACACTTGCATGATCGCGGTTGGCGTCAGCGCTTGCAGCGGCCACTCTGTCGCAGGGGCAACAAGGGAATGAAGATCGCACATGTCGCCGGCGATATGCAGCGCCGTGATCTGTCGCCGTCCATCGATGACCTGGCCGAACCTGCCGACCAATCCGTCGATGATCAACGATACATGGTTGGCATGTTGATCGGGAGAAACGATATCCACGTTCGCGCGGGCGATCGTTGTTCGTCCCCGCATGGCGAGTAGCGCATTTGATTCATCGTCAGATAGCGACGATCGCCGTTGCAGGCGCTCGACAAATGCCATCATCGCGGATTGATCGACAGAAGCCATCGTGCTTCCCTCCAGCTACAGGCGGGAGACGAAGTATCTCTCAGCCACCGAAGCCCAGGAACCTGATCGGTGATAGAACGACGGTAACCCTGTTTAATGTTTAACGCTGCGCTCTCACGCCAAACGCGGGTCAGAACGCCCCATTCTTCGGACGGGACACAGAGCGCTCAGTCCGTGGTCTGCGGTCCGCCAGAGATACTAGGTTCTGCCCGCAGTTGGTGAGACTCGAGTTCGAGCGCGATCGTTGCGGCGCGACGATCATATTCGTCCGCGAAGCGGAAATGCGTTAGTGCGACCGAATTGTCTTCACAACAGATCGCAATGTCGCGTTCTTGGCGCGCTCGCCGTGTCAGATATGCGTGCTGATCGGACCTGGTCATATGCCTCTCCAAAGCCCACCCGCAGCCACTCTCTAACCCACATTCCAACTGCTCCGATTCACATGGGTTAGCGAGCGTTCGATTCTTTTGAACGAGCGGCATCTAATCGCTGCACCAGACCCGGCCCCGCGGACCATCAGTTCTGGCCCGGCAATCGCCCATTTTGCCGCTTCTCGCGGCGGGCATGCTTGAGCCGGGAGGGGAGTGGCGAAATACTATGTGCTGCACCTACCGGGCGACCGCCGCGCATGTCCAGGCTTCGGCTAAAGGCGGCGGGCGCATGTTCTCATGCATGTGTTCTCGACACCCGGCCAGGTCGCCTCCCACGCTATGCTTGCAAAGCGCTTCTCGGACTCTAAGCTGATCGGGTGCCGCTCTGGCGGCGCGTGAGGCGGGTGAGCCGTCGACCGGAAAGATGGGCCGGAGCGAGTGCGCATCCGGACGACTGTCGCGCATGTCCAGGCCGCATCGCGGCTAAAGGCGACGGTGGAGCTTTCGGTCGCGCTCCCAGCGTTCGGCTGCGCCGGGCGGTCTCGTTGCCGGAGAACAGCCCGTGCTTTTTGGCGAGGGAGTCGCGCGTTGGTCGCGCGACCGGAACGCGGGCCGCTCGGCCCGCAAGGCGCTGCCATGCGTCTGAACCTGGATTCGCATTGCATCTGCCGCGTCCCGCTCGAAGAGGCGGACCCATTGCCGCCCGAGGATGCGAGGGTGCCTGCCCGGGCGGGCGGACTCGAGATGCTGTATCGCATGCACCGAGACAGATTGCTGCGGTTTCTCGAGCGGCGAGGGACGCCCGATCAGGCGGCAGACATTGTGCAGCGGTTGTTCGCGCGTCTCGCGCGGACCGATGTTGCGCCCCGGCCGGCCATCGACGCTCCGGACGCCTATCTCCGCCAGGCGGCGCATAATCTCCTGCGCGACGATGCCCGGGCCGCCGAGCGGCGCTCCGCGCATCTTCATATCTGCCTAGACGATGTGACGCTCGTTGCGCCGGATCCGATCGCCGCGCTCGAGGCCCGCGATATGCTCCAGCGCCTCGAGGCCGCTGTGGCTGGACTGCAACCGCGCACTCGCGAAATCTTCCTCGCGCACCGGGTCGACGGCTACAGCTATGGTGAGATAGCCTTTCGTACCGGCTTGAGCGTAAAGACGGTCGAGAAGCACATGAGCCGCGCGATTGCACGTCTTGGTCGGCAGTTGGGACGATGATCGGGAGAACAGACAAGGCCTGCCTCCGATGAGCCGTGAACACGACGCGGCGGCTTGGTTTGCGCGCATGCGCGGCCCCGATGCCACGGGCGCGCGGTCCCAGTTCGAGGCCTGGTATGGCGATTCGGAGAATGCCGCAGCGTACGATCATCTCGTGCGGAGCTGGGAGCAGGCCAAGTTCCTCGCCAACACGCCGACCGGTCGCGCGCGCAATCTGGAGCTTGCGCGACCTGGCCGACAACGCAAGCCCATCGTGTTTGGCATGGCACTCGCAGCCGCGGTCTGCCTGTGCCTGGTCTGGGCGATGCCGCGCGTGCAGCAATTTCTTCCATTGGAGCACTCGCCATCGCGCGAGATCGCGTCTCTTGGCGACAGCCTGCGAACGGTTTTACTTGCGGACGGCTCCCGCGTCACGCTCGACCGCGCTTCGCGTCTTGCCGTTGATTTTCGCGCAGACGAGCGACGGCTGCGGTTGATCGCGGGCCGGGCCCGGTTCGATGTCGCGCACGACCCGGTGCGTCCGTTCATGGTCGATGCGGGGCCTGGCACTGTGATCGCCCATGGGACCGTCTTTGACGTGTCCGTTGCGCCGGGAGGTGTCGAGATCGTGCTGCTGCAGGGCGCGATCGAGGCGCGCGAGCGCGCCGATGGCGCGGGCCGTGTCCGCCGTCTCTCGCCCGGACAGAAAGTCCTCATATCGGGCGGTGCGCTCGAAATGCCCGTCGCCGCTAGCATGCGCGACATGCAGTGGGTCACGCCGATGATTGCGTTCGATGCGACCCCGCTCGACGCGGCGGTGGCCCGGTTCAACCGGATCGGTGGGCGCCGGATCGTGATCGAAGGGCAAATCTCGCCTCGCATGCGTGTGACCGGCACGTTCCGGCGCGATGATCCGGCGGGATTTGCGACAACGATAGCGGCCAGTTTCGGTCTGGAGGTCCGGCGCGAGGAGCCAGCGATGCTCGTGCTCGTCGCACAGCGATCCGAAAAAAAGTCATAGGGTAAATCGCCCCGGGCATCGTCTCGCCTTTCGAAGGGACGCGATCAACGCGCGCCCATTCGGGGAGAGACATGTCAAATCGCTATCTGATGTCGTGCGCGGTCGGCGCTATCGCCTGCCTCGCTATCGCGCCGGTGTCCGCCCAGGACACCGCGCGGCGTTCTGTCCGTCTGCCGGCGCAGCCGCTCGCCACCTCGCTTGTAGCTGTCGGCACCTTGTTCGGCCGGACTGTCGCGGTGGACAGCCAATTGGTCGCGGGACGCACGGCGCCGCCGCTTGATGCGGTCCTGACCTTCGAGGAAGCGGTTGCCGCCTTGCTCTCGGGCAGCGGGCTCGAGGCGGCGCCGGTTGGCACCGGCATGGTCATCCGTCCGGTGTCGCAGGCTGCGCGCACCGAAGAGGTGACGGTGACCGGCACGCGTATCCGCGGCGGGCGCGTCGCATCGACCACGATTAGCATTGGCAGCGAGGCGATGCGCAACGCAGGCCAGGCAAGCGCCGCCGACCTGTTTCGCGCATTGCCGCAGAATTTCGGGGGCGGCCAGAATCCGGGGATCGGCGCGAACGTGCCGCAGGGCAAGGGCGCGGATCTCGCGGGTGGATCGTCGGTCAATCTGCGCGGGCTGGGCAGCGACGCGACGCTCACGCTGCTCGATGGCCGCCGGCTGAGCTATGATGGCGCGCTGCAGAGCGTCGACATCTCGGCGATCCCGTTCGCCGCGATCGACCGGATCGAAGTCGTTCCCGATGGTGCTTCGGCGCTGTTCGGTTCGGACGCCGTGGCGGGTGTCGTCAATATCCTGCTGCGGCGGGATTTCGACGGTCTGGAAACCAGCGCCCGGCTCGCCGGATCGACCGATGGCGGAAATTTCCAGCAGCAATATGGTGTAGCCGCCGGGCAGGCCTGGGCATCGGGCAGCGCGTTCCTGGCCTATGAATATGCCCGGTCCACGCCGATCACCGCCGAGCAGCGCTCCTATGCTGCGACGCGGACGCCGGGTGTCACCCTCTTTCCGTATCTGCGCCATCACAACGCCGCACTGACCCTGCGCCAGCAGATCGCGCCGGGGCTGCGCTTCGACCTTACGGGGCTCTTCAACAAGCGCTGGCACGCGCTCGCTTCCCCGCTCGATTCGTCAGGCGATTTGTCGGCGAGCCGGTTCGAGGGGCGCAACAGCAGCGAATCCTGGGCGCTCGCCCCTTCGCTCGAACTGGCCTTGCCGGCAGAGTGGCGGGTCGCACTTTCGGGCAGCTATGGCTGGAACCGGGTGCGCTATGGCGGAACCTATTATTATGGACTCGACGCGATCGATGCCGGCTCGGGAGCTTATCGCAACGTCACCGAGGCGGCCGAGCTGTCGGGCAACGGCAAGCTCATCGACCTTCCGGGAGGGGCCGCCAAGCTCGCGCTGGGGACAGGATTTCGCCGCAATCGCTTCGAGCGCATGTCGAGCCGGGGTGCAGCTGAGCGCATCGACCGCCGTCAGGACAGCTATTATGGCTTCGCCGAAGTGAGCCTGCCGCTGGTGGGTCCGGGGGCGGCGTCATTTGTCCACCGGCTCGATCTCAGCCTCGCCGCGCGCACCGAACATTATCCCGGGCTCGCGACCGTGACGACGCCCAAGTTCGGCGTGATCTATGCGCCGACCCCCGATGTCTCGCTCAAGGGGAGCTGGGGGCGTTCATTCCGCGCCGCGACCCTTTACGAGCAATATACGCCGCGTACTGCCGTCCTCTATCGCGCCGCTACGCTGGGTGGCGCCACAGGTAGCGGCACGGCGATCCTGCTGGTGGGCGGCAATGCCGATCTGGAGCCTGAACGCTCGACCAACTGGTCGGCGACACTTGCGCTCCATCCGCGATCGCTTCCCGGCGCGACGCTCGAGCTCAGTTGGTTCAGCGTGGACTATCGCGACCGGATCGTGACGCCGATCCTGTTTCGCAGCCAGGCGCTGACGGATCCGATCTATCGCGATCGCCTTACTCTCGATCCTTCCAGCGCAGCGCAAGCCGCAGTGCTCGCCGGGGCAGCTTCGTTCATCAATGCGTCGGGCACCGCCTATGATCCGGCCAATGTCGTCGCGATCGTCGACAACAGCAACGTCAACGCCGGGCGACAGACCGCGCGCGGTCTCGACATTCTGGGTCGCTACCGATTCGCGCTCGGCGGCGGCATGCTCGCAACGACACTCAATCTGAGCTGGCTTGAGAGCAATCAGCAGATCCGGCCCGAATTGCCCGAAGCCAGGCTTGCCGGCACCCTGTTCAATCCGCCGAATCTGCGCGGCCGGGGTGAACTGAGCTGGAGCGGCGGTCCGCTCAGCCTTACCGCAGCGCTCAACTATATCGGTCCGGTGCGCGACACGCGCGCTTCGCCATCGGCACGCGTCGCCGGGATGGCGCCGTTCGATCTCACCGTGCGCTTTCGCAGGCCCCCAGGGCCGGGTCTGTTCGACGGTCTCGATATCGCAGCGTCTGCCCAGAATCTGTTCAATGACAAGCCCGACCCGATCGCGACCAGCCTGTTCCTCGACACGCCCTATGACAGCACCAATTATTCGCCGTTCGGGCGTGTGCTCAGCCTGTCGGTGACGAAATCATGGTGAGGGCGCTGGCAAGCGCGCTCGCCATCGCCGTGGCGGCATGTGGGGCATCGTCAGCGCAGGCGCGTTGCGATGACCTGCTGCCAGACGGGCCGGGCACGGAACCCGTTCGCGACATCACCGCGCGCGATCTCGCCCGGATCCGCGATATCGGGGAACCCATCGCGACCGGGATCGCGACGAGCCCCTATGCGATCTCGCCCGATGGACGACGACTCGCCTTCGTGATCGCGCGCGGCGACCCGGCCACCAACCGGGTTTGCACCGCGCTGGTGGCGATGCCGCTCGACGGCAGGGAGGCGCCGCGGTTGCTCGACCGCGGCGGGGCTTTGCCGGTCCATGCCGGGACGTTCAGGGGGCTATTCATCGATACCGGCTTTCCCGAGCAGATCACGCCGATTTGGTCGCCCGATGGTAGTTCGATCGCCTATCGCAAGGTGGTCGAAGGGAAGGTTCAGCTGGTGCGCGCCGCGACCGATGGCAGCGGCGCGAGCGTGGTGACCCGTTCGCCGACCGATATCGAGGACTTCGCCTGGCTGCCGGACGGCAAGGCGATCGTCTATGCGACCCGCGCCAGCCGGATCGAGGCTGAGCGCGCAATCGACCGCGAGGGCGAAGCCGGCTGGCGCTACGACGCGCGCGTTGTTCCCAACATCAGTTGGCGTCCCAATCCCTGGGCGCGCGACCTTCCGGTCAGCTATCTGCGCGTCGATCTTGCAAATGACGCGCAGCGCGCGGCCACCGCAGCCGAGCAGGCGCACGTGGTGGTGCCTCCGATGCCCGGCTATCCCTATGACGGGGTCGCGACCGCTGAGACCGGTGCCCAAGCATGGACCGAACGAGTCAGCCGCCATCCTTATGCAGAGCACCAGCTATGGGTGAGCGATGCCAGGGGGCGGCGAACCGCTTGCACGCTGCCCGGCTGTACGGGCCGCATCTCGCGGGTTTTCTGGGCGGAAGGCGACCGCGCCATCCTCTTTCTCGGGCGTGCGGGCTGGCGCGGCGAGCAGACCGTGCTGCATCGCTGGCAACCCGGGTCCAACCGGTTGACGACTGTGCTGCGCACGACCGACACGCTGAGCGGGTGCATCCAGACCGGGCGGGAGCTGATTTGCGGGCGCGAGAACGCGACGATGCCGCGCCGGATCGTCGCCATCGACGTTGCGACAGGGCGCGATCGGCTCATCTACGATCCCAATCCCGAGTTCGCGAGGCTGCGCCTCGGCCGCGTACAGCGCCTGCGTTTCACCACAGATCGCGGGCTGGAAGCGTGGGGCGACCTCGTGCTGCCGCCTGGCTATGGCGGCACCAGCAAGCTCCCGCTGATCGTGGTCAGCTATCACAGCCGCGGCTTCCTGCGCGGCGGCACCGGCGACGAATATCCGATCCATCCGCTCGCGGCGAAGGGGTTCGCCGTGCTGAGCTTTGAGCGGCCACCGAGCGTAGCCGCCGTCGCGCCCGGGATCACCAGCTGGCCCGAGGCGCTTGCCGAGTTGCAGCGCGACTGGAACGAGCGGCGCAGCGTCCATTCCGCGCTGATGGCCGGGATCGACAAGGCGATCGCGACCGGTGCGATCGATCCGGACCGGGTCGGTATCACCGGCCTCAGTGATGGTGCGTCGATCGTCGAGTTTGCCCTCGTCAATTCGACTCGGTTCAAGGCCGCCGCGATGAGTACCTGTTGCGACGATAGGCTGACCTCGCTGGTGCTGGGCGGGGAGGCGTGGGGCGGCGAGAACCGCCGCTCGGGCTATCCGCTGTCGGTCGATAACGACCGCGAATACTGGAAGCCGATCTCGCTGTCGGTCAACGCGCGGCGGATCACCACGCCGATCCTGTTCCAGCTCGCCGATCGCGAGGCGGGGCTTGCGCTCGAATCCTATGGGGCGCTGCGCGAGGCGAACAAGCCGGTCGAGATGCGCATCTATCCCGACGAATATCACAACAAGGTTCAGCCGCGTCATCGGCTCGCGGTCTATACGCGCAACATCGACTGGTTCGCATTCTGGCTGCGCAATGTCGAAGACCCGGACCCCGGAAAGCAGGATCAATATGCCCGCTGGCGTGCCTTGCGCGAACCCGCGGGGGGAAGCGACCCACGGTGAGGCGAAGGCGGCGGGCCTGTGCGGAACGCGCCCTTCGCTATCCCTGATCGCCAAGAATGCCGCGCGCCCAGCTTTCGGCATCGGCGAGCTGGAGGATGCGACCGAAGCCCGGACCATGTGCCGGCCGCGGATCGTCGATCGCCGCGATCACCGCGTCCCGGTCGATGACCCTCGCCCCCGCGAGCAGGCCTTCGCCGAGATGATCGCGCAACATCGCGCGATGGGTCTCGAACAATGTCACGAGCAGACTTTCGGGAGATCCCTTGCCCTCCCGCCAGGCAACCTCGGCTGGCAGCTCCGCTTCGAAAGCGCGGCGTGCTGCCGCGCGGTTGCGGCCGTTCTCGAACCAGTCCCAGCTCGGAATGCGCAGGCAATGCTCGATCAGGGGCTGCGACACGAGTGGGGAGATGGCATCCCGTTTCGCGCCATGCGGACCGTCCTCGGCATAGCCCTGGGCGGCAACCAGCATCGCGACATGTGCGGCGCGCCCGGGCCAGGCCTGCCGATCTTCATCGAGCCAGGGGTGCGCAACGGCGTTGACGGAGAGTGCGCCGGCATCCGGATGCAGAAAGCGCAGGTCGACCGGCCAGCGCGAGGGCGTGTGCGCGCGCCGCGCGCGCAGGAATGCACGCCAGGCCACGGTGCGGCGTGAGGCCTGGGCGAGGCGCGCGATATCGCCGCACAGCCGCCAAAAATGTCGGCGGCCTTCCGGATCGAGCCGGCAATCGGCAGCAGGCGAGGCCGATTGTACAGAGCTGAACACATTGTCGCCGCCGCCGCCATCGACGAGCGCATCGCAGCCGAGCGCGGCGGCCTCAATGCTGGCCTGTGCGTAGACATGCTGCTCGAAGCTTCGCGCCACCGGCCGCGGCAACCGCACCGCGGCGAGGCGACGAATATCGGGCGCGCCATCGGCCATGTCGCGCTCGTGGAGGGGGCGACCGGTGTGCGCGGCCATGGCGCGCGCAAAGCTGCGTTCGTCTCCGGTGGGGTTTGTCGCGACGAGGTTGAGGCAGGCGAAGTCGCGGTCGGTGTCGGCCAGGCAGGCGGCGACAATCGAGGAGTCGAGTCCGCCTGACAGCAGCAGCAGCGGGCGCGAAGCGCGCGCGGTGCACAACGCAACGCAGCTTCTCGCCGCGTCGCGAAGGCGTCGATCCGCCTCGCGCCGATCGTCGATCCGCCGCGCGGGTGCCGCAAAGGTCCAGGGCGTCCACACCCGCTCGGGCTGCGGTGCGCCGACCCCGATCGTGAGGCGCTCGCCCCCGCGCACCTCCTCGATCCCGGTGAGGCAGGTGGCATTGCCCCGCAGATCGCCGGCAATCAGCTGGCGCGCAATTTCGGTATAATCGAGCGTCAATCCGGAACGCTCGGCGAGGCCGAGCTGCAGCATGTCGATGTCCGAGGCGGCGATCCGGCCCGGTCCGTCGGCGATGTGGAGGCAGGGGAGGGCGCCGAACGGCGCGCGCACCAGTGTCACGCTCGCGCCGCGCGGCAGGATCGCGACATAGTCGCCCCAGTAGCCCCGCACGAGATGCTCTCCGGAAGAACCGATGATGGCGGAAACCGCGGCGGGGGAGAGCGCGTCGAGAGCGGCGCGGGATCCCCCAGTGAACAGCGACCCAATAATATAGGCGCCCGAGCCCAAGTCGAGCATCGGCGTGTCCGGGGCAATCGCTACGAAAAGGGCCGGTGCGTCGACGAGCTTTGTCAGCGCCGCATCGCGGACGCGTTTGCGCAGGCGCATTGCCGCATTGGCGGGAAGGCCCAGGCCTGCAAGGAAGCGTGGCCTGATCATATGACAAGGATCGGCGTGAAATGACGCGTGACCTCGACGCGCTCGTTGATCACCATGTCTTCGCATTGCACCCAGGCATGTGCCTTGAACGGCCCGAGCTTGACCGCAAGCACGAGTTCGGGGCGCGCACCGGTCCAGGTGAGTGCGTGCGCGATCGCAAGCGAACGCGGGAGGCAGCGATCATGTGCGCTGACGATCGCGTTGCACGCTTCGAAGCCGGCTGCGACCCGGGCGATTCGCGCCGCATTCGCGCGGGCCGATGCGCGGCGCTTGCGATGACCTGCTCGCGCCAGCGCGCCCGCGAGTCCGAATGCACGCAGTTCAAGTGGCGCGTGCGCCAGATGAAGCATCGCGGAAAGCGTGTCACCCGCGCGGGCGGCGGGTGTGATGCCGAAGAGGCTTCGGTTCGCGGCGGTCGGGGAGGGGCAGGGCGCAGGCTGTTGCGCCGTATCGGACCTAACTAGCAGGCCGTTGCGGACGAACCCTCCGAGGGACGGGTCGTCGTCTTGGCTGTTCCACTCCGTATCGCACAGCCTTGCGAAGCTGCGCTCGGCATCACGAGCCAGGCAGAAATACCGATCGGCGGGGAGATCGAGAAACAGCAGTCGATCCTCGACCCGGCAAAAGGACAGGCCCTCGCGCAAGGCATAGCGCATCGATGGATTTCCACAGCTTGGAGGAAGCGGTGAGGATGCGCGGAGGCTAGCCCGCGCATCCCCGGAACCGGTCAGTCGTCGGTCAGCCCGGCGAAGACCTGGCCCAGACCGATATCGGGCTCGGGCCCGCGCGGTCCCTTGGTTTCGATGCTGGCAGTGCCGAGCTCGATCACGTCGTTTTCGCGTTCCATGATGCAGTCCTCATGTTGCTGCCGCGGGGTTGCGGCAAGAGGAATGCTAGGTTCCGCGCTGGACTATCCGAACTTTATAAATCGTCTGTAGACCGATTGTAGACACTCGCGGCGTAGCGGGCCCGCACGATGTCCGGAGCGGCGGCGATCCGGCGCCGGTGATAGGCGCGGGTAAGCTTGAGCAGCGCCGCCTGCGGTTCATGATCGAAAGCCATCGCCATCGCGCGAAGTTCCGCCTCGGCGTTGCGCAGCGCGTGACTCTCGGCGACCCTGATCGCGGCGAGGCGGTCGTTGCACGCGGCGATTTGAGCGCCATGCTCTGGGTTGGATGAGCGCAGGCCGACCAGCGCGAACAGCATTGCCGCGGCGCGCGGGGCATCTGCCGCAAGCGCGTCGGCGCGTCGCGCGGGCCCGATGTCGGTCCAGCCATGGACCGCCAGCGCGATCAGCGCTGCATTCCAGCCATAGAGGTCGCGCAGATGCGCTTCGGTCACGACGGGCAGGTGGAACCCGTCGCTCGCACGCGTTTCGACGAGTCGTTCCCCGACCAGGCGGTTGAGCGCGTCGCGCACCGGCGTCACGCTGCTTGCCAGTTCTTCGGCGAAGCGCGCGGGCTCGAGCCGCTCGCCCGGAAGGTGCGCGCCCGAGAGCAGGCGGCGCTTGAGCGCGTCGTAGACGCGCTCGCTAGTGACGCCCGAATTCAACCGTCCCGCCGTTGCGCGGCGACATAGGCATCGACCGCCTCCTTCTGGTCAGGGCGCAACGCGTCGATCGCGCCGAGCGCTATGTCGTCCCCTCCTTCGAGCAGCACCGAGGGGCAGCGCCCTTCGAAATTGCCCAGATTGGGTCGGTGCTGGCGGTAGCCGACCAGCTCGGCGAGCGGGCGGG
This sequence comes from Sphingomonas suaedae, assembly GCF_007833215.1. NCBI lineage: Bacteria > Pseudomonadati > Pseudomonadota > Alphaproteobacteria > Sphingomonadales > Sphingomonadaceae > Sphingomonas > Sphingomonas suaedae. Next base: position 720,204 of record NZ_CP042239.1, read on the forward strand.
GAAAGTGGCGTGCGACAGCTGGCGGATAGGCCAGCCATTGGTTCTCATACGGCTTGAGCCATCCCAGGCAGTAACTGACGATGAGCCCGCGACGGACCTCGCCGCTCGCGTTGCCGCCCGCGCCATGCAGCGTAGACCCAAGGAAGACGAGCGCATCACCCGGTTCCATCTCGGCAATCACCGGCGCGGCTTCGGGCGCATCCTCGTTTGCGGCGGCACCATGGCTGTCGGGCCAGATCAATGTCGCGCCATTGTCGGAGCGATAGTCGGTCAATGGCCACATGACGTTGACGAGATATTCGATCTCACCCGTGGTCCCGCGCCACATATCCTGATCGCGGTGCGGGAATTGCGCGAGCGCGCCGGGATGAATCGCGATCGCCTGGGTGAGGTTAAGCTGGAGCGTCTCGCACCAGGGCGAGAGCGTCTGTTCGGCCAGCGCGAGAATGTCGGGGTGGCGCACTAGCTGGTCGGTTTGCGGTGCCCGGGCGAGAAGACGGCCAAAGCGCTTGGTGCGCGCGCCATAAAAGCCGCCCTCGCAAAAGGGGGTTTCATCGAAGACCGGGGCAAGTGCGCGATCGAGCGCAGTAATCTCCGCCTGCGGGAGCATGCCGCGCAGGATGCAAAAGCCTTGTCCGCGAAGCGTGGAGGTTTGTGCGTCAGGCGACATCGGCGACCTCCCCGGCAAGGCTCAGCGTGCCGAAGATCCCGGCGCGTTCCAGAAGCCCGGGCGTGGCCGCGTCGATATCGATCGCGATCGCCCCGAGCGGCGATCCCGCTACATCGCGCCGGAGGCCGAGCAGTTGCACGCGCCAGCCAAAGTTCATGACCTGCGCGATCCAGTCCGGTGCGGCGACCCCGGTATAGCGGGTGATGCCCGCGCGCAGCCCATACCACACCAGTGCGCTGACGAGTTCGTTGCGAGCGCTGCGGCGCTCGCGCGCGGCAAGGGCGCGATCGAGACAGAAGCGGGTGATCTCGAAGATCGTCTGACCGCGCGGGACGGGTCCCGCGCACAGGCTCGCGAACATCGTGTCGAGGATATGAGGCCGGGTGGTCGCAAGCAACCTGGCCGATGCCCGGTGATTGCCGGCGGCATCGGTGACTACGAGGTAGATGGCGTCAGGCGTATCGAACTGATCGACTTCATAGGCCCCGGCAAGCACCGGAACGTCCCAGCCGAGCAGATCCACGAAGACGTGTTTGCGCGCGGCGAACATGTTGCGCAGCACCGCATCTTCCAGATGCGTGCGCGGGCTTTCGATCAGATGAAGCATCGCGAACCTCCCATGCAAGGTTGCATGAAAGTCACGGCACGACCGGCTGCCCGCTATCCCGGAAAAGAGGGATATCAGCGCCTTGCGATATCGGCGAAGCTGATGGTCCCGTCGAACAGCGCGAGGATGATGAGCGATGTTCTCTTCCGCACGCCATATCGCCTGCACGCAGCACTGATATGCTGCGCTACGGTTTCTTCACTGATGCCGAGGATGACGCCGGCTTCCCAATCGCCCTTTCCGCGCGCCGCCCAGATGAGGCAATCGCGCTGGCGGTCGGTCAGGCATGCCCTCCGCATGGGTGGGGGTCGGACCTGCCAGACGCGTCGCGCCCCTTCGAACGCGACCGCACCCGCGAGCTGGGCGAGGTACAAATGCTGCACCGGCCATTCGTGGCCATGGCTGGTCGCGAACGAGCAGGAGCCGCTGATCTCGCCTGGAATATGCGCGGGCATGGTAAAGCCATCACCAATCCCGTGATCGGCAGCACGCGCCAGTATATGATGGTCGCTCGCCGTCAGCGGAATCATGTGCGGCACGCATCGCCAGGCAAAGCCCATCGCAGTCTGCTGGCTCGCCCGGTGGATCGGATCGCAGGCCGCCAGTCCGTGGCGATCGAAATACTCGACCCATCGCTCGGGATAATTGTGCAACCGGATCGTCGTCGCGGGGGATGCGCCCGGATCGGCATGGTGCGACAGCGCAAAATAGTCGCAGCCCAGCCGCCGGGTCATGTCGCCCAGCGCTTCGCCGAGCTCGGTGGGGCTCGATGCTGTCGACACACAATCGATGAACTCTTCAAACGCTCTTACAAACCCCATGCGGCGCGTCGATCCCGGGCGGCCTCTCATGCCGCCGCATGCCCCGGAACCGTCCTTCCCTCGACCGTGCGTCGCGCGCGCCGGTTCTCGCTCCGGCGGTACGACGTGGTTGAAAAGACGGGAAACGTTATGGATTTGGCTTGCGCGATCAAATCCATTTCGGATGCAGTTGGGACGCGACCTGCCCGGCCTGGACGCGGCAGGTGAGGCGTTCGGCGAGCGCAGCAGGCGACTGGCGCGATTGCAGGCGCTATCGACGGCTGCTCGGGATCGATCGGGCAGGCCTGATGTGGGAATGGCTGCGCCGCGATCCCGACTATATCGCCTGGTACGCGCGGGCGAGCGCGGTGACGCGGGGCAGCGGCGATGACGGAAACTGCGATGCCGCGACCTGGGGGCTGCACTTTCGCCGAAGACCCTGATCTGGCCGCGCCGGACGCGCGGCTGATCTGGCATGCAGGGCTCGATCCGGGCACGCTCGCGGTCGAGGCGCTCGCGGCGTCGCCGCGCGACCCAGATGCGATCGATCCGGCCGCACTCGGGGGCTGGCTGACGCTGGCGGTCGATGCGCATGGCCACGAACATGCGGTGATCAGCGATGGCTGGCATCGTATTCGCTTCGACATCATGCTCGGTACCTTGTCGAAGGGCCCCGTTGTCCTGCGCTGCGGGATCGCCGCGGGCGGATCGGCACTGCCCAAATTGCTTCCGCTAAGGCGACTGGTCGATTTCGCGCTTCATCGCCGCTTCGCGCGCGCCCTTTATCCGGCAGACCCGCGGATCGCGCGCTGGCTGACGGCCTTGCAGGTGGGGGACGGCCTTGTCGACGGAGCGAGCCACCGCGAAATCGCCGAAGCGCTTTATGGGGCCGAGCGCGTCGCGACCGATTGGGAAGGGCGTTCGGATTCGCTGCGCTCGCGTGTCAGGCGGCTCGTCGCGGAGGCAAAAAGGCTATCGCGCGGTGGCTATCGCCTGATGATGCGACGAGGCGCGCGCCGGCCACCTCCCGAATCCGGGTGAGCGGATGGGTCAGGTCGACATGGGATACATCTTGGCTCTGCGGCTCAACTTCCGTTATCGTGAGGCGTTAAACTAGGCACATGATATGAAGGGTGAAATGGCGGGAGCCCCGAGGGCAGTGCTCACCCAGAAGCAGGCGACGACCTTGCGCCTCGCTTATTGCCACCTGACCTCGAAGGAGATCGCGCGGCTGCGCGGCGTGACCCGCTTTGCCATCGACGCGCAGATCGAGCGGGCAATGCAGCAGCTGGGCGTAGCGACCCGGATCGATGCGGCCCGCTGGGCGATGCAGCACATTCCGGGCCCATACGAACGGATCATATATGAACTGCAGCCCCTTGCCGCTGCCCCGGTAAGCCGATCAATCATCGACCCGCCGAACGAGGGATGGGACACCGGCGGGGATGGTCTGGCAGAGGCTGTCGCGCTCTATGAGCCGCCCACAAGGTTCCCGTCCGACGTCCGGCACTGGCGCTGGGGCGATCCCGACGACCTCAAGCCGATGGCGCGGATCTGGATGATTCCGCTTCTCGCCTTCGGCACGCTTGCGATCGTGTTCACGCTTCTTGCGATGGGCCAGGCCGCAAGCCAATGGGTCGACCGGAATCTCCCGGCTTATCGCCAGTCCGGCAACTAACAGCGGTGCCCCGCGCGCCGCGGGGGAGTATCGCATGTCCGAACATATTCACGCCATTGCCGCCGAGGTCTCGCCGCTCGTTCTCGCCGCCGAAGAGGCCATGGAGGATGCCGTGGTGGCGCTCTCCAACCTCATGGCCGGCGCGGTCGCACGGCGCCGCGAGACCGGGATGATGCCGGCTGCGGCGCATCCGACGGTTCTGCTGCTGCATCAGGCGCTCGGGCAGACCATCGCGTCGAAATCGAGTGTGCTTCGTGCCCATGGCAAGCTGGCAGAACAATATCGCACGCTTGCCAGCGATGACCTCCATCCGCTGACCGAAAATGGGGTCCGCGCTGCGGCGGAACGAACGACCCGCCACCGCCGCAACCCGCTCGTGGCGGTCGGCTGACGCTTGACCCGCGGTGACGATTTCGGGCGAGTGAGCGGATGCGAATCGCCCTTCTGCTCGGGATCGTCACCTTTCTGCTGGCCGCGCTGCTCTTCTATCTGAGCACCGCCGACAGGATCGCAGTCCATGGCGCAACCTTTGTCTATGCAGCTGTCGCTCGAAGCGCCTTCTATGCCGGGTTCGCGGTCGCAAGCTGCACCTATGCGATCCGGTGCGGCGGTGCGCCCGAGCGGATCGTGGGGATCGTCATTCTCGCGAGCGTCGTCGCCGATCCGTTGCTTCACCTCGTGCTCGAGCCGCGCTTCCACGCTGTCGATCCAACTCATCTCATCGTCGATCTCGTCAGGTTCGCCGCCTTTGTCGCGGTGGCGTTACGGGCAAGCAGGTACTGGCCGATATGGCTCGCCTCCTTCGAGACCCTAGCGCTCGGCGCGCACGCGATGCGGGCAATGGAGGTGGCCATCCACCCGGTCGCCTATGGCGCGATGAGCGCGATGTGGTCCTACGGGATGCTGGCGCTGCTGATCTTCGCGACGCGCTTTCATCGATCGCTGATCGTGCGGGGCGTGAATCGCAGATCCTGGAGCGACTTCTCGCCCCGCTAGGCGTGCCCGCACGCGCCTGGTCAGGCGAGCTGATCCGACGATTCGGGTCGCTCGGCGGCGTTGTCGATGCCACGTCTGCCGCCATCGCCCGTGCGTCGTCGGTGGAAGCGGCCGAACTGATCCTCGCGCACCGTGCGCTGCTCGAGCATAGCTTGCGCGATCGGGCGGCCGAGCGGGCGATCAATGCCAGCGGGGCGGAGCTGCGCGACTATCTCGTGGCCACCATGGGCGACGCGCGCACCGAGCGATTGCGGGTCCTGTACCTCGACGCGGGCAACCGGCTGCTCGGCACCGAGGAGTTCACACAAGGCTCTCCCACGAGCGTTCAGGTCGCGCCGCGGACCATTCTCAAGCGCGCCTTCGAGTTCCAGGCGGTCGGGGTAATCCTGGTCCACAATCATCCCGGTGGGGACTCGCGCGCGAGCCCGTCCGATATCCGCTTTACTAGGGCCGTCGCCAGCGCGGGCGCGGCGCTCGGCATCGCTCTTCACGATCATCTCATTGTCGCTGGCGGCACCTGTACCAGCCTGCGCGCGGCGGGAGCATTCCAATGACCGATCTTCCCATGGCCGATCCCGTCGAGAGCGGGCAGACCGAACAGGCACTCATCCAGCTCGAGGCGGTGATCGATCTGCTGCGATCAAATGCCCGCAGCGTGGTGCAGGTCCCCACGACGTACAGCGCGGACGACGATCCGCTCGCCGAGGCGGCGCGGGCCATGTACCGCTCACGTCGTCGACGCAGTCGCCATTTCGACGCCTTTCGCGACGGGTTCGGCGAGCCGATGTGGGACATCATGCTCGACCTGTTCGTCGCCGGACGCGAAGGGCGGCTCGTCTCGATTTCGAGCGCGACCATCGCCGCCGAGGTGCCGGCGACCACCGCGCTGCGCTGGCTCAAGCTGATGGAGCAGGACGGGATGATCGAACGTCGCGATGATCCCCACGATGGTCGTCGCACCTATGTCCAACTCACCGCGCATGTCGAGATTGCGATGGAGCGCTACATCAGGGAGGTTACGGGCGCGCGAACCGGTTGACCCGCGATCAGCGTCTCTTGCGCCAGCGCGAGCGCCAGATCGATATGGCAGGCCACGAGGCCGAGCCCCGCTTGGTCCGCCGCTTCGAGCGCTGCTTTCAGCAGCGAGATGACATCGGGTTGAGGATGTGTTTGGGTCAAGGGTCCAGTCCCTGCGTTAGACAACTACCTGCGTCACGCGACCGCGATGTGCAATGCGCACCGTGTAATGTTCGGACCGGAATGGGCGCGCATCATCCCTGGAGGTACTATGTTCGCGGAAGCCGATGAACATTTCGCTTGCGCCCGGGACGCGCTGAGCGCTGCCTTGCGCGAAGCGATTGCGACCGCGCCGACGCCCCGCTGCCGCAATAGCCGGATGGAGTGGCTGACCTTCGTCGCGACGCTCGAAGCGCTGAGCCAGATAGCGGCCGAGCAACTCGGCCGCGACGATGTACGCTTGTCGCCCGAAAATGAAGCCGAACTCACCGACTATTTCTATGCCGCGCTGGCCCGCAATCTGGCGCTGGTGCGCCGCCGCCCTCCCCAAGCCGGCGCGCATTAGGCACGAGCCGCGCTGCTGCGCGCTGGCCATGGCGGATTTGTGGTGTAGGATCACGGGGTGATCGATGACCGCGAGATCTGGGCCTGCGCCAATTTGCTGCTGAAGCAGCATGGCGATCAGGCATGGTTTGTCGCCGCGCAGCGCGCGGACGAATTGCTCGCCCGGGGCGAGATGCGGGGCCATTCGGTCTATCTGCGGATTATCGATCGAATCCGTCAGCTTGAAACCCAGGCACCCGCCGGAGCGGTCCACTAGGATCCGCGCTGCGGGCGCGAGCCAAGGAATCTGGTCCAAAATGGTGGCATCGCTGGCAGTCGCCTTGACGCTGACAGGTGTCCGGCTCAGCATCGCGACCCGACATAGTGGGGGCGAGCGTGTTTGGGGCAACGTTGATCCTGTTGATGGGGCTTGCCGGCCATTCGGGCGGGACCGATGCCAATGGTTGCCACATGGACCGCAAAGCCGGGACTCGGCACTGTCATCGCCCGAAACTGGGCGGCGCAGCGGCACGGGTCCGGCGTTCCTCCTCCAGTGAGGTCTATTACCCCAATTGCGCTGCGGCACGCGCCGCCGGTGTGCGGCACCGGTCCGGATCGGAGACCGCGGATATGCGCGCCATCTCGACCGTGACGGCGATGGCGTAGGGTGCGAGTAGCTTGGCAGACAGGGGGCAGGGGATGAAACCGATAGGATTGAAGCCGCGGCGCTGACTATGGTGTTGACGCCACCGGCTGCGGCCTGGAACGCGCGGCCGTCATGATCGTCGCGGGCGTTGCCTTGATCAGTCTGAAGCCGCAGCTGCGCGTTCGTCCGGCTCAGGCCTCCTGGTGTTCAATCGGGAGCTGAGCCGATCTGTGAGGGATCGGAATGCCGAGCAACGCTGATCGATCATTGGCCCAGCCAGATCTCGGAGTTTGCGACCGGCTACGGGGCAAACGAAAAGCGGCTCACAAGCGGTTCGGTTGGTGAAAGGATAGTTTGCCTGTCACCAAAGCGTGCCAATTACAGTCCTTCCGGCGCAAGATAGGAAGCGCTAAAAGCCGTCGCTGTCTAGTTGCATCCGGTAACCGATGCCTAACCATCTCGAACGCTGATAGCGAGTCCGCTGGCAGGGTCTGATGCCAGCGGGTTCCCGGGAGGAAGCGATCAGGTCGAGATCTCAAAATCGAAAGCCGACCGTGGCCATCACATTGCGCGGGGCGGCTACGAAACAGTCGCCGCGTGCGAGGCAGGATGCATAACCCTGATCGTCGAAAAGGTTGGTGGCATTGAGTGCGACGCGCCACTTGTCCCAGCTCAGCTCGGCGAGCGCATCGACCGTTGTCCGTGCCGGGGTGACGACCGTGTACAGCGTGCCTGCGGGAATCGCGGGATTCAGGCCGTAGGGGTCGACCGGCCCGGTCGATTTGCTCTCGCTGCTATAGACAACGCCCGCACCGAGCCGCAGCTGCGCGCCGCTCGTGACGGGGAAGCTCTTGGCCGACCAGGCCGACGCGGTATGGCGCGGCATATAGTCGAGGCCGGTGTTCACCTCCGATTCCAGCTCGCTATAGCCATAGTTGAGCAGCAGTTCGAAATTGCCGGGCAGGCTGTGGCTTGCCTCGAATTCGATCCCCTTGGTCGTCAGCTCGCCCGACTGGGTCGTGACGTTGTTGGCGAGATAGAGGACGCGGTTGCGCTCCTTGATATGGAAGCCGGTGACGGTGACCAATGTCGCGGAACTGGGTTGCCATTTGGCGCCGAGCTCGAACTGGGTACCGGTCTGCGGCGTGAAGTTGTCGCCAAGGGCGCCGCCTGGGCCGGTCAGACGGCCAGCGATCGGCAGAAAGCTTTCAGTATAGCTGAAGAAGGGCGAGATGCCTGCTGCAACCTTGCCAATGATGCCCGCGCGGAAGGTGGTCGCATTGTCGGTCTGGCCGGACGAATTCTTCACATGATCGCGGCGCGCGCCGAGGATGACCGACACGCGGTCGAACAGCCGGATCTGATCCTGCACATAGACGCCCAGCTGCTTTTGGGAGTCATAGGTGAACGGGCCGCTGGGATCATAGGTCAGCAGCGCATCACGATCGATATCGTACAGGTCGATCGTTTCGAAGCCGAACACGCCGCGCTTGCCGACCTTGTTCCAGCTATAGTCGAGGCCGACCAGCAGCGTATGTTCGATCGCGGTTCCGGTGTTGAACTTGAACTCGACATTATTGTCGGTCGAAAACACGTTCATCGTCGCGTCGCTCGCATCGGCATAGAGGCCGATCGTCCGCCCGTCGGTTCCATAGACCGCGAATGGATCGGTCGGATTGGTGTAGCTGTCGGCATAGTGGGTGAAATATTCGAGATCGCTGTCGATATAGCGCGCCTTCAGGCTGACCCGGATAGTGTCGCTGAACCGGTGGGTCAGCGAACCGCCACCCTGCAGCGAGCGCCCCGCATAGCGGTCCCAGCCGGGCTTGCCGACAAAAGTATAGCGATCGAGCTGGCCATCCGGGTTGGCCGGATTCGGGCTGAACGTGCCGACTATGGGCAGGAACTGTGAGGTCGATCCGGTATCGTCCTCCTGATAGAGGCCGGTCAGGATGATGTCGGTGTTCGGCGTCGGCTGCCAGCGGATCGACGGCGCGAACATCACGCGATCGTCGGGGACGTGATCGACATAGGTGTCGGCGTCGCGGACGCGCGCCACCGCGCGAATTGCGAGACTGTCAGTCAGCGCAAGATTGACGTCGCCAAGCGCTTCCTTTCGGTCATGGCTGCCATAGACAAGGTTCAGCTCGCCGCCCGTGCGGAACTCCGGGGTCTTCGACACAAGATTGACGAGGCCGCCGATCGAGCCCTGTCCGAACAGCACCGACGCCGGGCCGCGCACGATTTCGACGCGCGAAAAGTTGTAAGGGTCGGACGTGATGCTGGCATAGTAGGAAAAGATGTCGCGCATCCCGTCGCGGAATTGCAACGCGTTGATGCCGCGCACGTTGAATCCGTCGACGCGGGTGTCGCGACCATAGGGATTGGCGAGGACGCCGGCGGCGTATTTTACCGTATCGCTGATGCTGATCGCGCCCTGCGACAGATATTGCTCGTCGGAGATGATCGTCAGCGGCTGGGGGAGCTCTACCAGCGGCGTCTCGGTCTTGGAGCCGGCATTGGTGCCGGTGATGACGATCTCTTGGGTGTCGTCGGTCGCCTCGACCTCTTCGGCCCGCGCGGCCTGACTCAGCAACACACTCGCGACGGTCGCCGCAACGATCAGTTTGGCCATCTTGCCCACCCTCTGCTCAATTCGTGACGCGGCGCCTCCTATATTATTGAGAAGGATTAGCAATAGCATTCCGCTTGCTATTGCGACGCGGTCTTCGTATCCGCCGGTCATGCGTGACGCCATCGACACCAATGCCGCCCGCCGCCCGCGCCGCTGGGGGCGAATTCTGCTCGCCGGGCCCGGTGCCATCCTGGTCACGCTTACGTTGCTGGCAGGTATGCCGCTGTGGTTGCCGCGCGGCGCGGCGGGGATCGACAATCTTGCATTTCCGCTGGTGTTCGCGCCGTTGATCTGGGCGACCCTGTTCTTTCACGCCTGCCTTGACCGCAGCCTGATGCGGGCGGCGTTGGTCGCGGCAGCATTGTTTCTGGTTCATGGCGGGCTGGTCGCCTCGCGTTTCATGGGCGCTGCGCCCACAGTGGAGGCTGTCCGATGATCCATCTCAAGAAGGATGAGACCAAGGCGATGGTCGCGGTGCACGGCTGGTCCGGCATCCTGCTCGGCCTGCTGCTCTATGCGGTGGTGCTCACGGGCACTGCGGCCGTCTTCGCGCACGAGATCGGCGCCTGGTCGGCGGGGCATGTCGCGACCAAATCGTCATTCGAGCAGCCGATCGACGCCACGATCCGCCGCCTGACCGAGCAAACGCCGACTGAATATCATGAGGCGGTAAATCTTTTCGAGATCGGCGATCACGGTCTCGGCGTCTTCTTTCATCGTCATGAAACGGGCGCGGACGGCGCGCCGACGGAAGGCGGGTACTATTTTCAGCTCGACAATAAGGGCCGACTGCTGCGTACCGTCGTGGGGAATGTCGATGACATTTTCGGTCCGCGCAACGACGATGCGCTCAGCCATTTCCTCGTCGACACCCATGTCCGGCTACATGTGCCCAATCCCTGGGGATTGCTGCTCACCGGCATTCTGGGTCTGGCGATGCTGGTGGCGGCGATCTCCGGCCTGTTGATCCACCGCCATTTGTTCAAGGACATCTTCACGCTGCGTCGCCGCGCGAGCCCGGTGCTGGTCAATCGCGACAAGCATAGCGTTGCTGGCACCTGGAGCCTGCCCTTCGCCTTCGTACTGGCGTTCACCGGCAGCTTTTTCTCCTTCTTCGGGACAATCGGGGTTCCGGTGGTGGCGATGGCGGCGTTCAGCGGCGACGTCGAGGCGCTGAGCGACGCAGTGTTCGGCAATCCCGGGCCGGCCGATCCACGCCCGGTTGCGATCGGCAATCTCGACCGGATCACGGCCGATGCGATCCGTCGCTCCGGAGAGGCTCCGACCTTCCTCGCGATCGAGAATTTCGGCCGAGGTGACGCGACCGTTACCAGCTATCACAACCCCCGGTCCGGCGACGTCGAGCCGATCGCGTTGCTTTACAAGGGCGCGACTGCCGAGTTCGTGCGCGAGAAACCGAATGTCGGGACGCGGCCATCGGCGGGTGGGACGCTGGTCGGGATCATGGGCCCGCTGCATTTCGGAAATTTCGCGGGAATGTTGTCCAAGGCGATCTGGTTCGGGCTCGGCTTTGCCATGTCCTATGTCACCTATACCGGCATGCGACTGTGGGTCGTCCGACGCCGCCAGGATGCGCGCTCGCTCGCCTGGCTCGAACGGACGCTGACGGTTGTCGGGTTCGGCTTGCCGTTCGGGCTCGTCGCTTCGGCCGCCGCGTTTTTGATCGCAATGCCGTTCGACGCCGCAGTCTTCTGGACCCCTACGGCATTTCTAATCGCGTCGGCGGCCGCCATCCTCGCAGGCATCTTCGCGCGCGAAAATGATCGCCTGACCTGGCTGCTGAAGGCGGGTACTGGCGCGATCATGCTGACCCTCCCGCTGCTGCGCCTGTTCGCCGCCGGCGGGCCGGGCTGGGCCGAGGCGGTGGCAGTCGGCCAGCCGATCATCGCCGGACTGGACCTTGCTTTCGCAGTCGCCGGCGCCTGGCTCATCCATAATTGCTGGAAGGCGTTGCCGCGCGAACGCGCCGTTACTGCGCCGACGCTCGATATGGTACAGGCATGACAAGCATCTATCTTGCCCTGGCGGCCGTCGCCCTCGCCGCGATCCCCGTCGCGCTCCTGTGCGTCGGCGACCCCAAGCGGCGCCGCGCTGCGGGAGAGCCGGGCGGCATGTCCTCGGGCCGCCGCTGGCTGCTGGTGATCGCGACGATCATGCCTGGCCTGGCCTGTGCGCTGCTCGGCGAGTCAGCGGCGTTCATGCTTTGGCTCGGTGGGATCGCCCTGGCGGGGTGGGGGCTGGCCGCCACCTTGGCGCGCAACGAAGACAAGCCCGCCGCCTAGCTCTGGTCGCACACGAGAATTACGGGCGCCGGCTTAAAGTGCGAATCCAGCGGATTCTCGCACGGCAGCCAGACACCTGACAGGTACTCCAACCCGGGCACGGAAACATATTGGCGAAGGGCGTACGCCCGCCAAACTTTGTTGACAGTAAGTCGCAATAGCTTTTAAGCGCTCCGCGAAACAATCGGGGAATTCGGATGACGCTTCAAACCGCGCGAGCGGTGCTGCTGTTCAGCACCGCCATCTTTGCTATGTCGTCACACGCATGCGCCCAGGAGGGGTCAGGCCCGGTGGCGTCGCAGGATGATGATGAAGTCATCGTCGTCGTGGGCGCGCTCACCGACGTCGCGCTCGATCGTAAGGATATCCAGGCAAGCCAAGCCAACGACCTGTCCGACCTGTTTCGCAACGTGCCTTCGGTGGCGGTCGGCGGATCGCTCGGCATCGCGCAGAAAATCTATGTGCGCGGCCTTGAGGATTCGCTGCTCAACGTGACGATCGACGGAGCGCCGCAGCACGGCACGCTGTTCCACCATGTCGGCCGCGTCAGCATCGAGCCCGAATTGCTAAAGACGGTGGAGGTTCAGGCGGGCGCGGGTGAGGCGACGGCGGGCTTCGGCGCCATCGGGGGCGCGATCCGCTTCGTGACCGTCGATCCGACCGACCTGTTGCGCGACGGGCGCGACTTTGGCGCGATCGCCAAGGGCGGCTGGTTCAGCAATGACGGATACAAGCTGTCGGGCACCGCCTATGCGCGGTTGACCGGCGACATCGGCGTGCTTGCGTCCTTCGTCCATGTCGATCGCGACGATTTCCGCGACGGCAATGGCGTCACGCTGCGGGGCACCGGCGCGACCCAGCAGCTCGGCTTCGTCAAGTTCGGCGGCGAGCTCGGTGGCGGGCATCGCTTCACGCTGAGCTATGAGCAGCGCGACGAAGAGGGCGAGTTTGGTCAGCGTCCCAACTGGCCGGTCCTGGCCGGCGACCGGCTGTTCCCGGTCGAGGGCAAGCGCAAGACCGCCATCGCCAATTATGGGCTGAAGACCGGGGCGGGCATCGACCTCGAAACGACCGGATACTGGACGCGATCCGATTTCACCCAGGACCGCTATGACCGTTGGGGGCTGTACGGTGCGGAGATCGAAAGCTGGGGCTTCGACGCGCGCGCGCGCATCCGCACCGGCGGGCATGATGTCACGGTCGGCGCCGAGCATCGGTCGGACCGGGTGATGAGCCAGTATCTGGCTAACGCAGCGGCCTGGCAGCCCTGGGCATGGGACCCGAATATCGGCCGGTTCGAAGAGCGCGGATCGTTGATGGGCGTCTATATCCAGGACCGCTGGCGCGTGATCGAACCGCTGCTGCTCAGCTTCGGTGCGCGCTACGACGCCTATGATCTCGACCAGGTCACCTACCGCACCGGGATCGACAGCGACGGGGTCAGCATCAACGGCGGTGCAACGCTCGACGTCGCCCCGGGTCTGTCGCTCAATGCTGGCTATGCGGAGGCGTTTCGCGGCAAGGAGATCGGCGACGCCTTCGTGCTCGAGCAGCGCCCGGGCCGCATCTCGCTCTCGCCGACCCTGCGCCCGGAGCGGGTCGAGAATATCGAAGGCGGGGTGAAATATAACCGCGACGGCATTTTCGCCTCGGTCGTCTATTATCACACCCGCATCCGCGACGTGGTGCTCGATCAACTGGGCAGCGGCCCGGCGCCGCAATCCTCGACCTATTACGAGAATGTCGGCACATTCAATGCGGAGGGCTTCGAGCTACGCGCGGGATACAGGATGGGCCCCTTCTCGATCGACGGCTATTTCAACCATTATGACTCGCGTCTCAATGGCCGGATGATTGAGGGGTATGAGCAGATCGCGCTGGGCAATTCGGTCGGCGACAATTGGGCGGTCAGCGCGGTCTATGAGCCTTCGTCATCGCTGTCGCTGCGCGCGACGTTCACCCGCTATGAAGATCTGAACAATGTCGAGGTGCTGTTCCGCGAGCAGCAGCTCGGCTGGATCGCGGACACCCAGTTCATCGACAAGCCCGGCTATTCGGTCGTCGATCTCTACGGCACCTGGCGGCCGTTCGGGACCGAGACGGTCGAGCTTCAGGCGGCGGTCTATAACCTGTTCGACAAGCAATATCGCGCGCACGCCAGCGTCGGCGACTACAGCCAGCTCGGCCTGCCCGATTATGCGATCGTCCAGGGCTTGCCCGAGCCGGGCCGCAACATCCGTCTCGGCATCTCGTTCCGCTACTGATGTCCGCGCCGCCATCGACGCAGGAAAGGCGGCGATGGCGGCCGTTCGCGCGGGTGTGGCACCGCTGGTTCGGCATATTGGGTGGATTGTGGCTGCTGCTGCTCGCGGTGACCGGTTCGGCGATCACCTTCTATGACGAGATCGATAGCTGGCTGAATCCCGATCTGCGGACGATTCCGGTCGCAATGGCAGCGCATGCACCGCTCGACGTGGCGGTGAAGCGCGCAGAGGTGGCGGTGCCGGGCTTTGCCGCGAGCAATATCCTGATGCCATCGCATCCACGCGGGACGATCTGGATGCTGGGCCGTGCGCCGGTTGATGGCTCCCCGCGGCCTGTGGAAGTCTTTGCCGATCCGCGTGACGGGCGCACGCTTGGCTGGCGCGAGAGCGGAGCGCTGTCGTTCGACCGGCGGCATGCGATGAATATCCTGTACGGCTTGCATATCGACCTGCTCGCCGGGCCGTGGATGACCTGGTTCCTCGGGCTGGTATCGCTCGCCTGGCTGATCGATCATGCCATCGCGTTGTGGCTGGCGGTCCCAAAGCTCGCCCGCTGGCGCGCGGCCTTTGCGGTTGCGGGGAAGCCGGGGAGTCTGCGCCGGCTGTTCGACTGGCACCGCGCGCCGGGCATGCGGTGGTGGCCGGTCACCCTCGTGCTGGCGTTGACCGGCGTTACCCTGGCCTGGCCCGAGGACAGTCGTCATGCCGTGGCGCTGGTGTCGCCGGTGACAGGGCGGCTGCACGAACATTGGCCCGATCGCGACCCGCCCGCGACGCCGGTCCCGATCGAGACCGCCATCGCGGCGGTGACAAAGGACCGGGCGCAATTGCACAGCGTGCGCATCCTTGCGGACCATGCAGCCTATGCGGTGCGGACGTTCGACGCGCGCGATCCCGATGATCAGGGGCGGCTGTGGACCTATGTCGCGATGACCGATGGCCGCATCCTCGCGCGTCGGCACGACAATGGGACCAGCGGCGCCGACCTGTTCTTCGCATGGCAATATCCGCTGCATTCGGGCAAGGCGTTCGGCGCTATCGGGCGCTGGATCGTGTTTTTCGGCGGGCTGATCACGGCCGCGCTGGTCGGTACCGGTTGGATGCTGTGGCTGCGCCGGAGAGGACGGCGACGTTGACTGGAATGCGCCCATTTCCCGAACATTCACAAGGTCAACGGGCAACCCTGAGAGCGGTCGACAGCGCCAGCCACGCCTTCGTGGTTAGGCCCAGTATCGCTTCAGCCATCCAGCTATTCCGGCTGAAGCGGTACAGCGCCATGAACCGTTGAGGACCTGGTCCCACTGCTCGCGCAGCGCAGTGAGCCCGTACCGCCGCCGCCGATGTGCCGCTTAAAAGCGTCCGCGAAGGGTAAGTCCATAGGTACGCGGTTCCGAAAGATATGCCGAGAAGGTATTCTGAAGCGCGCTGTCGAAGATCACCTGCGTATAGTCGGTATTCAGCAGATTTTGCGCCCACAGTTCGATCGCCCAGCGCTCGTCCTTACCTCGCAGGCCGATGCGCGCGTTCATGATCGTGTAGCCGTCCTGGATCTTGTTGTCGCCCAGGCTGGAGCCCGTGTTGTAATCGCTGCTGGTCCGGGCGTTGACGAAGAACAGCGCCGACAGGCCGCTCGACCCGATCTCCGGGGTCCAGCTCACCGAATTGGTGATGACATAGGCCGGTGCATTCGAGATCCGCTCGCCCGGCAGGCGGCGGAGCGCAGTGCTGAGCGGCGTGCCGGCGGCGCTGCCGACCAGATTATCGGCATAGCGGGTGTCGGTATAGGTGAGGCCCAGCCCGACATTGAAGTTGCGCGCGGGGCGCAGGCTCGCCTCCAGCTCGATCCCCTGCGCGATGACGCCAGCCTTCACGTCGTCCGGGTTGCACGCACCGGTTGCGGGGTTGGTGTCGCGATCCGCTCCGCCCAAATCCGTCCCGCAGCCATTGATCGTCTCGACGATATATTTGGTGCCGTCGAAGGTGTTGAGCTGGAAATTCTCGAACTCGGAGCGGAAGGCTGCGGCCGACAGCGTGAATTGCGGCCGCGAATATTTGACACCGAATTCATAGGCGGTGACCTTTTCGGGGTCGAAGCGCAGCTTCACTACATCCGCCGGCCCGACGACCGTGTTGGGAGAGCCGAGCGCCCCGCGATCGAGGTTGAAGCCGCCCGCCTTGTAGCCGCGCGAGTAGCTGCCATAGAGCAACAGATCGGGCGTCGGCTTCCACGAAAGGACCGCGGTTCCGGTCCACTCGTCTTCCTCGATCCGGTCGGACAGGCCGAAGGCGTTGATTTCCGAAGACGAGTTTCCGAGGCAGCCGAGCGTCGTGATGCCCGAGGCATTGCCGACCAGTGCTCGGATCTGCGGACAATAGATGTTGGAATTGTCGAGCGTCGCGCCGAGTTCCTTGATCTCACGCGTGTAGCGCAGCCCCAGCGTCAGATCGAGCGTATCGGTGACGTGGAAGATGTTGTGCGTAAACCCGGCCAGACTGTCGCTTTTCTGGCGATAGCGCGTGCCTTCGTCGCCGACATCGGCGACTTGGCTCAGCAGGTCGAGCGCGCGCACCGTGGGCGAGAGATTGCCGCCCAGCACGGCGCGGCCGGTTGCGGTCAGGCAGCCCGGCGCCGCTGCGGAGATGAACGCGGCGCTGATCGACGAGACCACGCGGCACGCCGAGAACTGGCCGTACTGGCTGCCAAACTTCAGGCCCGAACCGGTATTCAGGATCTCGCTCGAATAATAGCCGCCGACCAGCCAGTCGAGCTTATCGTCGAACGCGCTGCCTTGGAGCCGCAGCTCCTGCGAGAAGGTGTGGAAGCGCCGGCCCCCGCCGGTACCGTCGATGTGGAGCAGGTCGACCAGGCTGTAATCCGCATCCGCCGCCTGCGTGTTCGAGAATTCGCGATAGGCGGTGACCGAGGTGAGCGAGAGATTGCCGGGGTTCCAGTTGATCTCGACCGACCCGCCATAATCCTTGGTTTCGCCGCCAAAGCCACGGCCGGGCGAGAGTGACGCGCGACGTGAATAGGGATCGTCGAGGCTGGGATAGAGATCGGTATAGTCGCCCGGCGCGAGCAGATCGAGGATGCCGACCAGCGGGTTCGCCGCCGGATTGAGCGTCGCCGAATTACCCGGCGCGATCGCGTCGGTCGCGAAGACCGCCGCGCAGCACGCCTCGGTCCGCTTGGTATAATCGCCGATGACCCGGACCGACAGGTCGGCACCGGGTTCGAACAGCAGCTGGCCCCGGATCAGGTAACGGTCGCGGGTGTTGATCCGATCGCCCGAGGTGACATCGAGATAATAGCCGTCGCGGCTCTCATACACCGCCTCCAGCTTGGCCGCGATCGTCGAGGTCAGTGGGCCGGTTACGCCGCCTTCGAAGCGGGCATAATCGTAATTGCCGTAGGACGCGTAGGCATAGCCGCGAAAGTCGAACTCGGGCGCCTTGGTGATCACATGGATCAGGCCGGCCGATGCGTTACGGCCGAACAGCGTGCCCTGCGGTCCGCGCAGCACCTCGACCCGCTCGACTTCGCCCAGTTCGTTCATCCCGACGCCGGTGCGCGAGCGATAGACGCCGTCGACAAAGATCGCGACCGAGCTTTCCAGTCCGGCATTGTCGCCGACCGTGCCGACACCGCGAATACGTGCCGATGTATTGGCTTCAGAACCAGTAGAAGAGACGAGCAACGACGGCGCAAGCTGATTGAGCTGGCGGATGTCGGATGCGCCCGAATTGCGCAACGCTTCTTCGCCGACCGCGGAAATCGCGATCGGCACATCGGTGACGCTGGTCGCGCGGCGCGTTGCGGTGACCACGATCTCGGCGGTCGTAGCATCATCGTCGGCACGGGCAGTCTCTGCCGACTCCTGCGCAGCCGCAACGGGTTCGGCCGGTTCCGCCGCCCAGGTCGGCATGGCCGCGGTGGCGAACATGCTCGCGGCGCCGAGCAACGTGAAACGCGATGCTTTCATGACAATCCCTCCCGATCCGATGCGCCCTTGATGGGCTGCTTGCCCGGCAACATGCCTGCATTGAATACAGGGTCAAGGATATTTTCACGCGCACCACTATATTTTTCGAGTTTTCGGTATCCCCGGACGGCGGTTCAACTGCGAAGGATGCGCCGCTGCCCTTTCGCAACGGCCGTCGCTCCGCTATCCAGCGGGGATGGGGAATGAGCATCAGCAGGGCGGCAAGCCCGGTTCCGGCCGCACCATTACGCGCGACGAACTCTATGCGCTGGTCTGGTCGGAGCCGCTCGCCACGGTTGCCGCCCGGTTCGGCCTGAGCGCGAACGGCATCGCCAAGATCTGCGATCGCCTCGGGATTCCGCGGCCCGAACGCAGCTACTGGATGCGATCGGCCGCCGCACGGCCGCCGCGCACGCCGCTCAACCCGGCGCCCGAGGGGGTGGACGAGCAGCTGGTGCTGGGCGCCGGGCGCGCGATGGCGCGGCGCCCGCGTTCGCGCCGTTCGCGCGCCGACCGCCGAACCGAGCTGCTCGATGCTGCGGCGGCGATGGCGCTTGAAACGGGCGTGGCCGAAGTGACGCTGAAACGTCTCGCACGCCAGATCGGGATCAGCGAGGCGCAGGCGCATAACTGCTTTCCGGGCCGGACGGATCTTCTGCTTGCGCTGGCGCGGCGCGAGATTGCCGAGGTCGAGGAGCGTCGCCAGTCGGTCGTCGCGCGCGGCGAGGATCGGCTCGCCAGCATCGTCATCTCCACCGTGACCTATCTCCACCAGGCCAAGGCACGCGGTACCTTGCTGCAGCTGTTGCTCCGCACGCCTGAAATCCGCGAGGGCCTTCGCGCCGAACGCGCCGAGGCGGCGGCGGTCGCGCGCGAGCCGATCCTGCGATCGCTGTCCGACCGGTTTGCGATGGAGCGCTCATTGGCCAATGCCTCCACCGCCGCGCTGACTGCGGTCTGCCTCCGCGCAGGCGGACTGATCGCCGCCGGGCGGGATTCCTTTGCCGATGTCGAGCGGATTTGCCTGGCGCTGGTGATGGCCGGCGCGCGCAGTAACGAAAGCCTGAGCGCGCGCGGCGCCGGACCTAAAGCCCCGTCGGTCTGAGCGAATCGATCCCGGCAAGGACGAGGCGCCGGTTCGTCGCATGCGCGTCCTCGCACGACAGCTCGCCACGTCGGACCAGCCGCGCTAGTTCTTCGGGGATCGCCCCCAGCAGTTCGACCATGATCAGCGCTTCGCGCGGCGGGAGCGACAGTTCGCGCTTCAGCGCGCCTGCCAGGCTGTGGATCGTCGTCGCACGATAGCTGCGTACCGCCTCCGGCAACGTCACCGTGCGCGGCACCTCGCGCCCGATATAATGGAGCACCGGGCCATGTTCGACGACGTGATCGAGGTAGATCGACGTCGCCGCGACCAGGCGCCCGGCGGCATCGCCGGTGCGGCAGGCGACGGTGAACCCGGCCTCGTCGAGCCGCTCGATCGCGCGCAGCAGCACCGCGTCGATCAACGCATTCTGGTCGGAAAAATAGGCATAGACGAGCGCGCGGCTCGACCCCATCGCATCGGCGATCGCCTGGATCGACAGCGGCAGGGTGCCCGTCGCCAGAATCTGCGCTTCGGCGAGATCGACGATCTCGCTGATCCGGTCGCCCGAACGCTTGCGCTTCTGCGGGACCGCCTCCTGTTGCTCCATGGCTGCGTTGCTAGGGCAAGCGACAGGTCGCTGGCAACCATCGACGCGCACTGAAAAAAGGCTCCGGCAGCGATGTGCCGGAGCCAAGGGAAGCACCCGGGAGTGGGTGTTTTGGTTGAGCCGCGTGCGGCTTATTCTGCGGCGATCGCCTCGGCGGCGGCCGGTATGTTCATCAGCGCCTCGTAATTGCGGCGATAGAAGGCGTCCTTCGATTCCTCGTCGATGCCCTCCATCGTCGCCTCGAAGCGGCCGATCGGATCCTTCGTCCCCTCGGGGTGCGGATAATCGCTCGAGAACAGGAACAGCTCGGCGCCCGCATCGCGGATCATCCGGCCGACATCTTCGGACGGGAAGGGGGTGAATTTCATCGCGCGGCGTACATAGTCCGACGGCTTGAGCTTCATCGCCTGGAGATAGGGGTCGGTCTTGCCGAACGAGCGCAGCCCGCCGTCGAGCTGGCGCAGGAATTCCGGCACCCAGCCCGCGCCGCACTCGACCACCGCGCCGCGCAGCGCGGGGAAGCGATCGAAGACGCCGTCATAGACCAGCGCGGTGATAAACATTTGCGGTGCGTAGCCAAGGCACGGATAGTCGCCGAACCGCAGATTCTCGCCGCCGCCATGCAGGTCGGGCGCGCGCTCGCGACCGTTGTTGTGGAATGCCTTGGGCTGCATGAACGTGCCCGGGCCGATATGCAGCGTGAAGGGAATGTCCTCCGCCTCCAGCTTCGCCCAGAACGGATCATGGACGGTGTGACCGGGCGAACGTTCGCCCGCCGGGGCGTTCGACGGCAACAGCACCGCGCCCGCGCCCTGTTCGATCGCCTTGTCGAGCAGGTCCATCGCGCGGTCCGGATTGTCGAGCGGAATGAAGGCAATGTAGATCAGCCGGGGGTCGGCAGCGCAGAAAGCGGCCTGGGCGCAGTTGAGCGCGTGCGCGGCCTTGTACAGCGTATCCTCATCCTTGGCGCGACGCACCAGCCCCAGGCCGAAGGTCGGGAACACGAGCTGAGATTCGAAACCGAGCGCGTCGAGCGCACGTACCCGCTCTTCGGTGTCGAACGCGCCATAGCCGCCCCAGCCCTTGGTACCGGCGATGATATTCTCGCGCGCCTCGGCATCGGCGGCGGCGTCGTTCTTGCGGGCGCGGGCCTGTTCGATGACCGACAGGATGCGCTGTCCGGTCGTTGCATCGCCGTAGAGCGAGCCGAGCGACTCGACGAGACTGGGATCCAGATAAGGCGCCAGCCAGTCGCCCGTTTCCATCGTGTGGCTGTCCGCATCGTGAATGATGCGACCGTTCGCATAGGTCATTTTCGAGGCTCCTCACCGTTTGTTAGTGCGTATGTCACAAGCGAGAATAAGGTGGACTAAAAGAGTGTGTCAACACGATTCCCAGCGCATCGACGCGCGCACGCGTGAAATTGCCGATGTGTTCTAGTGCGATCGTCATTTCGTCTGGGGTGCAGCGCCGCCGGGGTTCAGGATCTCGACCGAATGGCCGTCGGGATCGCGGAAGATGGCGACGCGTGCTGGCCCATAGGCTGAGGGCGGAAACAGCGCCGCCGCCCCGGCCGCGCAGCACGCCGCATAGGTCGAGTCGACATCGCCGACGACAAAGCCGACCGGACCATGCGCATTGCCGCGATCCAGTGCGCGGCCATCCTTCCACCGGCACAGAACCAGGCTGCCGCCCCCGTCGCGGGCACGCAGCACCAGTTCGTCGAACTCCGGGGTCGCAAAGCGTTGTGCGGGTTCGAGGCCCAGTCCCGCACGATAGAATTCGGCCGACCGGTCGAGATCGGTCACGAAGAGCTTGGCAAAGGCGAGGCCGCGTGAGGCAGTCATAACTCGATCTCCAGGTTGCAGGGCGTCAGGGCAGGAGGGCGCCGTAGCGCCGGTTGGCGTAGAGCAGCGCCGGCCGCTCGCCGCCCAGCCGGACGGCATCGACCGCGCAGGCGAAAATCGTGTGCGTGCCAAAGTCCTGGTTCGACTCCACGCTCAGGTCGATCGACGCGAGCGCATTCACGAAGGACGGGCCGGCGGGGGCGTCGAGCGACCAGCGTGCCGGATCGAATCGTGCGAGTCCGATCTCACCCGTCCCGCCGGCGAAGCGCGCCGCGAGTTCTTCTTCTCCCGCACTCAGCAGGTTGAGGCAGAGCCGACCGGTTTCGATCATCGCCGCATGGGCACGTGCCGACCGGTTGATGCACACGACCATCGCCGCCGGCTCGACGCTCAGCGAGCATGCGGCGGTGACCGTCATGCCATGGCACCCGGTGGCATCGCGCGCCGTCGCGACGTGCACGCTCGCCGCGAGCCGGCGCATCGCCGAGCGAAATCCCTCCACCATCATCGCGTCCGGGCCGCTCAACTCTGTCACAAGCTCCTCCTACGCGTCGCATGCATAAACTGATATACGCACCACTAGATGCGCGTCATTGTGCTTGGAAATCAAGCCTCACTCGCATATGCGCAGGTTCAAAGGGCGCAATGCCGTAAAAGTTTAATGACGATAACACCAATACGGAGGGGTCGATGAGCGAGGCGGGACGGATGGAGGCGGGGCCCCGTCCAAGGATCGACCCGCCGCCGCTCGGTCGCGGTACGCGGATCGCCTATGGCAGCGGCGCCATCGCCAATGGCGTCAAGAACGTCGCCTTCACCGCCTATCTCATGTTCTTCTACAATCAGGTGATCGGCGCTCCTGCGGCGATCGTGTCGGGGGCGATTGCGTTGACCCTGATCGTCGACGCCGTGTTCGATCCTGCGCTCGGCCGCTGGTCGGACAGCATCCGGACCCGCTGGGGCCGCCGTCACCCGTTCATCTATGCCTCCGCGCTGCCCACCGCGCTGTGCTTCGCACTGGTCTGGTTCCCGCCCGCCGGACTGAGCGATATCCGCATGGGATTGTGGATTTTCGCCACCGCGATGCTCACCCGCATCGCGATCAGCGCCTTCGAAATCGCATCGCAGGCGATGGCGGCGGAACTGACCGATCGCTATGCCGAGCGTACCCGCCTATTCGCGCTGCGCTACTGGTTCCTGTATCTCGGTCAATATGGCTTCAGCGCCTTCTCGCTGGCGGTGTTCTTCGCCGCGACGCCGGCCTTCCCGCGCGGCCAGCTCAACCCGGACAGCTATACCGGCTTCGCGCTGCTCGGCTCGGCGCTGATTCTCGCGGCGATGCTCGCCTGCGGCCTCGGCACGCATCGGCGCATACCCTATCTGCGCCAGGCAGAGGTGCGCACCACCCGGCGTGGCGCGGGCGTGCATCTGGGCGAGATGCTGACGGCGGTGCGCAACCGCGCCTTCCTGGCAATCTTCGGGTTCGGGGTGCTCAAATTCACCGCGATCGGCCTGTACAGCGCCGTCGCGCTCTATTTTCACACCTATCTGTTCGACCTGAACGCGCGCCAGCTCGCGGTGCTGGTGCTCGACGCGCTGTTCGCCGCGACCGTGGCCGCACCGCTCGCGCCGATCATGTCGAACCGCCTCGGCAAGCGCGGGAGTTCGATGCTCTTCGCCATCCTTGGCGTGAGCCTCTCGCTGTCGCCGGTGATCCTCACCTATTTCGACCTGTTCCTTCCGGCGGGCGATCCGGTGCTGGTGCCACTGCTATTCGCCTTCGGCGCGGTGAGCGGGGCGGCCATCGCGATCTCGCTGATCAACACCTCATCGATGCTCGCCGATGTCGTTGAGGATCATGCGGTCCGCACCGGACGGCACGAGGCCGGCCTGTTCTTCGCCGCGTCCAGTTTCATGCAGCAATGCTCGACCGCGCTCGGCATCGCGCTCAGCGGGGTCCTGCTGTCCCTGGCCGGGGTGCCGTCGCGTGGCGCGGGCGTTGCAGTGTCGGACGCGGCGATGCGCAGCCTGATCGAATTCTACGTCCCCACATCGGCGCTGCTCTGGCTGGCCGGGTGCCTGATCCTGCTCGCCTATCCGATCACGCGAGCGTCGCACGAGCGCAATGTAAGCACGTTGCGCGCACGTAACCATCGCGGGAACCCGGAGGAGTGATTGAGCGAAACCTGGCTTCGTCGAAGCACGCAGTAACACACAGGTCACTTCCGCCACCGGTCATCCTCTACGGCGCTCCGCACTCGACCCACAAGCGCTATGAGAAGACGTCAGGGTTTAATCAGTTGGCCGCCGTCACGCGCTGGTAGGATCTCGCCACCCACCGGCAAGCGCCTTGAAAAGATCGATCTGGGCGGAAGCGATGTGGGCATCCACAGTGGCCAGTTGCGCCTCGGCCTCGGCAAAGCTGCGTTCCGCATCGAGCAGGACGAGGCCATCCACCTGGCCCTCGCGCTGCTGGGCGCGCACGATGCGCACCGCCCGTTCGGCCGCGTCACGCGCCGCCTTCAATGCAATGCGCCGGTCCAGCGTCCGCGCATAGGTGGATAATGCGGTTTCGGTTTCTTGCAGCGCGCGCAGCACGATGCCGTCAAACGTCGCCAGTTCGGCCCGGGTGTCCGCTTCAGCCCCCGCGATCCTGGCGCGCGCACGGGCATGGTCGGTGAACGACCAGTTGATCAGCGAACCGAGCAGCCAGCGCAGCGGACCGCCGCCGAACACATCGCCGATATCGCTGCCGGTGGAGCCGATCGACGCCCCCAGGCTGATGCGCGGATACAGGTCCGCGGTCGCGACCCCGATGCGCGCCGTCGCCGCGGCGAGGCGGCGTTCGGCGGCACGGATATCGGGACGGCGTGCAAGCAACTGCGCCCCGTCGCCGACCGGGATCGGCGTTTCGAGGCGCAGGGTGGAGACGCGCTGCGCCGCGATCTGCGGCAATTCGGACGGTGCGCGACCCGTTAGGGTGGCCAGCCGGAACAACGCCGCGTCGCGCGCAGCCGCGAGCGCCGGGACATCGGCCTGGCGCTGATTGCGCAGCGTGGCGATGCGGGCGGTGTCGAGCCCTGTGGTCAGTCCGACTTCCTGCCTCCGCTTGGTCAGGGTGAGCGATCGGTCGAGCAATGCGACGATCCGCTCGGCCACGGCAATGCGCTCGGCGGCGGCAGCGGCATCGGCATAGGCACGCGCGGTTTCCGCGACCACCGCGATACCCACCGCCTCGACATCGGCCTCCGCCGCACCGATCTCGCCGCGCGCCGCCTCGACGCCGCGCGACACGCGACCGAACAGATCGACTTCATACGCCACGTCGAGCCCGGCATCGATCGACCAATCCTCGCGCGGCGCGCCCGCGCCACGCTGGCCTTCGGGCAGGCGGCCATAGCTTGCCCCGGCACCGACGCCGACGTCCGGCAGGCGGTCGGTGCGGACCTCGCGCAGCAATGCCCGCGCCTTGTCCAGCCGCGCGACCGCGACGCGGATATCGGTGTTGGCCGCGCGCGCATCGGCGATCAGCCGGTCGAGCACGGGATCATCGTACAGCCGCCACCAGTCGTTATCGACCGGGGCGAGCGGATCGACCGCAGGGCTGGTCGCCGCCACGAACTTGCCGGCTGCTGCGGACGGCGTCTGGGGTGCGGCATAGTTTGGGCCGGTTGCACAGGCGGCGAGCGCCAGTGCCGAAGCGGCCGTCATCAAGGTGCGATACATGGCTTTCGCCTTTCGGTTCGGGGTTATTCGGCGGGTTGCAATTCGGCACCGCGTCTGCGGGCGCGGCCCACCCTGTCGGCCAGCGCGCGGCAGGCGACATAGAAGGTCGGCGTGAACACCAGGCCGAAGGCGGTGACGCCGATCATGCCGTAGAACACCGCAGTGCCCAGCGCCTGGCGCAGCTCCCAGCCGGGGCCGGATGCGGTGACCAGCGGCAGCACGCCCAGGATGAAGGCAAAGCTGGTCATCAGGATCGGACGAAGCCGCACGCGCGCCGCCTCGACCGCCGCCTCAAGCGCGGTGGCACCGCGCTCCTCGGCCTGTTTGGCGAATTCGACGATCAGGATCGCGTTCTTCGCTGCCAGGCCGATCAGCACGATCAGGCCGATCTGGGTCAGGATATTATTGTCCAGCCCGCGAATGTTCACGCCCAGCATCGCCGCCAGCAACGTCATCGGCACGATCAGGATGATCGAGATCGGCAGCATCAGGCTTTCGAACTGCGCCGCCAGCACGAGGAAGACGAACACCACCGAGAGCAGGAACACGAGCGCTGCGACATTTCCCGCCGCCTTTTGTTGAAAGGCAAGATCGGTCCACTCCGCTGCGAACCCTTGCGGCAGATCCTTGGCGATGACCTCCATTCGCGCCAGCGACTGGCCGGTCGAATAGCCCGGCGCGGTGTCCCCATCGACCTCGACCGCTGGGAACAGGTTGAACCGCGTCACGCGATAAGGACCAGTGCGATCCTCAAAGGTCGCGACCGCGCCGATCGGCACCATCCCGCCGCTGTTCGACCGTGTCTTGAGCTGCGCGATGTCGGACGGATCGTCGCGATAGGGCGCGTCCGCCTGAGCCGTCACGCGAAAGGTGCGGCCGAGCAGGTTGAAGTCGTTGACGTAAGACGAGCCGAGATAGACCTGCATCGCCTCGAACACACGGCTCGCGGGGACGCCGAGCATGTCCGCCTTGGCGCGATCAATATCGGCATAGACGCGCGGGGTGGCGGTGTTGAACAGCGTATAGACGTTGGCGAGTTCCTTGCTCTTGTGCGCCTCCGCGATCACGCCGCCGGCCGCCTGTTCCAGCGCCGCGAAGCCTGCGCCGCTGCGGTCCTGCACCATCATGCGGTAGCCGCCGCCATTGCCGATGCCCTGGATCGCGGGCGGCGGCAGGACGAAGGTGAGTGCCTCGTTGATGTCGGCGAGCGCGCCGCGCATCCCCGCAACGATATTGGCTTCGGTCAGGTCGGTGCCTGCGCGTTCGGCGAACGGCTTGAAGGTAATATAGGCGGCGGCACCGTTCGATGCCTGGGTCTGCGATGCGCCGTCAAAGCCGGAGAACATCACCGCCGCTTCGGTGCCTGGCACTTCGAGCAGTTTCTTCACGGCTTTCTTGAGCACGCGGTCGGTTTCCTGGATCGAGCTGCCCGCAGGCAGCTGGATCGCAGCGAGGGCATAGCCCTGATCCTGGGCGGGGATGAACCCGACCGGGGTCGACCAGAAGATCGCACCGGTCGCCAGCACCAACCCGCCATAGACGGCGAACATCCGTTTCGGCGCGGCGGCAAAGCGATGGGTGATCCCGGCATACCAGTCGCCGAGCCGGTCGAACTGGCGGTTGAACCAGGCGCCCGCGCGCCAGATCCAGCGCCGCCAGCCACGCTCGGGTTCCGTCTCCAGCTTGGGACGAAGCAACAGGGCGGCAAGGGCCGGCGACAAGGTGAGCGAGAGGATCAGCGAGATGATCGTGGCGCTGGCGATCGTCACCGCGAACTGGCGATAGAATTCACCGGTGATGCCGGTCAGGAAGGTGGTCGGCACGAACACCGCGCACAGCACCAGCACGATCGCCACCAGCGCCGCGGACACCTCGTCCATCGACCTGTGCGACGCGTCGCGTGGGGACAGCCCGTGCTCGAGATTGCGCTCGACATTCTCGACCACAACGATCGCGTCATCGACCACGATGCCGATCGCGAGCACCAGCCCGAACATCGACAGCGTGTTGAGTGAATAGTCGAGCGCAGCGAGCACCGCGAAGGTACCGATCAGCGAAACCGGGATGGCGACGATCGGAATGATCGCGGCACGCCAGCTTTGCAGGAAGACGAGGATGACCAGTACCACCAGCACCACCGCTTCGAGCAGGGTCATCGCCACCGCGTCCATCGACTCGCTGATGAACTCGGTCGGGTTCCAGATGATCCGGTATTCCAGCCCCTTGGGAAAGCTCTGCTCGGCTTCGGCCAGCTGAGCCTTCACGCCTTCGGCGGCCGCCAAAGCGTTTGTGCCGGGGCGCTGGGTGACGCCCATGATGATCGAATCGTCGCCCGAGAGATAGGCGTTGACGCCATAATCCTCAGCACCCAGTTCGACCCGCGCGACATCGCGGACGCGGGTGATCGCGCCGCTGGCATCGGTGCGGACGATGATGTCGGCAAATTCCTCGGCGGTCTTGAAGCGGCCCTGCGTCTCGACGCTCAGCTGCTGCGTCGCGCCGGTGTCAAAGGGCGGCTGCCCGACGGTGCCGGACGCGACCTGGACATTCTGTGCCCGCAATGCCGCGACGACTTCACCGGCGGTCAGGCCCAATTGCGCCGTGCGACCGGGATCGATCCACACCCGCATCGCATAATCGCGCGCGCCGAACACCTGGACGTCGCCGATCCCCTCGACGCGAGTCAGCCGGTCCTTGATCTGCGTCAGCGCATAGTTGGAGACGTAACCGCGATCGAGCGACCCGTCGGGCGACAGGACGTTGATTGCCATCAGCCAGGACGGCGAGGTCTTGCGCACGACCACGCCCTGCCGTCGCACTTCCTCGGGCAGGCTGGGCTCGGCCAGCGCGACGCGGTTCTGTACCAGCACCTGCGCGGTATCGAGATCGGTGCCGAGCTGGAAGGTGACGGTGATGGTCACCCGCCCGTCGCCGGTCGATTGCGACGACTGGTAGAGCATGTTGTCAACGCCGTTGATCTGCTGCTCGATCGGCGCAGCCACGGTATCGGCGACGGTCTCGGCCGACGCGCCCGGATAATTGGCGGCGACCGTCACCGTCGGTGGCACCACGGCGGGAAATTGCGACACCGGCAGCCCGAAATAGGCGAATGCGCCGATGATCGTGATGAGGATCGCGATCACGGCCGCAAAGATCGGCCGGCGAATGAAGAAATGACTGAAGCGCATCGGGCAAAGCCTCGGCTTGCGCCGCCCGCAGGGATGCGAGCGGCGCGGATTTCGTTGATGTGCGGCGGTTCAGCGCGCGGTCAGGGTCGCCTGCGACGCCGCCGGCTCGACCACGGGCGCTGTGGCGGGCGTGCCAGTCCCGCGCGGTACCTCGATCCGGCCGACCCGCTCGGTGACCTTGGCACCGGGCTGGATCATCTGGAGCCCCTGGATCACCACCCTGTCGGTCGGCGCTAGCCCTGCGCGGATGCTGCGCAGGCCGCCGATCCGGGGGCCGGGCGTGACCGGCCTGGCGACCACGACGCCGTCCTTGCCGACGACATAGACAATCTTGCGCGCCTGATCGGTGCGCACTGCGGCGTCGGGGACCAGCAATGCGCGCTCGGACGGGCCTCCGGCCAAGCGCATATTGCCGAACATTCCCGGGGTCAGGAAGTAATCGGGGTTGGCGATGACCGCGCGCGCGCGGATCGTGCCGGACTGTGCGCTCACGCCATTGTCGGTGAAATCGACGCGGCCGGTATGGCTATAGTCGGCCTCGTCCTGCAGCTTGATCTCCACCACCTGCGTCGCTGCGGCGCCGCCCTTTTGCCGCTCGCGCTGTGCCTTGAGAAACAGCGCTTCGGAACTGTCGAAGGTGAAGTAGATCGGGTCGAGCGCGTTGATCGTGGTCAGCAGCGTGCCGCCGGCCGCGTCGGCGGTCGAGACGAGATTGCCCGCATCGACGCGACGGTCGGAAATACGGCCGGTGATCGGCGCGCGAACCTGGGTGAACTGAACGTCCAGCGCACGCGCACCAACCCGCGCCTGCGCCGCCGACAGCGATGCGCGCGCGGCACGGACACGCGCTGCCAGCCGGTCATGATCGCTCTTCGACACCGCATCCTCGGCCAGCAAGCGGCTGGCGCGCGCGAGATCCGCCTCGGCCAGCGCAACATCGCTCTGCGCCTGGGCAACGCCAGCGCGCGCTTCGTTCAGCGCTGCGACGAACGGGCGCTGGTCGATGGTGAAGAGCAGTTGGCCCTTCTGCACGATCGCGCCGTCGGTAAAGTGAACGGCGGTGACCGCACCGGAGACGCGTGGGCGAACCTCGACGCTCTTCGACGCTTCGAACCGGCCGACATGGTCGTCCCATTCGGTGAGGTCGCGCGCGAGCGGCGTGGCGACGGTCACCGTCGGCGGCGGCGGGGCGGCGATGGCAGGTGCCTCGCGGTCGAGCAAGCCGACCCCGGCCCCGACGGCGGCGAGCGGCAGAACGATCGCCGAAGCGCGCTGCCATAACGGCCTGTCGGAAAAGCGCCGACGTGGCGTAGCGGCTTGGGCTTCAGGGGCAGGCTCGATGGGAGTGATCATGTTCATTGTGAAATGCTCCGGCCGCGCTTGGCGCGTGCGCTGACGATGCTGCGCGCAAGCAGCTCATACTGGTGAAGGGTAAAGCCGGCGGCGAGGAAGGCGCGCACGGCGGATTCGGCGACTTGGTAGCCATGGTGCCAGGTCAGCACCGCGAGGCGGCGAAGCGCCTCAAGCTTCGGATCGGCAAGCTTCGGGTTGGGACGTTCCGGGAACAGGGTACCGAGCGCGACGGCCAACCGCCCGGGGGCCTTCAGGCTGGACAGGGGATCGCGCTCGGCAATGGCCACGACCGTCCATTCGAGCGCGGAGAAACGCGCGGGAACGGGGTCGGGCTCGGGGGCTTTTGGGGTGAAGGGATGGATGCCCGCAGCAGCGGCGGGAGCGAATTCGGTGAAGGACAGATACGCCATGTTGCAAGCCTCCTCCGGGCGAAGCGCGCGCGCCATCGCCCGCTTTTCAACGGGTTTCGGGAGGCTGCCTGGCGAGAATGCGCAGGGCTTCATTCGGCGAAGCACATGCTCGCCGGACAGCCATCGGTCATAAATGCGTGAAGAGCCGGACGTCAGCGTCCGGTATCAGCCTTTGCGAAAAATTCTTGTCCGCATCGTTTCCCTTTCGATGCCGAAGCCAGGCGCATCCCGTCTTCTATACTGAGCGGTATATAAGTCATGCTGCGCTGCGTCAACAGCATTTCATACCGGTCGATATATTTTTATCGCGACTGGGGTAAAGCGGCTATTTGGAGGGCCACATCGCCATGCTGGTATCGATCAGGCGTTCCAGATCGGCGCGCGTCGCACCGGCGCCTGCCTGCACCGCCATCCCCTGCATGATCGCGTAGAGAAAGCTGGTCAGACCCTCGACATCGGCGGTTTCTGGCAGGTCGCCTTCGGCCTTGGCCCGTTCGAAACGCTCGACCAGTGCCACCCGCGCGACCTTGCCGCGCTCAAGCACTTCCTGGCGGATCGATTCGGCTTCCGCACCACATGCGACGGAGCTGATCACGCCAAGGCAGCCATGCGGCTCGTCCTTGCTGGTCTGATTCTCCATGCTCCCGCACAATAGATGGCGTGCCACCTCGCGTGCGGTCGGATGCGCTAGCGCGGCGATGACATAGCAAAGCTTCTCTTCCTGATAGAGGTCGAGCGCCTTGCGGAATAACGCTTCCTTGTTGCCGAACGCGGCGTAGAGGCTGGGGCGGGTGATCCCCATCGCCTCGGTCAGGTCGTTGAGCGAGGCGCCTTCATACCCCTTGCTCCAGAACACGCGAAGCGCCGCGGCAAGCGCCGCATCGACGCAAAATTCGCGCGGGCGACCTTTAGCGGGCTGGGCAACAGCGGTTTCCATAACGGGCGGTATATAATTGGGTAAATGTCTGAGCGCAACGGGCGGGGCTATTTGCCGCGCGAACTCAAGGAGAAAATCTAGATAGTCCAGCATCAATGGAGCGGTCTTGGCCGGATTTTCCGCGACAGATGCTCCGATACCCCTAGCTGTGAGCGGGGAATGTGCCGGGCTGCGAGGGTTCAAGGCGGTTGTCAAGTCCATGGTTCGGGAGCGCTGGACCTTAACCGTCAGAGCCAGTCGCGCCGAAAGACTGGCGGCCGCTCAGCCGATCCAGGGGCGATCCGACACCTGGCGTCGATCGGCCTTGCGCTGGCATCGCGGCAGATCTGGATACAATGGCGGCCGGGAGATTTCCCGGCCGCTATTGTCGTTCGAGCGCTCAGATCAGTCTCCGGACTTCGCCGCCTTCTTCACCTCGCTCTTGCCCATTGCAGACACGAGGACATCACCATCGGCGCTGAAGTTGCTGGCAGGCAGGGTCGCAATGCGATTACCCACCTTGGTGCCGATCGCCTGGATACGGCCTCTGGCATCGCGCGTCACCTCCGACACCCGGCCGATCAGGCGGCCCTTAGCGTCTTCGATCCGCATACCGGGATTGATCGCGGGAACGCCCGGCGTGTTCAGCGCCAGCATACCCGAACCCGACCCGCTTGCCGAGCCGGAGGCGGCACCACCGCTGGCCGATCCGGAAGCTGAGCCGCTGCCGGTCAGCGAACCCGTGGCGCTTCCCGCCGATTTGGCCGCACCGCCGGCCACCGTACCGGCACGGCCGACCGTATCCGTCGCGCGGTCCCGCACCGCACCAACCCGGCTGCGTACGCCCTGGACGGCCGAACGAACATCGTCGGTGCCGATGAGGTCGGCCGATGCGTTGCCGGAGGCGCTTCCCGACGCGCCGCCGCTGCCTGACATGCCCTGGCTGCGACCGGCGGCAGAGGTTGTTCCGTCAACCGCACCGGCAACGCCGCCGCTGGCGCTGCCCGACGCGTCGACCTTGCCGGTGCGGCGATCGACGTTGCGGTCAGCACTTGCCGAACCGCTGGCCGATTTTGTGGCGCGCGTGGTGGCTTTGGTCGTCCGCGTGGTGGTGCGAACGGGTTCGCGCAGGCGATCGACGGGTCGATCGAGCGATCCGCCCAGCGGACGCCCGAGCGTCCCGCCAATCTGACCACCCAAACCGCCACCGATCTGCCCGCCCACACCGCCGCCGCCCAGCAGCTGCGCGGAGGCCGGAATCGAAACCGTAAGAGCGGCGACCGCCGCCGACAGAAACAGGGTCTTCATATCATCCTCCTCATCTGCGGCGCGTCTGCTGCGACGCGCTTCAAAGGGAGAACGGAAGGCCGGATCGATTTAATCCGGGATCGATGAAAAAATTCAGCGGGGACGGGTCGCACAATCGCCGCACAGGATCCCGCGACCCACACGGCGCACGTTACCGGGCTGCGCCTCACGATCCAGCGAGCGGATCGCGCGCCCGACATCGCCGTTCAGATGCGCCGAAAGACGGGCAGCAACAAAGGGCGCGGCAAAGGACGTGCCTCTCGCCTTCCTCGCCTTGCCGTCTGTTCCGCCCACCAGCAGGTCGGCGCCGGGCGCGGCATAATCGATCTTTGCCGCCCGGCCCGCCTCGATCAGCGGACGTCCACGCGCGTCCACTCCGGTAACCGAAATGGCACCGGCATAGGATGCGGGATAGGCGGGCGCGGCGGCGGGACCGTCATTCCCAACCGCCGCGACCACCACGGTCCCCAGCTTGCGGGCTGCCACCACGATCCGCGCAAGCAGGGCATTGGGCGGGCCGACCAGGCTGATGACCACAACCGGCACCTTCTCCCGCGTCATCCAGATCAGCGCGCGTGCAATGGCGGTGGCATTTCCCCCCGCCGGATCCGCACCATAGACATCGGCCACGTACAGCCGAGCACGCGGCGCGCTGGCCCGCACAACGCCGTCACCCGTCAGGATTGATGCGATTGCAGCCGCATGATCGTGCGGGCGAGGTGCGCCTTCGGCAAAGCCCTGTTGACGCGCCAATCCCGGCGTTCGGGCGGAAACCCCGCCATCGATGATGCCGATGCGACCACCGCCGCCCGAGGGCTTTACCCCGGATATGTTGCGCGGGGCAGACGCCGCGGTCGCTCCGCTCGCAAAGTGAAGCTGATCCGCACTCACATCTTTCCCCCGCGCGATTCCGCGCAACCTTTTTTCTGCCTTCGCGAGCGCCATGCCGCGCGGCGTGGCAAAGCGGGCATAGCCAACCGCCATCTCGGCAAGATCGACCTGCTCGAGCAGCTCAAATCCCCGCGCTTGCGCCGCCACGATCGTCTGCGCATCTGCATCAAGCACGATCAGCTCGCCCGCCCGCGCCGCATTGCCGCGCGCGTCCAGCGCGATGCGATCGGGATGACGACGAACCAGATCACGCATCCGCGCCGTCTGCGCCTGCACCAGCGCGCGCGCGTCGGAAAGCGTGCGATCGACCTGCGGCGCCAGACCCGTCACCCGGTCCACCGCGCCGCCCACGCCGGGCAATTGCGGCGCGGGGATCAGCTGCGCGCTCCCCGGCGTAGCGGCGACGAACAACGTCAAGCCAATCGCACCGATCCGGGTCATAGGTCCGCGTCCAAGCATGTTGCACCTTGTAGACTTGCATTTTTTTCGCGTCATGCTGGATGAAACGAACAACGGCATCCGTTTCATCCATGACGACAATAGGAGGAATTCGCTTAGTTGCGTTTCGAGGATGAATTGCTCGGCCACTTGCCCCGCCTGCGGCGGTTCGCGCATTCGCTGGCACGCAACGCCGCAGATGCGGACGATCTGCTCCAGGCATCGGTCGAGCGCGCCTTGGCGAAACGCGATCAATGGGAAGCGGGAACGAGACTGGATAGCTGGATGTACCGGATGATGCGCAATCTGTGGATCGATACCGTTCGCGCCGAGACACGGCGCGGCGAAACGTTCGTTCCCCCCGAGGCCGGCGAATTCGTCGGCGCGCCGGGCGGTCAGGAAATGACCGTTGAACTCGGCAGGGTCGGCGCAGCGATGCACATGCTGCCGCCCGAACAACGTGAAGCCGTGGCGCTCGTGGTGATCGAGGGTTTCGCGTACAAGGAAGCGGCGGAAATCCTGGACGTTCCTATGGGTACGCTGACCTCGCGGCTGGTGCGGGGACGCGAGGCGCTGATGGCGCGGCTGGGAGAAGCGGCATGACCGACAAGGACGAAATCCCGGCAGAAACGCTCATGGCCTATGCCGATGGCGAGGTGGACCCGCTGACCGCAAAGCGCGTCGAACGGGCGATCGCCGCCGATTCCACATTGGCCGAGCGGGTCGATCAGCACCGCGCCCTCACTGCTTCGCTACGCGCCACCTATGCGCCGGTCGAAGCCGCGCCGCTGCCCAATGCGGTTACGGAAATGCTAACGGAAACCGTCAAGATCGTGCCGTTCCGCGCCCCTACTCCTGTCCGCCGGGAACGCTCGATCTGGATAGGGGCGGTCGCCGCCAGCCTGGTCGCGGGGCTGATCGCCGGACCGCTGGTCTTCCCCAAGAGGGACCCGGGGATCGCGATCGAAGACGGGCAGGCCGTCGCGCGTGGCGAGATCGCAACTGTCCTTGGCACGCAGCTCGCCTCCACCCAGAGAGCAGACGCCCCGGTTCGCATCGGGGTGACGTTCAGGGACGGGCAGGAAAGGCTCTGCCGCACCTTTGTGAACGGCGCGACTGGCGGCATCGCCTGTGCCGAGGGCGATGCCTGGCGCCTCGAGCGACTTTACGGCGGCGTCGCACGACAAGGCACCGCCTATCGCCAGGCAAGTTCGGGAGCGGCTGCGATGATGGCGGATGCACAGGCAATGATGCGGGGCGAGCCGCTGGATGCCAATGCGGAAGCGGCGGCACTCAAGGGCAGATAGTTGGTTTTTGCTATCGCTGGTGCGATTGCCGAAGGAATTGATCCCGAACCGTCATTAAGCGCCGAAATGCTGTTTTCCTGCGGTCTGAAACGGTGAGTTCTTCCAGGCTCGAACCGCCGACCTTCTCGGCGTAAACGGGTCGTTTGAGTGCTGGCGCGGAGGCGTTCCAGGCTCGCGCATCCGACTGGCGAGGCACAGACCGAGAGGCCCCGCACTGCCTTACTCTCTGAAGCTCTCGCCCCAGATTGTGTAGATGAATGTGGCCGACCAGGTGATCAACATAAAACCGCTAAGGGAGACGGTCATTACCAGTAGCCGAATGGCTCCGTGAGCCTCCAGCTGCGTGTAACCCAGGGTGGCGAAGGATACCCCGGCAAAGTAAAGATAGTCTGCCGCGGTGCTTCCCAAACTTTCGGAGAGAGATCCGTTTCCTGATTGAGATACCAAGAATGCGAGAACGACAGCGGCTAGCGCGATCTCAAGGAGGTGCAACATTGCGAGTCCCCAGAAGGTAAAAAGCAGTCCCAGATACCGGTGCTTTTCCTGTCTTGGCTTGGCCCGGCGTATTAGCTCGAGGCCGGTCATGTGGAGCACGCCGTAGAGGAAAAGCAGGCCGATTCCCCAAGCCAATACCGTGATTTCGCTGGTGGTCATG
The DNA here is from genome assembly GCF_007833215.1 of Sphingomonas suaedae. Classification (NCBI taxonomy): domain Bacteria; kingdom Pseudomonadati; phylum Pseudomonadota; class Alphaproteobacteria; order Sphingomonadales; family Sphingomonadaceae; genus Sphingomonas; species Sphingomonas suaedae. The sequence goes on from NZ_CP042239.1 coordinate 756,079, forward strand.
CGTTGCATAATCGCTCTGCGCTGCCGACGTTCCGAATTCAGCTGAAGGACCGTTGAGCGTCGCTCTGTAGCGGAAATCCGTCTAGCGACATGAGTCAGTTATGGCCCCTGCCTCCAAGTTTGCCAGCGTTGCAGCCCGGGCGCCCGCGCGCCTCGATTGCTGTTGTTGGGCGACGCCCGGTTTCTCGCCGGTGCGCCGCGGTCCGCCAACTCGAGAACTGACTGCCCGACATATCGTAGCGCCGCCGGTGAACAAGTTGCCGGCAGCGTCGGCTTGTGCCTCTGCTCCGTTCGTCGTGAATGCGCGGCATATGGTGTTCGAGCGGCAGAATCTTAGGACTTTGTTAATACCCGCTGGTGCCCGGTGCAGCGAGCGCCAGGGGGTTCCATGTTCGTTGTTTTGGAATGCGTTAGCCAGCAGCACGACGCGCGCTTGGTCCTGCTCGCCCTGCTTGTGGGATCGCTGGGCTGCTTCACGATGTTCTTGTCGCTCGATCGTTCGACCGACTGCCTGGACTCGCGAAGGTGGTTCTGGATCGCGGTGGCGAGCATCGCCGCAGGCATTGGTGTCTGGAGCACCCATTTCATCGCGATGCTCGCCTATGATGGCCCGACACCTCTGGGTGTCGATCCGGGCCTCACCATCTCGTCCGTCGTGGTGGCCATCCTGCTATTTTGGGGTGCATTGAAGAGCCTTGGTCGCGAGGTGACTTTCAAAAGTGGCGCGCTCGGCGGCCTGATCGCCGCTGCGGGGGTGGCCGCCATGCATTTTACCGGAATGGCTGCCGTCATCGCCCCCGCCGTCGTGCGCTATGATTTGCCAATGATCTGCGTCGGCTACTTGTTAGTGCTGCTCGCCTTTGCCGCCGCGTTCCTCGCCTTCGGGCGCCTGCGTGGCTGGACCCGTCTGATACTGCCGGCATCCCTGGCGGTGGTTGGCGTGGCGAGTCTGCACTTCACCGCAATGTCTGCGACGACTCTGGTGCCGGTGCCCGTTGAGATCACCCACTTCGACCAGACCAGCGGCTGGTTGGTTCCAGCCATTGTTGCCGCAGGATTGACCCTTCTAGCCCTGGGTTCCGGCGGGGCACTGCTCGATCGCTTGCTGACCGACCTTCGCGGAATCGCGGATGCGACGCTGGAAGGACTCGCGATCATCAGCGGCGATCGCATCGTCGAAGCCAACGCGCAACTTGGACGATTGCTCGGCCGTTCCTCCTCCGATCTGATCGGCACCGATCCCGCACAATGGCTTGCGCCGAGTGACGGTTTGCCGCTCGACGGCCCGCGCGCTCGCCCGGCTGAGGCGCTGATCAGGCGTGAGAATGGCGAAGAGCTGGTTGTCGAAATCGCCCCGCACACGGTCGAATATAGAGGCCGCCCTTGCCAGGTCCTTGCCGTTCGCGACCTGACCGATCGGAGGCGCGCCGAGCGTCAGATCGAACATCTGGCCACGCACGATCCTCTCACCGGTTTACCTAATCGCGTGAAGTTCTCGGCTGTTCTTGAGGATCTGGCGCTCAGGAACGAGTCCTTTGCGTTGCTTGCGCTGGATCTCGACCGATTCAAGGCGGTAAACGATACCTTTGGACATGCGGCGGGAGACGAGGTTCTTTGCAGAGCGTCCGGACTCCTCAGCATGAATGTTCGCGACGTCGATCTTGTCGCGCGGGTCGGGGGAGACGAGTTCCTGATTATTCAGCGCGGCGGAACGGAGGCCGACGCGCGACAGCTTGCGGCGGAGCTTTTGAGCGAGTTCGCCGAAGAAATGAATGTCGGATTCGGAGGGATGGCTGTCGGAGCAAGTATCGGCATCGCGCTATTTCCACGCGACGGCGCCACGCTCGAAGAGGTGCGTCACCATGCCGACGTCGCGCTGTACCAGGCCAAGCAATCTGGACGGGGTGCCGCCTGCTTCTTCGATCGCGACCTCGACCGCGTGATAAGGGAACGCCGAAAGATCGAGCGAGATCTTGAGCGCGCGGTCAGCCACGATGAGCTGCGCTTGGTGTATCAACCCATCGTCTCAACCGTCGACCGACGGGTGACGGGCTATGAAGCACTGCTGCGATGGCAGCATTCCCCGCATGGATTCGTGCCTCCAGACAAGTTCATTCCCATCGCGGAAGAAACCGGGTCGATAATTCGCATCGGCGAGTGGGCGTTACGGACTGCCTGCACCGAAGCTTCTTGTTGGCCGGATGAGCTCCAGATCGCCGTCAATGTGTCTCCCATCCAGATTGAATCCCGCGACTTCACCGAAACCGTAGAGGGCGTTCTGGCCGCCACCGGACTGACACCCAGTCGGCTCGAATTGGAGGTTACGGAAAGCGTGATGCTGAGACATAGCGCATCGGCGCTCGCGACACTGCAGCGGCTAAAGGATCGCGGCATCCGGATTGTCATGGATGATTTCGGGACCGGCTATTCGTCACTGAGCAACTTGCAGGCCTTTCCCTTCGACAAAATCAAGATCGATCGGAGATTTATCGGAGCAATGGAGCAGGATGAAGCGGCACTATCGGTCGTCCGGGCGGTGGTCGGGTTGGGAACAAGCCTCCGGCTGCCGATTGTGGCAGAGGGCGTGGAGACCGAAGCGCAATATGCCTTTATCATGCGGGAGGGCTGCGCCGAGGCACAAGGCTTCCTCTTCGGCGCGCCCTCGACGGCCATACAGGTTCAACCAAGGTTGCGCTTGATCGGCGCCTGAGGGCGCACTCGGCAGATGTGGCGGCGTCTGGGCAGGTCGTGCGCTTCACAAGGAAATCGGTCGGCAAATGGGAGCGCAAGGGGCCGCCTGCTTCCGAGCTTTTGCAATCACGAGCAGCCCGTCGGCAACCGGCCCATGAGCAGCTTCAGGCTTCCCTCCAACCGCGCCACCAGGAACTTGTTTGTGGGGCCAGCTGGAGGCGAACAATCCGGTGAAATGCGCACAATTTTGATGAGATTTGAAGCCGCCAGAATGCGCCGTGTGCGACAAAGACTTGCGCCGTGCGCCGGGTTGGTGCTTGCGAAACCTTTCCTACAGGCCGTGGATCGGGCAATCCTGCCGCGATGGATGACGAGCCCAGATTCAGGCGCATCGGTGAAGCGATCGAATATTGGGTGCTTGCCCTGCTGGTGGGGTGCGCCTTCATCGCCGGGCTGGTCGGCGCGGTCCGGTCGTTGCTCTGAGCCTTGCGAGACCTGGTAGCCGTGGGGCGTGAAGCCGGTTCGCCTGCGCGCAACCGCCCGGCGATCCCGTCACATAGGGCGAAGTTGGTGGATCGCCGGAAGCGCGTATTGCTGACATGAAGGCGCAAGCGCCTTTCTTCAGATGATCCCCGTCTCCATCGCAGCGCGAAGCCGGTCCTTCAGTTGCGGCACAGCGTCCTCATGCCGCACGAAGTCCAGCAGCGGCATCAACTCCCAGCACTGACCTTCATTGCCGAACCTGATGCGCGCAATATCGTCGTGGCCAAGAAACATCGCGCAGAAATAGGTGTCGAGTCCGCCGCTGGTGCTTGGGTGCCGCTCGATCAGGATCATGTCCGAGGGGTTCAATTTGAGACCGAATTCCTCCTCGACCTCCCGCAGTCCACCGGTAATCGGCGCTTCATCGCCCTCTCGCCCACCACCTGGCAGATCCCACATCCCGGGAAACGGGATATCGGGTTTGTCGTCTCGAAGGTAGGCGACGATATGCCCGTCATGGATCAGCGCGACCTTCGTGCCGCTAAAGGCTGTCCCGTCCCACATGCCGATGCTCCTGCGGTGAACGCCGGTACCTGATAGCGCAGTGGGGACGGTGCGATCTACCGTTACGCATCGCGAGAATGCCGACGCGAATGCGCGCCATCCGATCCCGGGCGGGCAAGCCGCGCTTCGACAAGCGAGCGCTGATGGGTTCACACCGTATGTTCCGAGGATTTGCACCTCGCGCGCACGGCGCGCGCGACCGCCGCTCTAGGGCGCTGATCCCGCCCCCGAGCCCCTCGCGGGTCTCGGCCATGCGGTGACGATCGGCTGGCGGGGCCAGCGCAGCTGGCCGGACATGGCGCGGGGCTGATGACGCACGCTGCCGGACGACGGCAGGCTCTCCCAAATCTGCGTTTGCGAGACCCCGCGTCGCCGGACAGGGTGCGGCGCCCGATCGCGGCCCCGCTGGCACACCGCCTTGCGGCCGGGCGGCGCGCCCGGTTTCGCGCCGGACGCCATGCCCCGTCCGGGCTGCGAAGCCCGGTTCGCCGCCGCTGATCCGGCCGACGCGTTGCGGAGTGCCGGTTTCCTGTTGCCGCCGGGTCGACGCGCCCGGCGGAAGGGATGCGGTCGCCGCGCGTTCGCGCGGCGGCGTTGCTCGTGGCCTCTCCCGTTCAAGCGGGGATGGGCGGCGCGCCCTGCTAGGCGCGGCCGCGGGGCCGGCAAGCCGCTGCGCGGCTCCTCCACTGCGTTCCGGCCCGGCCACCCCGTCGCTGCGCGCCGGGGACCCCGGACCGGGTGCAGGCCCCGCTCGTTGCCGCGCCTTTCCGGTCGCTCGTGCCGCCCACCCCCACTTTTCCGGGGAGGCCTTGTGCGGGGCGGGGAAGGAGTGACCGACATGCTTGCAACACGCCGTTCTGCCCGGACTGCCCGCCACACCCCCACAGGGGCGTCGATGTCGACACGGAGCGCCGCAGCGAGCCGCTGCGGCGGTGCTGCAGGGGCGCGCGGATCGGCCCATGCGCAGCAGCCGCGCCGCGACCTGTATGCCGAGGTCACCGCGTCGATCATCGCGCAGCTCGAAGCCGGGCGCGTGCCATGGGTCCAGCCTTGGGGCAGCGATGCCGCGACCGGGGTCGCCATGCCGCGCAACGCGCTCACCGCGCGCAGCTATTCGGGGATCAATGTCCTGATCCTGTGGGGCGCGGTCATCGAACAGGGCTGGCCCTCGCAATGCTGGCTCACCTTCAAACAGGCGGTCGAGGCGGGCGGGCGCGTGCGCAAGGGCGAGCGCGGGACCGGGGTCGTTTATGCGGACCGCTTCATCCCCGAGGGCGAGAAGCAGCGCGCGGCGCGCGAGGGCGGCGACGCCAAGGCGGTGCCGTTTCTCAAGCGCTTCACATTGTTCAACGTCGCGCAGTGCGAAGGGCTGCGCCCCGGCCTTGCCGACGACGCCCCGCCGCTGCCCGAGCGCGACATCGTGCCGGTCGCCGAACAGGTGATCGCAGCGTCGGGCGTCACCTTCAGGATCGGGGGGGCGCATGCCTTCTACGCGCCCGCGCAGGATGTCGTGCAGGTGCCGCCGCAGCCCGCATTCTTCGAGCAGATCAACTATTACCGCACCGCGCTGCACGAGCTGACCCACGCCACCGGCCACCCCTCGCGGCTCGCGCGCCAGATCCTCAACCCGTTCGGCTCGAAGGACTATGCGCGCGAGGAACTGGTCGCCGAACTCGGATCGGCATTCCTGTGCGCCGCGCTCGGGATACAGTCGACCGTGCGCCACGCCGATTATCTCGGCGCGTGGCTCGCGGTGCTCAGGGAAGACAATCGCGCGATCTTCCGCGCCGCCTCGCAGGCGAGCAAGGCCGCCGACTGGCTGCTCGCCCGCCATGCCGAGGCGTGCGCGCGGGAGGCTGCGCCATGTGCCTGATCCCGCCCGACCTCATCGTGGCGCTGCGCGCCAACGATAGCAACCGCCACGCCGCGATGGCGGCAGGTGCGCCGACCCCCGACCCGGTGCCTCTGGTCAAATTGTTCAACCCGTGCGGCGCGGCGACTTGGCTCGCGAGCGAACTCGATGGCGATGGCGACACGCTGTTCGGCCTTGCCGACCTTGGGTTCGGCTATCCCGAACTGGGCTGTTTCTCGCTGCGCGAAATCGGCGCGGTGCGCTTGCCCTTTGGTCTTCGCATCCTGCGCGATCCTGACTTTTCGACCCGCTTCCCGCTGTCGATCTGGGCCGATGCCGCGCGGCGCAGCGGCGGCATCGTCGGCGCGCAGCGGCTGCTCGACTTTGTCGGCAGCGCCGCAGCCCGGCGCGATCCCGAGCTTCCGCCCTCGCCATGAGGCGCGGTCGCGGGGCCGCGTCGCCACAGGCTGCGGCGCGGCCCTGAATGCAGGCGGCGATCCGCCGCCATCTCTCCGGCGCGCGCGCCTGTGGCGCGGGCCGGACCACCAAGGAGCAGACCCATGAAACTCGACCATATCCCGCTCGACCGGCTCTCGGTCAGCAAGACCAATATGCGCTATGGCAAGAAGCCGCCTGACGTGTCCGATATCCTCCCCACCGTGCGCAAGCGCGGGGTGATCGTGCCGGTGCTGGTCCGCCCCAATTGCGCGGCGGACGCGTTCGAGATCGTTGCAGGCGCGCGCCGCTTTCGCGCAGCGCAGATCGTCGCGGAAGAAACCGGCCATGCCGAGCCGATGCCGTGCGCGATCCTCGAGGCGGACGACGATGCCGCTGCCATCGAAGCCTCGCTGATCGAGAATATCGCGCGGCTCGACCCCAATGAGGTCAGCCGCTGGGAGACATTCGTGCGCCTCGTCAAACAGGGGCAGACGCCCGAGGATATCGGCGCGACGTTCGGGCTTCCCGACCTCATGGTCCGGCGCATCCTTGCGCTCGGCAATCTCCTGCCGCGCATCCGCGACCTCTATCGCGCCGACAAGCTCGACCCGGCGACGGTGCGCCATCTTACCATGGCGAGCAAGGCCCAGCAAAAGGCATGGCTGGCGCTGTACGACGACCCCGACGGCTATGCGCCGTCGGGCCATCAGCTAAAGGCATGGCTGTTCGGCGGGGCGGCGATCAAGGCGGCGACCGCCTTGTTCCCCATGGAGGGGAGCGGGGTCGCCATCGTCGCCGACCTGTTCGGCGAGGACGCCTATGTCGCCGATCCCGATGCGTTCTGGATTGCGCAGAATGCGGCGATCGAGGCGCGCCGCGACGCCTATCTCGAAGCGGGCTGGGCCGATGTGGTGATCGTGCCTGCGTCGGAACAGTTCCACTCCTGGGAATATGAGAAGACGGGCAAGCGCCGGGGCGGGCGGGTCTATGTCGATGTCCGCGCCAATGGCGAGGTGACCTTCCACGAAGGCTATGTCAGCCGCGCCGAAGCGCGGCGCGCGGCCAAGGCCGACGCGCCCGATGCGATCAAGCCAGCGCGCCCCGAGGTGACCGGGGCGATGCAGGCCTATCTCGACCTCCACCGGCACGCCGCCGTCCGCGCGGCGCTGGTCGGGCATCCGGGGGTCGCGCTGCGGTTGATGGTCGCGCACGCGATTGTCGGCTCGCATCTGTTCCGGGTGACGCCCGAGCCGCAGAACGCGCGCAGCGAGGCGGTGGCCGAGTCGCTCGAAACCTGTCGCGGCGAGAGCGTGTTCGACGAGAAGCGCCGCGCAGTGCTCGCACTGCTCGGGTTCGATCCCGAGGCCGCGACCGTCACGCGCGGCAATGGCGACGCCTATGATCTTGCCGGGCTGTTCTACCGGCTGATCGAGCTTCCCGACCCGTGCGTCATGGACGTGGTCGCGGTGGTGATGGGCGAGACGCTGGCGAGCGGCAGCGCGGCGGTCGATGCGACCGGGCTGCAGCTGGGGGTCGCCATGGCCGACTGGTGGGAGGCCGATCCGGTCTTCCTCGAACTGGTGCGCAACCGCGAAGTGCTGCTCGCGATCCTCGCCGAGGTCGCGGGCGAGCCGGTCGCGACCGCCAACGCGGGCGAAAAAGGCAAGACTCTCAAGGCGATCATCGCCGACAGCCTTGCCGGGACCGGGGGACGGACCAAGGCCGCACGCTGGGTGCCGCGTTGGCTGGCGTTCCCGCCTGCAGCCTATACCGCGCGCGGCGGGGTCGGCACGGTGGGCAGCGCTGCGCTTGCGGCAGCTGCCGCGTCGGCGGCGTCGGCAGACTTGCCCGAGGACCCCGATCCCACTGCGCCAGCGGGCGCGCGGGCCCCCGAGGACGAACCCCGGCTCGCTGCCTGATCGGGGATTGGTTCTTGGTTCACCGCCCGCGCGCGCGGCGCGCGGGGGGCTTTTCGCGTCCGTTACCGGAGGTGGGGCGGGAAAAATTTGGCCGCACGCCCGCGCCCGTGGCCGGGCGCGAGCGTGCGGCGACCGCTGGCGCGGCAGGGGAGTGGGAAGGGGGGCGCACGGGAGAGGAGAGGGGCGGCGGTGACGGCCGGGAGACCGTGCGGAGGACTGGAGCGCGGAGTGAGCGGGACGGGCATGGCGGGTGACAGGGCAGGCGCCGGTCGCTGAGCACATGGCAAGGGCCGGGAAGCTCAGCAGCGGTCCGAGAATGTGGCGTGAAGGGATTGAATTAAAGGGAGAAGGCAGGCCGTCTGGCGTTGGAAGGTCGGGGAGGGCAGGGAGCTGATCGGCACTCTCGCGCGATCGTGTTCGACGCCAGTACCGGGATGAAAAGCCGGGATTTCAGTGCCATATGGCGCGCATGCATCTGCGCCTGCGAACTCTGCTCCTGCCCGTCCTCCTCGTCGGCTGGGCGACCCCGGCCCTTGCCGACCCGTGCGAGGGCAAGCTGCCCGCGCCGGGAACGCGATTCTCGGGCGTGGTGCGCTATGTCGGCGACGGCGACAGTCTGTGTGTCGGACCGGCGCGCCAGCCCGAGCGTTGGATCGAAATCCGCCTCGCCGATTTCTACGCCCGCGAGCTCAACGCGCCGGGCGGGCGCGAGGCCAAGCGCGTGCTCGAGACGCTCACGCGGGGCCGCACGCTGGTCTGCCGCGCAGGGAAGCGCAGCTACGACCGCGTCGTCGCCCGCTGCACACTTGGCGGGGTGGCGCTCGGCGACCGACTGCGCGCTGCCGGGGTCGCCGAGGGCGGGCGCGGGCGCCGATGACGCTGGCGCTGCCCGGCCTGTTCGACACGCCGCTGCTCGCCGGGCTGAACATGGCGCCGGACCTGGTCGGCGCGGATGCGCAAGCGGCGCTGATCGCCGGGATCGATGCGAGTGGGCTGACCCCGTTCCGTTTCCAGGGCTGGACCGGCAAGCGGCTCACCCGTTCGTTCGGCTGGTCCTATGATTTCGATACCGGTCGCTTTGCGCCGACGACGCCGATCCCGGACTGGCTCGTCGATGTCCGCGCGCGCGCTGCCGCGTTCGCCGGGCTAGCCCCCGACGCGCTCGTCCAGGCGCTGCTGATCCGCTACGATCCGGGCGCGAGCATCGGCTGGCACAAGGACCGTCCGGTGTTCGAGCATGTCGTCGGCATTTCGCTCGGCGCGCCGGCGGCGCTGCGCTTGCGGCGGCGGGTCGGCGCGAAGTTCGAACGCCGCAGCGTCCCACTCGAACCGGGGTCGGTCTATCATCTTGCGGGCGAGGCCCGGCATGGCTGGGAGCACAGCATCGCCCCGCTCGAGGCACCGCGCTGGTCGATCACCTTTCGCAGCCTTGCGGTGCGGCGCTGATCGGTGTCGCAGGAGGACCCGCGCTATCCTGTTACCCCGGACCGGCGCTATTTCGTGGTGCGCGGTCGGCTGTGGCGGATGAGCAATCCTGCGCTTGACGAGGCCGAGCGTGCGCGACTGGTCGGCGAACTGATGGCGGCGCGGCGTGCGGTCGGGGCGTCGCAGCGGAATGGCGACGCGGAAGCGCTGGCGCAGGCGCGCGCACAGGTCGATCGCGCCAAGCGCGCGCTCGGCGAGCGCGGGCCGGTGTGGTGGGACGATGGCGCACCCGACTATAACCGGCGCATGGTGGCCAACACCCCCTATGCCGACTGGTTCGCCGCCCTGCGCTGAGGGCGCCGGGGCGGCGCGTCGGCAAGCTCGATCCAGACCGGCGCATGATCGCTGGTCTTCTCCCAGCCGCGCACCTGCGCGTCGACCTGCGCCTCAGCGAGCCGGGCCGCGAGTGGTGCGCTCAGCAGCAGATGGTCGATCCTCAGGCCGGCATTGCGCGCATAGGCGTTCCGGAAATAGTCCCAGAAAGTGTAGATCGTCGCGTCGGGGTGCAGCGCCCGCAGCGCGTCGGTCCAGCCCTGGTCGAGCAACCGGGAATAGGCGGATCGCACCTCGGGGGCGAACAAGGCATCGTCCAGCCAGCGCTCGGGCTTGTAGACGTCGCGTTCGGTCGGAATGACGTTGAAGTCGCCCGCCAGCATCACCGGTGCCCCCGATGCGAGCAGCTCGGCGGCATGGTCGATCAGCCGCTCGAACCAGCGCAGCTTGTAATCGAACTTGGGGCCGGGCCGGGGATTGCCGTTGGGCAGGTAGAGCGCGCCGATCAGCACCCCGTTCACCGCCGCCTCGATATAGCGCGACTGGAGGTCCTCGCGGTCGCCCGGCATGCCGCGCCGCGTCTCGTGGATTTGTCCGACGCGGCTCAGGATCGCGACGCCGTTCCAGCTCTTCTGGCCATGCCAGATCGCGTCATAGCCAAGGTCGCGGATCGCGGCCTCGGGGAATTTCGTGTCGGGTGATTTCAGTTCCTGGAGGCAGACGATGTCGGGCTGCGCCTCGGCAAGCCAGCGCAGCAGCACCGGGAGCCGGCCGTTGACGCCGTTCACATTGTAAGTCGCGATCTTCATGCGAAGACCAGCGGCATCGCGCGCCAGGGGCGGGGACGCCTCGTCATGCCGCGCGTCCGCTCCGCACGCGCGCGATCGATCCCGCCTCTTGCGCCTTCAAGATCGCGCAGCAGGGGAGGGGGGCAGCGATCGCTCGGCGAGGACGGCACGTCAGCCCAACGAGGATGGGCGGGGCATGCGGCCACGCACGCTGGGGCATCTTCCGGGCAACTGCATGAGGGGGCACGCCGGGTGAGCGGGTGCGGGATACGGAAATCGGGTGTCGCGGTCATGACGAGGACAAGTCGCGGGAGGAGGACTCGTTCCGTCGGGTCATGGACTCGCCCGGGCGTCCATCTCGCGGGAGGGCATAGCGCCGCGCAACCCGTTGCGCGGCAAGGCGTTTCGCGAACGGTAGCAAAGGAGGCCAGGATGGCAGACGACAAGAACCTGCGCGCACCCCAGGACAGCGCACGGATCGCGATGGGCGAGGATTATGAGGTCCGCTACTGGACCGAGAAGTTCGGCGTCAGCGAGGATCGACTGCAGGAGGCGGTCGACGCGGTCGGGCATAGCGCCGACGCGATCGAGCGCTATCTCAGGCAATAGGGACTTGCGCGGGGCGGGTTTCATCGGCCTAAGCGGACGATGACCGCGAGCCAGCTGCAGGACCTGATGATCGCCCGTCTCGCACTCGGTGCCGGCGGCACCCAGCGGCGCTGGCGCACGGTCGTCGGTCCCGTCCGGCTCCACGACCCTGAAACCCATGCGCATTGCAACTGGTCGGTTGCACCGAGCGGCGGTGCGCGCGAGATCGCCGAAGTCGAGCGCCTGCTCGACACGCTCCGGCTCGAGCAGCCGATCGTCACCCCGGGCTGAGCGACCGGCTCATCGGATCGACGCCCTGTTCCACGCGTTCCTCCCGCGAGGAGAAGTAGCATGAGCAGTGATCCAGAACCGGCGGACGCCGGACGCGGTCAGGCAGGTCCCAATCCGTTCGACACCGATACCGGCTATTCGGGGCAGGAATATCACCGCGATCGCGAGCAGGAACTGCTCGACGCTGAAGATCGCGACCAAGGCGCAGCAAGACCGAGCGCACCGGAGATGATCGCGACGCCGCAGCACCGCCCGAAACGGGCCATCGCGCCCGGATCGACCCGATAACCGGGGAGGTTCATGGCGCGGGGGCGGGGGCCGGCGGCGGCAATCCTGGCGAAGATTATGACAGCGACGCGCAGGGCGGCAGCGGCTATCCGCGGACCGGCTTCGAGCGCGAGACCCCCAAGGACCGCTGACCGACCACTATCGGGGAAGCTCGCCCATCGGATCACCGGTAAGCGCTGCCTGCGCGGCGCGCAGGATCAACAGCCGCTCGCTCTCGCTCGCGCGCGCGTTCATCGCGAGCGCGGGGCGGGCAATACTCAGATCCGCCCGGATATGCTCGGCGACGCGATTGAGTTCGGCGACACTCGGATCGCGTCCTTCCGCGATGCAAGCGATCACCTCTGGCGCAATCAATGTTGGTTGCGTCATCTGTCGGCCTCTCCCTCTTTGACATGGAGATAGGACGGGACGGCGAGGTGCAAAGGGGCAGGGCGCCGTCATATGCGACGAACCGCGCATCCGTGCGCCGGCATGTGCTCAGGTCGAGCTCGCCGAGCTTTTCCGCGCCATGTGCGCGGGCGACTTGCGCGACGGCATTGGGCCGAGGTTCTGGACTGCACCCGTGAGCTTACGGGGCACTTGGATGGGTGTCAGGGCCGATTGGGCTCGTCGACCGATGCACCGCGCGCGATCAGGCGCGCAGCGATCGCGCGATAGGGGAGGTGGCAACTAGTCCACGGGTGTCGCGGCTCGATGGTGGCCGCGTTCCAATATTCGGCGAGCAGGCGGCTGTCGGATACGAACGGACGCAGCACATGGAGTGCCAGGCGGACCTCGATCGTTCCCACGGCTTCGCGTGACGAGCGGTTCGCCGCCTCGCGCAGGATTTGCAGCGCGAGGTTGATCAGCGCATCGCGATGGGCTCGGCGGCGCGCGCGCTGCCTGCCGAACGGGATCGAGGCGAGGTCGATCCAAGGCGCGGCACAGTGGCGTGGGCATTTGATCGCCGCGCGTGCCGCGCGCCAGTCGGTGTTGCCGCCATTGCGCCGGACCTCGGCGATCAACGCGTCGAGTTCCCAGATTTCGGTGGCTTTGCACCCCCGACAGGTGACGCGCACCTGCGCTTCGACGCGATACAGATCCGAGAGAAACTTGGGATTACCGACCACGGCGCGCCGGTCACGCGATGACGGGGAGCGCCAGCTGTTCGCCACTACGCGCCAGCGCGGCGCGGGCGTGATGCGCAGCTCCCACCGCCTGGCGGTAATGCACGGTTCGTAGGCGCTCGGCCTCGTCGAACCCCAGCGGCGACCAGTCCTCCGTGGGATAGCAGGCGTCGTAGATCGCGCGCGCAGCTGCACGCAGCTGGAGGTCGTGCTCCATGCTCAGGCTCCATCGATGTGAACGACCGCGAATCGCGGTGATCGTGTGATAGAACAAGACGGGAACATCGGGCAATGCGGATTAGCGATCGTGATCGGCGTGCGGTGCGGGGCTTGCGGTGGCGGTCGTGTTGATTGCGAGGGCGGCGGGGCATCACGGGGTGCTGTCAGATGCAGGTCGAATTGTAGCTCTGGTCGAACCGCGCCTTGCCTTCGGGCGGCACGAGATTAAATGCTTATCTCAGACCGCTTTTGGGCCGGTTGCGGACAGGCGGGTTCTGGCCAGTGCGTTGCGAAAGCAGACACCAGCCGGGTGGGGCAACGAAGGGCGTGAATCGTGCCGGTGGCTGACCGCCAGGTTTCCGCTGATCGTTCAACCCGCGCGCCGGCGCCGCAGTTCTGACAGGCGGGGATCAGCCCGGGTCTCGGACGCCTCGGCGAGGACGTCGAGGATCTCTTCGATCTTGTAAGGCCAGACCGTCGCGTCCTCGGCAAGGATCGCCCAGAGAAGTTCGAGCATGGCGGCGGGATAAACCAGGGCGGGATGATCCTCCGCCTCCGAGCGGAGCATGAAGCCGCGCAGCATTCCCCCGCGCACCGGCACCAGCCGCGGCACGACTGCCTGCACGACCTGCGGGAACAGGTCGCCGCTCGCCACCGCAAGGTCGACGAGGCGTGCCGACATTTCCGGTGTCCGCACGGCACGGTGGTTCGGCCAGACGTCGATCAGGAACGGTACCAGGCGAGTGCGCCAATTGGCTGCGGGGTCCGCCGACCAATGCTCGAGATGCCACAATATCTGTCCGCGCAAATCCTCGTCACTCTCGACGAGGATCTCGCGCAGCTCGGCGCTGGTGACGAGTTGCTCGGGGGGATCGGCATCGGGATCCCCGCCCCAGCCGATCAGCAGGAAGCCACTGACGACATTGGCTTCGGCGCGGCGCCGCATGGGCGACATGGCCCGGGCGAGAAGGCCCGGCTTCAGCAGCTCGTAAAGCGCCCGGCTCGGCGCCCGGGCCGCCCAAAGGATGCCGTCCCACAGCGCGTCGCCATCATCGCCCTCGTCGTCCACCACCGTGAGCAGATTTGCTTTGGTCCAGTCAGGGGCGATGGCAAAGAGCCAGGTGATCTGGAACCCGAGCATCACAAGCGCATGGCGGCGCATGTCGCCCGGCAACGCGAGCAGTTGCTCATGGCGTCGCGTCCAGTCTTCCGGGAACCCCTGGCCGAGCGCACGGTCCTTGGTCGACGGGTCCTTCATGAGCAGGCTGGCGAGCTTGCCGACGGGCGCGTTCAGCGCGTCGTTCGCCCAACTGCTGTCGACGCGGTGCTTGCGGTCGTCGTCGCGCAGCGGCAGCGCGGCCATGAGCGGGTCCCACAGGCTGTCCAGCACCGAGGCGAGCTCGCCGAAGAGGCGCTCGCCCAAGCCTTGCAACCATTCGGCCGCCGGATAGGCGAGGGTGCTCAGCGCATTGGGCGACAGCGATGCGAGGCGGCCGCCGATCGCTCGGGCGAGTCGCGTGGAATCGGTCTTGCGCTTCTCGGCATGGAGGAAGGCGGTCCAGAAGGAGACCGGAACCTCGCCCTTGCGCGCGGCATCGGTAAGGGCGGCGAGCGCCCGTGCCGGCTTTTGCTCGGCGAGGCCGTTGAACGGGCGGCGCTCGACATAGTCGAAAAAGTCGGACTGGCCGGCCTGCCGCGCACGCTCGAGTATCTCTCCGATCGGCGCCTGTTCGAGCAGGCGCGGGTCGGCGTCGGTGTCGATGCTGCGGACCACCGGCGCGTGCGAGTCGGCCGCTTCCTCGCCGGAGCGCTCCGACCATCCTTCCGCGATCGGGCGAAGCGAAGCCATTTCCGCCTCGACATCGAACGAGAAGGCGACGCCTTGGTGTGACAGCCAATGCAGGCGATCGAGGCGGTAATGGGCTTCCGCCCGCGCCTTTCCGCCGCGCGTGCTGTCCGACCAGGGGAAGGTCGTGGTGAGGATGCGCTGCTCGAAGCGCGCCCGATCCTGGGGCGTGAAGTCGGTCCAGCGGTCGCGGATCGCATAGAGAAGGTCGCGCTGCTGCTCCGAGCCCCAAAAGATGTGGTCGGGGAAGCCGAGTAGCATCTCAGCCGCATTCCCCGGGGGGACGATCGCCTTGCTTGCCGCCCAGATGCGGAGACGCCCGAAGATATAATGGTCGTCCGCCGGCCATCGCGCGATCTCGCCTAAGGCATGGTCGGGCGAGATCTCGACCAGCCTCTCCATGAGGTGGAGGAACAGCGCGATGGGTCCGGTGAGGCCATAGCTGTCATAGCCGATCGGGGCGGCACCGTCGTCGGGACGCGTCGTCTGCAAATAGACATGGTCGTGGCCAGAGATTTCGGCCTCAAGCGAGCGTCCAAGGTCTAGGTTTTCGCGGAAGCGCGTGACCGCATAGGCCAGCTGCTCGTCAGGGATGGCCAGCAGCTCGTAGGGATGCGGATAATCGACATCGTAGGAGACAAGTGGGTTGGGACGGTCGCTGTCCGTCCAGGCGAGCGGATGCGTTACGCCAAACTTGCGGTCGACCTTCAGCAGAGGCCGGAACAGGGCCGCATAGTCGCGCACGCGCGCTTCCGACCAACCTTCACGCGTAACCCGCTGATTGAGGTCGAAATAGCCCCGGTCGGGGTCTATCCGGAGATCGGACCAGCTTGCGATCAGGAAGCGCCAGCCGCGCCGGATGTCGTCGGGCCAGCGATCCGGGTCCTGGCGGAGCCAGGCTTCGATCATCTCGACAATGCGCGGGTGCAGCGGACCGCGCGCAGCCGCCCACCACAGGGCGACCGGCTGATGGGCCACGCGGTGGAACCAGACGCCGAGATGGTGGAGGCGGGTGCTAAGCGGTCCGGTGAGGTTCGCCCGGTCGCCGCAGAACTCGCCGAACACGGTTTCCTGTGCATCCTCCTGATCGAAGCGGCTCGGCGCGAACGCGCTCCAGGACCCTTCGGGGACTTCGCGGTCGCGAAGCCCATCGTCCTCGTCGGCGGGCTGTGGCGGTGTGTCAAAGTCGAGCGCTAGCCTCTCGTAAGGATCGATCCGCTCGCCGGAGTCGCCATAAGGGTCGATCGGGCCAGGCTTGTCGAAGCGTTGGCGCGGATCGAGCGCGAGCAGCCAGGAGGCGGGCAGCGGTGTCTCGGCGATGCTGACGCGCCGGGCGCCTTCACGGGTCGACAGCACAAGGGCGATCTGGCCGCGTAAATGTGGGTCGAGCGCGGCGGGTCCCGCGGACGCGGTTTCGAGCAGCCCGGCGTACCAGCCATCTACGTCGCGTGCGCGCTCGGCCCAAGCGGCGAGGCTATCCCACAGGGGATC
Organism: Sphingomonas suaedae; assembly: GCF_007833215.1. Taxonomy (NCBI): domain Bacteria; kingdom Pseudomonadati; phylum Pseudomonadota; class Alphaproteobacteria; order Sphingomonadales; family Sphingomonadaceae; genus Sphingomonas; species Sphingomonas suaedae. The sequence continues at coordinate 772,400 of NZ_CP042239.1, forward strand.
ATAGCCCTTGCTGTTGTCGAACGGGATCGCCCGCACGCCGCGATGCTCCCAGAGCGCCGCGTCGTCGACGTTGCTGCCCGGCTGAAAGGCAAACAGCCGGCTGCGGTTACCGGCGTGGAGATTAAGCGCCTCGAGCAGATACTGGACGGGCGGATCATCGGCGCCATAGCCGACGAAGACGATCTGGAAGCGCGCAAGTAGCGACTGCATGAATCGGGCCGCCCAGCCGTCGGATAGATAGGCGCGGCCGAAGTCGGCGCTGGAGATGATGAACTCCTCGTCGCCCGGGCCGTGATAGTTGGCATCCACGCGCCCGTGGAGATGAACTATTCCGCCGAAGCCGACGCTGCGGGGATCGGGCAGCAATGGCGGTCCCGAGCAGGCGAGCCCGGGCGCGGCCGCTTCGAAGAGCAGGTCGAAGTTCGTTGTGACCAGCCGGACCGTCCCGTCGCGGCCGCGCGACAAGTCCACCAGGGTCCGGTGCGCGCTGAGGTCGGGATTTTCGGCAGGCTTTATGGCACGCGCGACGGCGTTCTGGACATCGCGCTGTTCGAACTCGCGTTCGAGCAGGCTGAAGATGCGGTCGGTGGCGATCAAGCCGCCGACGCCGTCGATCGGGTCGAGCTCCTCGATCCGGTGGAACAGCTTGCGGGCAAGGCTCTTGTTGCTGGCGCCGAGCAGCTCGATGACGTCGCCGCCGAGCTTGAGGAAGTCGGGCAAGCCCGCGCGGTGGCGGGAGACGCCAGCGCCACAGAAGAAGATCACGTCGCCCGCATCACGCGCGATCAGGAGATCATCGGGGATCGAGGGACCGTTGGCGAGGAAGCGCATCGGCGAAGTCTAACCCGGATCGGTCGGGCTTGCATCGCCGATCGCGCGGTCGCCTTCCTCCGCGGGCTGCGGCACGCGCCAATCCTCGCCGACATAGGCGCCGGAGCCGCGCAGTACGCCGCGCGCGGTGTTGGAGATGATCTGAAGGTTAGCGTCGGCGCTCAGCACGCCGTTGAAGTATGTGCCCGTGGCGGCGAGCTGCATGTCGACGACATCGTTGACGCGGAGCGGCAACTTCTTGCCCGTCTGTCGTCCGATGCGGACCCACTCCATGTAATAGAGAAGCATGCACAACGAGTAACGGAAGGCGAACTGGCCCATGGCGTCGCGCAGCAGCATCGGCGCGCGGCGGCCGGGCTCCTGATTCTGCAGGATGAAGCTGCCGGTCGTCTCCTTGAGAAGATCGAGGAGCTTGCGGCGGGTGCCGTCCGTCACGTCCTTCATGGTGCGGATTTGCATGAGCTCGGCCTGCGTGAAGTCCTTTGCCGCAGAGACGAGTCCGGGCTCGAGCGTGGACACTTCCTCGGTCAGCCGCGCCATGATGAACTGCGCATCCGCCTCGTGCTGCGTCATCTCTTCGGCCAGGCCGAGCGGTGACGGTAGTACAAGCAGTCGGCGGGACAGGTCCGTCAGGTAGGCCGTCGCCTCATAGTCGAACAACAAGTGAGCCTGCTCTTTGGAAGCAATGTTTTCGCCCAGCATCTCGTGGGTGCGGCGCAGGGCATAAGACTGCTGCGGATAGTAGGCGACGATCTGCAGCGATTCCCGTGAGGTCGACAGCGCCCTGGTCTTTCGCATCTCGACTAGGGTCTGGTCCGACAGCGCGATCGCATGGTCGCGCGACGCTTGCAGATAGGCCTTAAGGCCGGGGTGGCGCAGGGCGTTAGAGTCGGCGAGCAGCGTGATCATGCGGGCGATGAGATATTTCCCGCCTCGCCGCAGAACAGAAGCCGTTCGAGGTCGGCCTGGCTGGGCACCGCCCCCTCGTCGACCATCTTGATGAGCGCATTCCGCAGCAGGACGAAGCTTTGCACCAGCGCGCCGAGGTCGGCGTCCTGCGCGGTGTGCGCGGCTTTCGACCGGGCGTTGTAGAGGTTCGCGACAGTCTTGAACGTCTCGAGGCGCTTCGGTCCAGCCGGCTCGAGATAAGCGGCGATATGGGCCGATACGCGAAAGCGGAGCTCGGCGCGCGATGGAGCGAACAGCTCCTCGAGTGCGCCCCAGGCGGTCAGCAGAGCGGATGCAGGCCGGCCGCGGACGGTGCAGGCATCGGCCGCGCGAAGCGCGAGGTTCAACGGCGGACAGGTGCGCAGTAACTCGGCAGTGCGTGGCCAGACGTCCTTGATCCACGACAGCGTCTCGACGCTCAGCCGGGCGATCTCCTCGGCGCCGGCGTGGAAGATGCGCGGCTCGACTTCGAACGGTTGCAATGACGGCTCGCGTTCGGATGTGGCGGCGGCATCAAAAGGGACGTCGGAAATCACGGGAACCATAAGATAGGCATACTGGCCTAGCCGCAGGAGCGCGGCGATCAGCCAGATTGCGTCCTCGGCGCTCAGGCCTCTCGGCAGCTTGCCTGCGGTGGGAACCGCCAGCTCGACCTCGACGTCGTAGCCGAACCCGCCCCCTGCGGCGTGCCACGGCGGCGGGTGCGGCCTTCCTTCGGGTGCTCTGGTAAACGCCATCATGTTCGCAGCGAAAAGATGAGCGTAAGTGGATCGTAGGACGATGCCGTGCCCCAAATCCAGCGGTTCGCCAACATAGGTAACGCGTGACAGGCCGGCAAAGATCGTCGCGGGAGATTCGCTCATTACGCTTGTCTACAGGTGCGGCACCGATGCACGAAATGGTTCTCGCGACATGACCCTCGAGCGAAATCAATCTGACGCCCGCTTTTTGGGTAATCTATGAATGGAGTCGAATGACCGATCTTGAGGCACAGAGCAGACGTGACTCATTTAACGCGGGTTTGCGATGGACTGGACCAGTGTCGCTGATCCGGCGGCGATCGTCCCGCTCTGCTTCGCGATCGACAGATTTAGCTGCCGCACTGGTGTCTCGTCGCGAGTGTGAACGAGCGTGATGCCGCCATCCCCGGCCCCGACGCCGACCGCAATATCCGCGGCGACCGGCAACCACATCTCGACACGCGGGTCGTTGAGATCGGTGCATCCCGGCGCGGTGAGCTTCACCACGGGTCGGCTGCCGACGATGAATTGTTTCCGCGGCTGGCAAATCCGCAGCACGGCGATGCCGCGGCGTTCCAGCACTCCCATTACATTGGCCTTGAACCCGAGAAGGGATTGTACGCGGACATTACGGATCGTGCGGGCCTTGGCCTCCGGGGTCGCATAGGTTTCAATCTCGGCGAGGCGATGCGGCAAGGCGGCGCGCAGCTCATCGAGAAGCTCATCGATCATGCGGCTCGCTTCTTCATCGCTCGTGCAGGCGCGCTGATTCTCGGGCGTGCGGCGCCATTGCATAAGGAAGAACAGGTACCAGAGCCGCATCTGCCCCTGTGACAGCACCGGAACCTGACCGCGGCGAGCGGGCCCGGTGATAGCGTTGATCACGCCGACCGCCTCGCTTTCTAGGATCGAGAGCGCGCGCTCCATCGACGGGTCCTTGATGCCGGACTCAGCAAGGGTACTGTAGAGGTGGTTCTGGAGGAAGACCTCGGCGGGGCGCGCGCGGCGAACCATTGTCGGCTTCTCCTGATGTTTGCACCAATAGAGCCAGCCGTCCGCATCGGCGAACCCGTTCAGGATCATCTGGGGTACGTAATGGTGGCGCTTCGGAACCGACATTCGAATGGATTCTGACAAATGGTCGGTCGAGCGACAAGTTCGATCAGAGCCTGGACGCCGGATTCGAAGGCAGGCTAGATACAAAGGATTTGTACGGCGGCTCCTGTCGTTGCGCCGGCGGGGTCGACTGACGACAGCTTTCGGGGTCAGCGGACGTTAGGGCAGACGACCGATCGTAGGGCGCTTAGCCGCCGCCCCGCGATCTCGAGTGAGCGGCCGCTCATCGCATTTGAGCGCTTATGAGCGACCGCTCGTCAAAGACACTCGATCAAGTCAGGCCCGACTTATCCAGCCCAAATGCCTTGTCCTGCGAACCAGGCACGGACTGGAACGCGATTGAAGCCCGATTCCAGGCGTTTATCACCATCACCATGTAAGTGAGGTACACCAACTCATCTTCCGAAAATTGCGCGCGAGCCTGCGCGTATATCTCGTCTGACACGCCAGGTGGCGACAGGCGAGTGAGTGCTTCGGTCCATTCCAACGCGGCGCGCTCGCGGTCGCTGAACAAAGGTGACTCTCGCCAGGTCGCGACGTGATGAAGGCGAAGCTCGCGCTCGCCATACAGCTTGGCCTGTTTGACATGCATATCGAGGCAGAAGGCACAGCCATTACGTTGTGACGCGCGAATCTCGACCAAGCTCAAGATGGTCTGCTCGACGGTGCCCTTCTTGAGCGCAAAGGAAAGCTCAGTCAGCTTCTGCGTAAGCGCCGGCACCTGGCGCATGTGATCCAACCGTTCGGTCATGCGGTGTAACTCCAACTTATCGAGGGTGGGTCAGGCCTTGGCTCTGACCGGCAGCCGGAACGGCGCGCCGAGGCGGTTGAAGGCGTTCATCGCTGCGATCGCGATTGTCAGGTCGACCAGATCACGCGGTTCAAACACCGCCGCCGCGGCGGCATAGGCTTCGTCGGAAGCATGGGTCTCGCTGACCTGCGTTACCTCCTCTGCCCAGGCGAGCGCCGCGCGATAGCGGGGCTCGAACAGGTGCGGCACTTCCGCCCAGACCGGCAGCAGCACGACTTTGTCGAGCGGCATGGTCTTGAGCAGGTCGCGGGTGTGCAGATCGATACAATGCGCGCAGCCGTTGATCTGCGACACCCGCAGGAAAATGAGGTGGACCATCTCTTCCGGAAGGTTAGTGCCGGTCGTCACATAGTGATGTACGCCGAACAGCGCCTGTGCGCCCTTGGGCGCCACCTCGTGCCATACCAGCCGTTTGATCTCGCTCATGTCATCGTCCCTTCGCAGCAGCGTCCAATCGACGCTCGCTGCACTGACGACACGGGCCGCGACAGCGTGACATGGCGCGTGAAGAGTTTCGATTTTTGCGCAGGCATGTCACATTGGCGCTGCGTGCCTCGTCACATCAGGCAGACCAAGGAGGCGGCACACGATGACGAGCAACGAAGGCGAGGCGACTGCAGGTCGGCAGGTCCATCAGGCCGCGCGCCTCTCCGATTTCCAGCGTGAACGTAAGCGGCTGGTCCGCCTGGCCTATCGGATGCTTGGTTCGTTCAGCGAAGCCGAAGATGTGGTGCAAGATGCCTGGTTCCGATGGGAACAGGTCGACGGCGGCATCGATTCACCGGCCGCCTATCTGACCCGGGTGGTCACCCGACTGTGCCTCGACCGCCTGAAATCCGCACGCGCACGCCGCGAAATTTATGTCGGCCCGTGGCTGCCCGACCCGCTGATGGAGTCCAGCGATCCCGAAGAGGTAATAGCCGACGACATCACCGTGACCCTGATGCTGGCGATGGAGCGTTTGTCGCCGCTCGAACGCGCAGCCTTCCTACTGCATGACGTGTTTGAGACGCCGTTGAGCGACGTCGCGCTGACGCTGGGCCGTGAGCCCGCCGCAGTCCGCAAGCTGGCCTCACGTGCGCGCAAGCATGTTCAGGCTGCCCGGCCGCGCTTCAACGTCGAGGCGGCCGAGGCAAAGCGGATCACGCAAGCCTTCTTCGATGCCAGCCGCGATGGCGATACCGCGGCCCTTGCATCGCTACTCGCCCACGATGTCGAGATCCATTCGGACGGCGGCGGCAAGGTTCTCGCCTTCCGTAACATCATTCGTGGCCTTGACCGCGCGCTGCGCCTGTTCGCAGGGCTACGACGCAAGAACGCGCCTGCGCCGCGACTGCTGCATACCGCTGAGATCGATGGGCTGCCCGGCTACGTCAGCATCGATCGGGGCGTGGTTCAAACGACCGCCCTCGATATACGCGACGGCAAGATCACCGCGATTTACATCGTCCGAAACCCTGAGAAATTGAAGCATCTGACCCGCGATATGATTGACGGCACGACGTCCGCTTCCGGGGCGCGTGACACTAGTGCGCAGTGACCGCTATTGGGGCGCAAAGCTGCCGATCGGAACGCAGCCGCGAACGATGGCGGTGATTACGACATGGTTACGAGCGTTTGGATGTTCGGGCCTCAGCGCACGCAATCTTGGTCCGTACACTCGATCACTCATCGCTTCTCAGGCTATTAGCAGTTACGGTTGCGCTGGCGGGTCGCGCTGGATCGACAGCTAGGGGCACCCACCTTTTCTGAATTGCACGTCGGTGAGTGACCTCGGCAGTAGAATTGCTTTCTCCTAATCTCGCCCGTGGATTGGCCGGCTCCTGTGCATGTACCTGGTACGGTCGCGCACCGTCCGAAACCATCGCGTGACGACTCATTTCCCCGCCCGCTGAGGCGGGCTCCTCGCGGTCGCTTCGCTTCAAATGAGCCGCATCGCTCCGGTCCTGCGCTGTTCGCTGCGGCCCTTCGGGTTCGCCGATCCGCTGTCTCCGTCCCCTTGGTCTGCCCATCGCCCGGCATTCCGCGGGGCGAAGCACAAGGAGAATTATCATGGCTGCCATCGGTTACGTCACTCGCGACGGCAACGCCTTCAAAGGCGAACTCAAGACCCTATCGATCCGGGCAGACATCCTGATCACGCCCAACGATCGCAAGACCAGCGACAATCAGCCCGACTATCGCGTGACTTCGGGCGGGGTCGAAGTGGGAGCCGGCTGGCTTCGCCGCAGCGAAACCTCGGGCAAGGACTATGTGTCGCTCAGCCTCGCGGCACCTGAATTCGGACCTCGTCGGCTCTATGCCAATCTCGGCCGTGCCGCCGGCCAGACCGATGACGACAGCTACGCCATCATCTGGAATCCGGCCGACTGAGCGTACCGATCCCCGCGCCTTCGGGCGCGGGGTTTTCTCCGTTTTCGCTTCATGTTGCCGTTGTTCTCGGCAAGAAGCCCGCTAGGATTCGACGCCCATGAAAACCGATCTCGACCATCTTCCATCGGCCAAGCGCCGCGATCTCGACCGGATCGTCGAGATTCTGTTTGCCGAGTTCGAGGACGCGACGCGCCTTGCGACCCAGCAGTGGAAGAAGCAGGGCCGTATCCTCAAGGTGATCCTCTACGGCTCTTACGCGCGTGGCGACTGGGTCGCCGATCCGGTCGGCGGATATTATTCGGATTACGATATCCTCGTCGTCGTCAGTGACGAGCGCCTTACCGACACGCTCGATTATTGGGCGAAGGCGGCGGACCATCTCTCGCGGGAATATGCGATTGCCAAGCGGCTCTCCGCACCTGTCAATTTCATCGTTCACAGCCTCAAGGATGTGAACGATCAGCTCGCGCGCGGTCGCCCGTTTTTTGCCGATATCGTGCGCGATGGCGTCGCGCTGTATCAGCTGGACGGGAACGCCTTCGATGCGCCGAAGGCGCTCGATCCTGCCGCCGCGCGCGCGGAAGCCCAGACACATTTCGATCAATGGTTCGCCAGTGCGAATGCTTTTCTGAAAGGCGCAAAGCACGGCATTGCCGATGGCGAGCATAAGTATGCTGCGTTCAATCTCCACCAGACGGCCGAGCATCTCTATCACACAATTTTGCTCGTCCTGACGCTTTACAGCCCCAAGTCGCACAAGCTCAATTTCCTGCGCGATCAGGCCGAGAATGTCGCGCGCGACCTCATTCCGGTGTGGCCGCGCGACACCAAATTCGCGCGCCGCTGCTTCGAATTGTTGCAGCAGGCCTATGTCAATGCGCGCTACTCGCCGCACTACAAGATCACCCGCGAGGAGCTCGACTGGATCGTCGAGCGCATTGAGCTGCTCCAGTCCGAGGTGAAGATCCTGGCCGAACAACGGCTCGCGCTGCCCGGCTGAGCGCCCGTTTCGGGCGGGGGGCGGGGGGTCGAATTCGCCCATAGGCGTTTTCGACCCTGCCCGGCGGGGGCCGGCTGCGACAGATGAAGTGCCGCGCGAAGCGGCATGGGGCCGCTTCGGTGCGGAGCAAGCCCTTCAATGGATTATCCAGACGATATCGATCGCGCCGGTCGCGCCAAGCGCGGCTCGCCCTTCCTCAATACCGATCAGGCAGCGGCCTATCTCAAGATCTCGGTGCGCGGTCTGAAGCGCCTGCGCCGGGCAGGGAAGGGGCCGGTGTTCCGGCGCCATAGCCGCTTCGTCCAATATCACATCGAGGATCTCGACGACTGGAGCCGCGAGCATAGCGCGCGGCAGATCGAGCCATGAGTGCGCGTCGGACCTCGACTGGCGACGCGCCTTTGTTCGCGTGGGGCGAGGCCCTTCGCGCCGCCAAGCGAACGCGGCGTCTGCGCGTTGCCGCCCTCGCGATCGGCGCTGGCGTGCTCGCGCTGGGTGCCACGATCGTTACGCCGCCAGCCCCCCGGCTGTTGTGGAACGCCAGTGCGAGCGCGCCGATCGGGCTCTATCGGGTTGAGCCCGGCAAGCGTGCAGCAGTCGGCGATATGGTCGTCGCGCGCATGCCGCTGCCCTGGCGGCGGCTTGCCGCCGTGCGCGGCTATCTGCCGCAGAATGTGCCGCTGGTGAAGCGCGTCGCCGCCGTCGCAGGCAGCGAGGTCTGCGCCTCGGGGGCAGCGATCCTCGTCGACGGCCGCGCGGTTGCGCGGCGGGTTCGTCATGACGCGCGGGGGCGGGCGATGCCGTGGTGGCGCGGCTGTGTTCGCCTGTCTGGTGGGCAGCAACTGCTGCTGATGGACGCGCCCGCGTCGTTCGACGGGCGCTATTTCGGGGTGACAGAGGGCTCCGACATCGTCGGACGCGCGGTGCTGATATGGCGCCGCTGAAGACGATTTTCGTGGCCGTCGCACTGGTTGCGGCAGCGCCTGCACACGCCCGCAGCGTCGAGCGCTGGCGACCTTATGTCGAGGAAGCGTCCGCCCGATTTGATGTGCCCGTCGACTGGATCGAGCGCGTGATGCGCGCCGAGAGCGGGGGGCGCACCCGGCTTGGCGGCCGCCCGATCCGCAGCGCAAAGGGCGCGATGGGGCTGATGCAGCTGATGCCTGGAACCTGGGCCGAGGTGCGTTCGACCCTGGGGCTTGGCACCGATCCCGACGATCCGCGCGACAACATCCTTGCAGGCACCTTCTACCTGCGCGCGATGTACGATCGCTTCGGATATCCCGGCTGTTTTGCCGCCTATAATGCAGGCCCTGCGCGCTATCGCGCGTGGCTCGCGGGCAAGCGATCGCTGCCCAGCGAGACCATCGGCTATCTGGCTGCGGTCGGTGCCAGAGTGCCACAGGAAGCGGCATCGACGGGTGATCGGCCCGGCATGTTCGTCGTGCGCCGCAACCCGGATCGTGCGCCAGATTCAGCGTCTTCCGGGGCGGATGGCGCGGCGATCTTCTTCCTGCGCAAGGTGCCGCAATGATCGTGAGCGGGGGAGGGGGCGTCTCGGTCGGCCAAGCATGACGGGCGGCAAAGCGCCTATCAAGGCCCGCGGGTACCCCCCAATTTGCTTCGCAAATCGGCTCCCCCCGCGTCCGCTTCGCGGCGCCTGCGCTGGCGCTCCGGCGGCCCTGACAGCCGCTCCGCCGCCCGTCGTTCGACTGTGGTCCTCAAATCGGAGGGCGACAGCGAAGGAACGGATCATGTCTTGCTTTCAACCCATTTCAGTCCCGTCGGAGCGCGTGGTTTCGGCATTGATCGCAGGTTTGCGGATAGAGTTCGGGGACGATGCCGGCGAGGCTTTGGCGCGTCGATTTATGGCTGCCGAAGAGATGGATTTTGCCTGGGATGCGCGCGTTGAAGAGCGCTGGGTCAGCCAGTTTCTGGGCGATGAAGACGACGGCATCGAGCTTGATCGGGTGCGCATTCTGGCCTGTCTCGACGGCCAGTGGCTTGTCGCGACCATGATCGTGGATGGCGAGGGCAGGCCACATGCAATGCTGGCCAGGCGGTCGTTCGATGGCCGTGAAGACGCGCTTGTGGCTTTTGCGGATGGCTGAGAAACTGCCTGCACAGCGCCGGGATGCGCCACCGGGAGGGGTGGCGTGTCCCGGCTGTTTTTTGAGCCGGGAGGAGAGGGGGCAGGAGAATGGGGTAAGGCAAGATAAAAGCGTTGCCTCCACGAGGCGCCGTAAGTGGCGTCTGCACGTCGGTTTCGGTGGAGGCATGCCCATTGCCATGCCTCCAATATTATAGCCGGCACCCCGCCACCCCAGCATTTCTGCGGCTCTGCGCGATGCTCGATTGGAGGCCCTTGAAGGGCCGCCTCAGCGCGCCTTCATTCGACCTTTGTCAATGAGGCTGGCGTCATGGCCGACGACGATTTCGAGCTTTGGTTGGGCCGGGTCGGCGCGGATCGTCCGTTCGCCCATCAACTGCGCAAGGCCGTCAATCTGGCGGGCGGTGCGCCGCGCTCTTCAGCGACGCGCGCGCGCCGCTTCGACGGTAGCCAGATCGGACGCGCCTCGGGCATCGGGCGCGTGCTGCGATCGTCGGATCGTTACGCCGGATTTCGCGCGCGTCGCGTGGTGGTGAAAGCACGCTTCGTGAAGCTCGCAGGGAAGGGGGCGAGCGCAGCGGTCGCGCACCTGCGCTACCTGCAGCGCGACGGCACGACGCGCGAGGGCGAGCGAGGAACGCTCTATGGGCCGGACCGTGACATTGCCGATGGCCGCGCGTTTCTCGAACGCGGCGCGGGCGATCGCCATCAGTTCCGCTTCATCGTCGCGCCCGAGGACGGCGCGCAGTATGACGACCTCAAGCCGCTTGTCCGGCGCTGGATGAGCCAGGTCGAGCAAGACCTCGGCACGAAGCTCGACTGGGTGGCGGTCGACCATTTCAACACGGGGCATCCGCACAGCCATGTGTTGGTGCGCGGGGTGGACGATCATGGCAAGGATCTGATCATCGCGCGCGAATATATCGGTCGCGGTCTTGCCGCCCGCGCCGCCGAGCTGGTCAACCTCGATCTGGGACCCCGCACCGATCGTGAGATTCTCGAAGCACGCCAGCGCGAGATTGCGCAGGAGCGCTTTACCAGCATCGACCGCAGGCTGCTCGCCGCGCGCGACATCGATGGGCTGGTCTCGTCCTGGAATAAGGATGGCATCGAGCAGAGCCTGCGCGCCGCGCGCTTGGGCACGCTCGCACGGATGGGGCTGGCGACCGAGGGGGAGAAGGGGCGCTACCGGCTCGCCGACGATCTTGAGGAGACGCTGCGCACCATGGGCCGCCGCGGCGACGTGATCGCGACAATGCACGAGCAGATGAAGAGCCACGCACCCGAGGTGCCGCCGCAGGACTATGCGATCTACGATCCCGCCGAGGGAAAGCCCTTGGTTGGCCGGATCGTCGCCACCGGCCTCGCCGACGAGCATCACGATCGTCACTATCTGATCGTCGCCGCGACCGACGGGCGCAGCCATTATGTCGAGCTTGGTCGCCGATCGGTCTCCCAGACGCTCGACCATCCGGAGATCGTTCGGGTGGTGCCGAGGGTGCCCGAGGTTCGGGAGGTGGATCGCACCATCGCCGACATCGCATCCGCCAATGGCGGCATCTACAGCGTCGAGCACCATCTGCGTCGGGATGCCAGCGCCAGCCGGCACTTTGCCGAGGCGCATGTCCGGCGGCTCGAAGCCTTGCGCCGGGGCCGGGTCGGGGTGGAACGGCTCGCCGACGGCAGCTGGAAGATCGCGCCCGATCACCTCGAACAGGTACTGGCGCATGAGCGCAGCGCCGCCGCCGCTGGACCGGTCGAACTTGAGACCCTCTCCGTGATGCGGCTGGACCAGCAGCACAGCCATGACGGTGTGACCTGGCTCGACGAGCAGCAACTCTCAGACGCACCCGAACCGCTGGCGCGGGGGTTCGGAGCGCAGGTCCGCCAGGCCTTGGCGCTACGCCGCCAGTGGCTGATCGAGCAGGGGTTTGCCTGGCGCGATGGCGACGTGATCCGGTTCCAACAGGGCATGCTGGACGAGCTTCGCCGCCGGGAGCTGCGACAGGTGGCAGGTCAGCTCTCGAAGGAACTGGGGCTCGGCTACACCGAGTATCGCGGCGGTAAAATCGAGGGGATCTATCGCAGGGCCGTGCAGATCGGCGCGTCGAAGGTCGCGGTGATCGAGAAGTCGAAGGAGTTCACGCTCGTGCCGTGGCGACCGGCGCTCGAGAACCAGCTCGGGCGACACGTTTCCGGCATCGTTCGTGGCGGCTCGATCAGCTGGTCGTTCGGACGTCGGCGGCCGGGTCCGGAGCTGGCTGGCGTCTGAGTGTCACCACAAATGTGCTCGGTGACACCAACGAGTACCTGTCTCCCCAGCCAGGAAGGGTAGACATTGCGCGGCATGCAGACGCGCAAGACCCGCCATCAATTCTATCTGCCCGACGAGCTGTCGGCGAAACTCGACGCAATGGCAGCTCAGCCGGGGTCGTCGAAGACCGCGATCCTCACCGATGCGTTGACCGCGTGGTTCGACCGTCGCGCAGGCCATGAGCTGGACCAGCGGTTTGGTGTCCGCCTCGACCGCCAGAACCGCATCGCCGACCGCACGGAGCAGAAGCTCGATTATCTCACCGAAGCCCTGGGTCTGTTCATTCGCCACCAGCTCACGCTCACCGCGCATCAACCGGCGTTCGATGCCGAGACCAACCGGCTTGGTCGGCTCCGCTATGACGAGTTCGTGAAGCTTGTTGGACGGACGCTCGCCCGCTCGACGCCCCGCCAAGCCTTGCCCACCGCCAACTCCCCAGAAAAGGCGATGGAAAAATGAAGGAGCGCGCCATGGTTGATCAGCGTCGCTTAGCGACAGAGGAATCCTTCAGGCTCAGGCTTGGCGAGGTGATGCACCCGTTCCTGGCGAATGCTATACTGACCGCCGCGATTGCGAATGCGCCCGACGAAGTTCGACGCGATCTTTCATCTGCCAATCCAGACCGTCGCATCAAGGCTGAGGACAGGTTGGTCGCACAACTCGTTTCCGCCATGTACGAGGCGACGGAACAGATGCCCGAGCGAGCGGAATAGCGGCGATTTGCGTGCAGCGCGGTGATCCGCGATTTGGATTCAAGCGTTGTGGCCAGGCGGCTTTGACACCGGCCTTAGAAGTGGCCGCCACGGATGTCGTCGCGACGCCGGAAGGCCAAGCCCCCCCAGCAACGACGACTTAAAGCTGTTCTTATTATGTCCATGATGCCGCCATGCCCCGGATCGAACCGGTCGAGCTTGCAGCGACCATCCTTTCGGCTCACGCCTGGGCGCGAGTAAAAGGGGCACTGCGCCGAACGAGCGTCTGCGCGAAGAGGCGGCGCCAAAGCTCGCGCGATCAATCCGCGAGCGGACAGACGTGGGGTTTTGGCGCCGCTCGGGTTGAAGCTGTGACGTGGGCGCCCGCGCGACACCAATGTTGCAACAAGTGGCCAGACCCGGCGTGCGTTCATAGATCGATAAAGCAGCCCGGCATATCAATGACGAATGCAGTCACTATCATCCGTGCAGCTACTTCGCGCAATCATGCGTAGTCGTCCCCTAGGTGCGCGACCGTGAGGGCTCCGGAGAACGCGGATGAGTTTCGCGCCAGCCTCAGCCAGCGGTCAGAGGCAGCGAAACGCCTTGAGAAGGATCTTCTGAGCGAAGTTCCGTTGCTTTATGGGGGCCCTGACAGGATGGCTCCAGATGGGGATCCCGGCATCCGCTTGGCCCAGATTCATCGCGATGAGATGACGCGGCGCAATGGCGGCGGTGTTCCAAACTCAGCAACGAATCGATCGGAGGTGGCGCTCCCGTTCGAGCGTGGCGTGCTCGTCTTTGGTCTGATCCTGCTCGCGCTCGCCTTTCTCCTCGATTGATTTGCGGGGCGGGCCAAACTGGTCCCCCTTAGGCCTCGACTAACATCAACTGGCTCGGAAACGCACAGGCGAGGCCCAGTGCCGCGTCAGGCGGTGCCCGCAAAGGCCGTAATCGTCGACTTCGCCGTTTTCCTATCGTGCTTGTTCCATATTTGTTCAAGATGGGCTAACCCGATGCGATGAGCGATGCGATCGTCCGAAAGATCATCCATATCGACATGGATGCCTTTTTCGCGTCCGTAGAGCAGCGCGACAATCCGGATCTTCGCGGAAAGCCCGTCGCGGTCGGGTCCGCCGCGGCGCGTGGCGTGGTCGCAGCGGCAAGCTATGAGGCGCGTGCCTTTGGAGTGCGATCGGCACTGCCATCGGTCACCGCCTTACGGCGCTGCCCGGACCTGATCTTCGTGCCGCCCCGCTTCGACGTCTATCGTTCGGTTTCGGCCCAACTCCATGGGGTCTTCGCGGAATATACCGATCTGATCCAGCCATTGTCGCTCGACGAGGCCTATCTGGACGTGACCGAGGACCGGCGTGGGCTGCAGACCGCGTGGGCGACCGCCAGGCAAATCCGGGTGCGCATACTCGAAGAGACTGGCCTCACCGCATCGGCCGGGATCTCCTATAACAAGTTCCTCGCCAAGCTCGCCTCAGACCACCGTAAGCCCAACGGACAGTTTGCCGTCACCCCAGCAATGGGGCCCGCATGGGTCGAGCAATTGCCGGTCGCGAGATTTCACGGCGTCGGTCCGGTGACCGCAGCCAAGATGAAGAGGCTTGGAATCGAGACGGGGGCCGACCTCAAGGCGCAATCGATCGAGTTTCTCACGCGCCATTTCAGCAGCTCCGCTGAGTGGTATTACGGGATCGCACGCGGCAATGACGACCGGCCGGTGAACCCGAGCCGCGAACGCAAATCTTCCGGATCGGAGACAACGTTCGACCGCGACCTGACTGATCCTGCCGACATCGAAGCGGGCGTGCTCAAGATGGCCGACGAGGTGGCCGTCTGGTGCACCGAACGTGGGCAATACGGTCGAACGATCACTGTCAAAGCGAAGTTCGCGGATTTTAGGCAGGTGACACGCAGTCGAACGCAGCCCAGCACCGTGCGCGACCGGGAGGCTATACGAGCTACATCGATCGATCTGATGCGCACTCTCTACCCACTCGAGCAAGGGGTGCGCCTGGTCGGAGTGACGGTGTCGAACTTCGAACCCGCAAAAGCTGGAATGCCGCTGTTCGATGACGCTGAAACCTAGAGGCAAAGTAGGTCGGCTTTGCGCCCTAACTGCGGACGTTTAGACGCCAACCCGCCGATCCTAGAAGCCGCCGTTGGTTGCCAGGTTGGATCAATCCCGATCGAGGATCAGCAACAGCTCACTGAGACGGTGCTGCCGGGGCAGAAGGTCAAGCCTGCGCCTGCGGCTGGTTTCTACATTCGTCCATATCGTCGAGAGTACGATGAAGGCGATCATCGCTGCGTCGAAAAGGAACGAGGTGTTGTCGTTGATCTCGGCGATCAGCCAGTACAGAATCGACGCGCCGACCATCACGGGTGAGGACCACAGCATTAGCGACGTCCAGCGACCGACCATCGACAGCTGGTACTCGACTGCGGATAGAGTACGGCGGACTTCCTCCTGAAGCGTGTTGCCGAAACGGCGCTCGCGCTGTGCCTGGCGACGCTGGCTCAACCACATCGCCACCACCCAGAGGGCGAACGCACCCGCGCTGAGCACTGCGGCGAGCGCGCCGACACCGGGCTCGCGGAAGTAGAGGAACCACCACAGAACGGCGCCCGCGCCGGCTGCCATCACGCCGCCGGCGACATAGGTCGTCCACGTCTCCAGATGCTGCGTGCGGCGAAGCTCGGCCTGCTCGCCCTGCACGACGAGGCGCAGGAGATCGCGATTCACGCCGTAGAGCGGCTGCTCGTCCTGCAGCTTCCAGGCATCCATCATCTCGTCAAAGTCCATCTTGCTCTTCCCTTGCGAGCTGGGCGGTGAGCGCCGCCTTGATCCGATTGATCTTGGCCCCGACATTACTCTCGCTGAGGCCCAGGATCTCCGACATCTCGCGGTAGCTGAAGCCGTCGAGCATCAGCAGCGCGAGCGAGCGGTTCACGTCGTCGAGTTCCGCAATCCGCGCATAAATCCACTCAAGCCGTGGATCCTGCGCAGCTGGCGCTTCCAACAACGCGGTCGAGGCATCGAAATCCTGCCGGCCGCGCCCGTGTTTTCCGTGGCTGCGGTCCCAGGCGAGCGCGCTGTTGAGCGCGACGCGATAGATCCATGTCGAGGTCGCGCAATTGCCGCGAAACGCATCGATCGAGTGCCAGACCTGCAGAGCCATCTCCTGGAACAGGTCCTCCCGATCGGCGTGCGTGGCGCCATACACGCGCGCGACCTTGAACAGGATCGCCTTGTGGGCGGCGAGCCATTGCTCGAAGACTCTGTTGCGCTCGGCCTTTGTCATCGCGCCACCATTCCTTCGTCAGCGACGTGAGCGGCCAGCGTTGTCAACCGCAGTGAAGCCGCGCTCACCCAGCCAGTTGGCGATCGTGTCGAGCGCCAGCGGAGCCATGGTCTCCTCGATGTCGTAATATTCGCCCATCGCGCCGGTCTCTGCGGTCTGAAGGAGATGGTTGAGTCCAGGAAGCTCGCGCACCGTCGCATCGCGATGTCCCGCGAGCGCCTCGCGTAGCGCCGGCAGATTCTGCACAGGCGGAACCTGTCTGTCCTTCGATCCAACGATCGCCAGCACCGGAACCCGCATTTCGGCAATTGCATCTGCGGGATCGGCTCGGATGATCCGCAGAATGTCGGGGGACGCCTCCTGCGCTGCCTGGGCCCTCGCCACCTTGGGCGGCACACCGTACGCGACTAGTAAAGCCTCCACTGCTGCGCGCGCGGCGTCCGGGTCGGCGGCGTCCCGCATCGCTGTGAGGACCGCCCGGCGCAATGGCCGCTGCTGCGCAATCCGGGCCTCCGGCACGCCGTCCGCGCGCGCGACTTCCTCTCCCTGCATCATCAGCAGCTCGTCGATGGGAACCCCGGGTGCCGCCATCAGAATGACAAAGGCGACATTCGCGCGACCGTTCGCAACCATCGGCGCGACCACGCCGCCTTCCGAGTGTCCGATCAACCCGATCTTGCTGGGTGCAATCTCGCGCCGCGTGCGCAGGAAAGCGATTCCCGCAGCGGCATCCTCGGCAAAGTCCTCCAGTGTCGCGGTTCGATATTCCCCCGTCGAGCGGCCCACGCCCCGGTCGTCGCAGCGCAGCACGGCAGTGCCGTTGTGTGCCAGGTGATCGGCGAGGACGAGGAACGGCTTGTGCCCGACCAGCGTCTCGTCGCGGTCCTGCTGTCCCGACCCGGTCAGCAACATGGCGGCGGGATGGGGACCCGGCGCCTTCGGCACATTCAGCGTGCAGCCAAGCATCGCTCCGCCGGATGCGGGATTCGCGAACGCGACGTCTTCCACGGTGTAGGGATAGGGCGGCTCCGGCGTCTGCGTCCTGCGCGGCGCCCCGGACGGGTTGCGACGGAACTCGACCGGTACCGCCGTTCCGGCCGCATCGAATGCGCCCGTGATCGATCCTGCGGTGCGGTCGAGCTTCCCCTCGAAACGCATCCCGAGCGCGGGAACGGCGAACGCGACATCGCGCCCCTGCAGCCCAAGCGAAACCACCGCCAGGCCGGTCTGCACCAGCTCGGGCATGTCCATCAGAGCATAGGTTCCATGCGCGTTCGTCGTCACGCGGAGTTTGAACCGGCGACGGAGGCCCTGAATTGTCGCATCCGCCTCCCAATATCCGTTCAGAGCCGCAAGCACCGGCAGCCCGAGAAAACCCGCCTTGTACGCCACGTCGAACGTCGCGGCGGGGTTGCGGAACTTCCCGACCCAGGCAGCGGCGGCAGAATCCCAGCGTCCTTCAAAAGATCGGGAACCGCCCCGATAGCTGAATGCGAGTACGCCGTCCTGATAGGTGACTTTCTCCAGCGGTACGTCCCATTGGCCGGTGTCAGGCAGATCGATGTCGCCGGTAAGAACACCCGGTTCATTCTGCTCGAGGTGTATCGCGGAGCGTGTCTGGCGTTCTTCGGAGCGCAGCACTCCTTGCCAGTCACCCGCAGGCGACGATGCGGATTGTGCGGCGGCATTGCCGCTGCAGGCGATCAATACGCATGCCATTGTCCGGGCAGCTCCGGGGCGAAGCGCTTTGCTGGATAACATGACGAACAACCTCCACTGTCACACTATTAGTATCGAGCGGAGGTCGATTTCTTACACTTCGGTAGAAGGGCCGCTGTCGCGGGAGGCGCCGTCGCATGCATCGTGCGCTCGCTGCTCGATGCACGAGAGGCGGACGAACCCGCTATTAGGGGTGCTGGCTTTGAGCGCATTCATAGCTAGCTGAACTGATCCCGGCATTGGCCACCGCCAGTCGCCTGAATGCCCCCGGCTGCAC
This sequence comes from Sphingomonas suaedae, assembly GCF_007833215.1. Classification (NCBI taxonomy): domain Bacteria; kingdom Pseudomonadati; phylum Pseudomonadota; class Alphaproteobacteria; order Sphingomonadales; family Sphingomonadaceae; genus Sphingomonas; species Sphingomonas suaedae. The sequence goes on from NZ_CP042239.1 coordinate 790,648, forward strand.
AAGCGGCCGGGCAGGGGTTGCCGTAGGCGGCCGGGCGGGAATGCGCCCTATTTCTCGCCGTTCAGGGACTTCGCCGCCGATCTTGAAAGCCGCCGTCAGGGCAGGTTGCTTAGCAATTCTCGCGACCGGCAAAGATTGGGACGAAGCCGCGGTTCCAATGCCAATGGGTGAGCGTCAGTTGTTGCCAAAAGCCGACGTTACGCGCTTGTTTGCGCGGTGATTGCGCCACTCGATCCACGTCCTTCGACATAGGCGGCGAGTTCGTCTGGGGTTCCTTTCGGGAAGGCTTCCCGCAGAAAGTCGAGAAAGGCCGAGACGCGCGCGCTGAGCAGCCGGCGCGTGGGATAGAGAGCCCATAGGGCCGTAGCCGGCCCATCGACGTCGCCCCAATGCACCAGCGTTCCTGCGCTCAGGTCATGACTGACGAGCGACAATGGCAAACGGCCCACTCCGACTCCCATACGCACCGCATCGCGCACCATCACCAGCGACGACAGGCCGAGGATGGGCTCGACTGCGATGCTCGATCTCCCTGATGCCGTCGCGACCTTCCATGTGCTCCTTTGTCCGATCGCCCCGCGCACGATCGCTGGAACCGGCGCGTCGTCCGGTCGCCGCAAGCCCGGGCTGGCCACCACGACAAGACGATCGTGCAGGAACGCCCGCCCGACCAGCGCCGCGTCCGGTGCGGGATTGACGCGGATCACCAGATCATAGGCTTCCTCGATCATGTCGACGGCCCGGTCCTCGGTCGTCACTTCGAGCCGCACGTCCGGGAACTTCATCGCGAACCCGGCGGCGATCTTGCCCATCGCGGTCTGTGAGAAGAGCAAAGGTGCACTGACCCGCAACCGGCCGCGAGGCTTATGTCCGCCGGATGCGATCGCCCCAGCAGTCTCATCGAGTTCGGTGAGCAGCAGGGCGGTCCGCTCGAATAGTGCTCGTCCTTCCTCCGTCAGTTTCAGCACGCGCGCGCCGCGTTCGAACAGGCGCACGCCCAGGCTGGCCTCCAGTTCGGTCACGCGGCGCGACAGCGTCGCCTTGGGGCGGGCGGCGGCGCGGGCGGCTTTCCCGAACCCGCCATGCCGGGCGACGAGATTGAAATCGGCGAGCGCGAGAAGATCCATGTGTTCCACCTGTGAGACGATCTGTCCAAATATAGCGTCTATTGGCATCCGCGTGGATCACTAAATTGAGCCATGCCAACCGGCTCAACCTATCAGGAGTGACCCCCATGACCATTCTCGTAACCGGCGCTACCGGCAATATCGGTCGCAACGTCGTCGAACAGCTCGTCGCCCGTGGCGCCGGCGTGCGCGCCCTCGTCCGCGATCCCGCCAAGGCTGGCCTGCCCGTCGGTGTAGAGGTCGTCCAGGGCGATCTGCTGGACGTGGATTCGCTGCGCGCCGTCATGCCGGGCGTTTCCACGCTGTTCCTGCTGAACGGTGTCGTCGCGGACGAATTCACCCAGGCGCTGATCGCGCTCAACGTTGCCCGCGACGCCGGGATCGAACGGGTCGTCTATCTCTCGGTGATCCACAGCGACGTCTATGTGAATGTGCCGCATTTCGCGGGCAAGTTCGGCGTCGAGCGGATGATCGAGGCGATGGGTATGCCCTCCACGATCCTGCGCCCGGCCTATTTCATGGACAATGAAATGACCATCAAGGACGTTGTGACCGCCCATGGCATCTATCCGATGCCGATCGGCGACAAGGGCCTGGCGATGGTCGATGCACGCGATGTCGGCGAGGTCGCCGCGATCGAGCTGATCCGCCGCGAACAGGCGAGCGCGCCGCTGCCGACGACCACGATCAACCTGGTCGGCCCGGATACGCTGACCGGGGTGGATGCCGCAGCCATCTGGTCCGACGTGCTAGGCCGCGCCATCGCCTTTCCGGGCAACGACACCGCAGGCTTCGAGCAGAACCTGCGCCAGTTCATGCCGAACTGGATGGCCTATGACATGCGCCAGATGGCTGAGCGCTTCCAGACCGACGGCATGATCCCCGAGGTGGGTGATGTTGACCGGCTGACCGAACTGCTCGGCCGCCCGCTGCGCTCCTATCGCGACTATGTCGCGCAGATCACCGCCTGATCCGACCCCGTCACCGAAAGAACCATCCGAACAAGGAACTCATCATGATCTACTCGACCGCAACCGTCCCCGTGAACCCTCACGGGGAAACGCTGCTCACCCTCGAACAGGTGTGGAAGGGGCTGGAAGCCAAGGCCCGCGACGCCCGCCTGTTCCTTCCGTCGGGCCTGTGCACCCGATGCGACGTGACGGAGGAGAGCGACACCCATTTCTTGCGCGAAGCGATCATCGCGGGTCAGGATCTGCGTGAGATCATCACCTTGGAGCCGCAGTCCAAGGTCACGTTCTTCCAAGTGACCGGCCCGCGCGAAGGCGCCATCATCAACGAGCTGTTCGAGGATGAGGCGGGCGAGCTCCAACTGCGTTTCTATTGCTATCTGGGCCTGCGCGGCAAACTCCCGGGCGGCCCCGAAGAACAGGCCGAGCAAGCGCAGTTCGCCAGCGACCAGGGCTACAAGGCTGCGCTCCTCTCGACCCTGAGACGCACCCGTGAACTGCTGGCCCAAGGCATGCTCTGATTGAGGGATCAACAGGCGGGCCGCTCCATTGGGCGGTCCACTGTTGCGCGGCGGGTGGTCACTCACAAAGGGCAAAATACAGCGCCGGCTGCTTTTGGCCGAAGCGGCCATCCCACGTTTAGTCGCCAATGATTGGGGTTGAGTCGGTAGGGGCCAGCCGACCGTGGGCGATACAAACGGCAGCTGTTCGAACTCGCGCGTTTGAAAGCTGCCAGTCCGCAACCGACCCCATCTAAGACATCAATCGGTGGCCAGCCGCTCCCGCTGTTGGGCTATTCGCCACTAATCAGAATGCGGCCTAGAAACTCGCTAAAATTGGTCGCAACGAACACGGCTACTGCCGGACGAGAGTAGAAGTTTATGTAATGGACGGCACCCGATCTATCGAACACCCACAGATTTCCCAACTCACAGCGAGCGAACGAAATCGGAAAGTTGTCAGGGAGCACGGAGCCGTCAGCGGATGTCCGCCAAGCCTGATCGAAGGTTCCAAATGACAACACGGGAAGCGAGCTATTTCCGTCCACCTCACCCCCCACGAATGCTCCGCCATACACCTTTGCAAATGATCGGTAGTCGGGTGGCAAGGTCCAGTCGACCAGCCCTTCTAGACGCTCAAGTTCGTCATCGCTGAAGGGCAAACCCTTCTCGAAAGAAACCTGACTCATATTCACAACTCTGGCATTAGCGGTCCCTCGATATGGCTTTGAACGCGGCCCCGAGACAAGGTCTGCTTTCCACCAGTTTCCGCCGCCAGACGCCGTCCCGCGACCGCCCGAAAGCGGACCTGCCGCTATAACCAGTTCCTAGCCAGGACCTGCCGTTCAGCAACCGGCCCACAAGCAGCCGCGCACGTTTGGGTAACAGCTGCCTGTCAGCAAAGCGCCCAACTGCGGTCATTTAGCCGGATGGCTGATGATCCCGAAAGCTGCCGTCGGCTGGGGCGGCGGTAGCCGGCAGCTAATGGGTGGTCTGCAGCCCGTCCGCTTGTCGCCCTCGCGAGCTTGAGGCAGACGGGCCGATCAGACCCCCTACGGGCGCGAGATCGCGTTGAGGATCGCCTGTTCGACTGGAGAATAGTCCCCGTCGTGCCGACACAGAGAGATGGGCTCGCGCGGCAACAGGGGCGGTTGAGCCATGAACCGCGGCGCTGTTCCACGATGCCGTTGGGCGGCGTGCACCAGAAAAGGATGGCACAAATACACCGTGCCGGCCTTGCCCAGAGCTAATGCCTCCGGCCGGTGCGCCGAGCCGGCAAATCCGTCAGCGGCAAGCTCGCGAAGCGTCAGGCCAACCTCGCCTGCCGGGGCGAGTTGCCTTGCGATGTCGGCATGCGAGCCGACACGAATGCGGGTTGGTGCATCATCGATGCCGACATCCGAAAATAGGAACAGCATCAGCAAGGCTCGTCCCTTGCTGCTGACATTGGCGCGCCACTCCATGAACTCTGGGTGCTCGTAGCCGAAACTCACATCGATATGCCAACCATCGTCGCCGCTCGCTTCTTCGGCGGGGAAGCGTACTGGAAAGGTTCCAAGCCTATCGCGCGGATACCAGCGGCCAGCACCAACAAGCTGATCGAATGCCCCGCACAGCATCGGCGTATTTGCTGCTTCCTGAAATGGGGCTTGGCTGAATTGGTCCAGGCGCACGACCGGCCGGGTCCATGATGCACGATCATCGGGGTAGCAGCCCGTGGCTTCCCACAGGATGGCGCGGGCCTGCTCCGCGACATGCTCGCTAAAGGCCCCATCGATACGGACGAAGCCGTCGCGCACGAACGAGGCGATCTCATCTGCGCTGAGCGCAGGATCTGATTGGTTTCGCATAAAGTCTCTCAAAAAGGCGTGGGTCATCGGGCGGCAAACCCGCCGAGTGAGCCGAAACCGGCCCGCTTAGATCAGCGGGAAGGCGGACGCGCGATTGAGAGCGATGAACTTCATGCGACCACCATAATGCGTAGCGCGGTTGCTGCAACCTGAACGATCACTCCTACGAAGTCGCGGCATTAGATTGAGCGGCGGAGACTCGGTCGGAAGCGGCCGGACGGCTACGCGCCCTAATAGCGGTCATCCGACGCCGTGATCACCTAACCCAGAAGCGGTCGGTCGCGCGATGATCCGACTGACTTAATTCGTATCATCAGTTCGATGACGCGGTCGTCGGCCCCGAAAGTCGATCCCGATGGTTCAGGATAGCCAATCGGAGTTTTGCTGATGCACGAGGTTCAACGCGGGTCTGGCCGCCAGCTGCTACTTATTCACGGTCTCGGCGGGAGCTGGAAGTCGTGGAGCACCGTCATGGACGCCCTCAGTGCCGAACGGTCGCTTATAGCGGTTGATCTTCCCGGACACGGCGCAAGTCCAGCCGGCCCGGATAGCGGGACCTTCGATGGCCTCGTTGGTAGCGTCGAGCGTTACATCGCAGAACACAGACTTGAAGGAATCGACGTCGTCGGTAGCTCAATGGGTGCGCGGATCGCGCTGGAGCTTGCGCGGCGTGGCCAGATTGGCAACGTCGTGGCCTTTGATCCCGGCGGCTTCTGGCGCGGCTGGGAGCGCATATTTTTCAAAGTTACCATCGGAGTCTCGGGGCGGTTGGTTCGGGCAATCCGGCCTATGCTGCCAGCGCTAAGCAAGAACGCCGCATCACGCACAGCGCTGCTAGCACAGCTGTCGGCTCGCCCTTGGGCGCTCGACCCGACAGTTGTCGCGACCGAGCTTGAAGGCTTAAGCGCCACGTCGACATTCGATGCTCTGGTGAATGATCTCGCCAGCGGGCCTGAGCAAATTGGTCCAGCAGCAGATCCGTCTCGGCGACTTCTAATCGGTTGGGGTCGTCACGATCGCCTGTGCCTGCCGAGACAGGCAGCGCGCGCAAAGGCAGCCTTTCCTTCCGCCGAACTGCACTGGTTCGAGGCAAGCGGGCACTTTCCAATGTTCGACCAGCCTGACGAGACAGTCGCAGTAATACTTGCTGCGACTCAGTGATGCACTTTGGTCGCACTTAGCAGGGCAGCTACGCGCCCTACTAGCGGTCACTCGATTTTATGTCCTGCGACGTCTAAAGCAGACATCAGGCAGCATGGTCGACGATGGCATCGGTATGAGCCGGAGCGCGACTCCAGGCGGTGGAAGCCGCATTCTCGATGAACTGTCGGTTCTGCTGCACGCGCCGATCGAACGCGCTAATGCTGAGGCCGGCGGGCTGAGGGTGTCAGTTCGTGTGCCCATCGGCGGCAGTTGAGGCAACGCCCGGCAGACGGCGCGGACAAGAGACGCGCTTCTCTGTCCGAACATCCCCGCTGGCTCGGGCCAGCGGACATTTTCCGGTGTGGGACCAGCCAGAAGACGGTCGCCGTGATGCTCGCCGTAACTCGGTGACGATGTTGCCTCGTAAGCAAAGCGAATACGTAACGACCCGCGTTACGGCTGCCTCAATCAAGTTTGAGCGGAAATCGTTGCGCAGCCGAACTGTGGTCCTCGAGCAACATGGGTCGAAAATGCCGTGTGCTGGAAATAAAATTGCGTCAATTCATGCGTCCGTGTCGATCCTCCCAGCGTTGGGTTGCCGATCGTTCAGTTCGAGCGCTTCGTTTTCAAAGGCTTCCCCCTAATGCTCACGACGCCCATCCAGTCGCGACGCACGCGCGCGCGCTTCACGCTTGCCTCGGCCCTTGCCGGAACTGCATCCGCCCTGCTCCTGGCATTGCCGTCCGCGGCCTTGGCGCAGGAAGAATGCGGCGCCGCGCCCGCGACCCCCGGGACCGTGACGTGCACCCCTGCAGGTAACCCCTATCCGAACGGCGTCACCTATATCGCCCCACCCGCCGATCTCACCATCGTGTTGGAGGATGGCGTGCGCATCGACACCACCGGCGGCTTCAATCTCGGCCTACTCGCGGTCGGTGACAACGCCTTTACGATCGACGGCGGCACCAACACGCTCATCACCAGCGACAGCTTCGGCGTCCTCGTGTCGAACAATACCGATCCGATTTCGGTAACTCTCGACCGGATCGTCACCAACGGCACCAATAATTTCGGCCTGATCGTCAGCTCGTCGGAAGGCGCGATCACGACGAGCACCAATGCCATCACCACCAGTGGCGCCGACGCCGACGGTATCAGCGCCAGCACCGACACCGGCGCGATCACCATCCGGTCGGGCAGCGTCACGACCAGCGGCGAGAACGCTACCGGCATCGACGCCAACAGCGATGCGGGCAATCTCAACATCACCTCCGGCACGATCCGTACCAGCGGTGTCGGCGGCGGCGGCTTCAGCGGCGGCGCGGTCGGCATCCTCGCCCAGACCGGCGGCACCGGAACGGTCACCGTCAACTCGACCACGATCGACACCGCCGGGACCGACGCGTTCGGCATCCGTGCCGTGTCCAACACCGGCGCGGTATCGGTAACCTCGGGAACGATCGGCACAACCGGCCTCAACGCTGACGGCATCACCGTCACCACAGCGGGCACCGCGACGATCAATGGCGGCGCCATAACCACCACGGGTGCGAATGCCGACGGCATCGTCGCTAGCGGCGTCACCGGTGCCAACATAAACTTCACCTCGATCAGCACAACCGGCGCCAACGCCAATGGCGTGCTCGTCCCGGCAGGTGTCCAGTTCTTTGGCCCGCGCGCGACTGCAACCACCACGGTCAATGGCGGCAGCGTCAGCACCGTCGGCGCAACGTCGGACGGCGTCCGCGCGATCGCCGGCACCGACACCGCGACGGTCAATGTCACCGGGGACATCACGACCCAGGGTGCGAACAGCCGCGGCATCTTCGCCACCGGCCCGATGGGCGTTGCAGTCACCAACGGCGGCACGATCAGCACCGCTGGCGTCACCTCCAACGGTGTCGATGCGTCGAGCACGACCGGTCCGGTCAACGTCACGGTCAATAACGTGACCACCACCGGTAACGGCTCGCGCGCCGTCGTCGTCAATGCGACCACCGGCAATGCTACCGCAACCGTCAACGGCGCAGTGCGCACCACCGGCACCACTGCCGATGCGCTGACCGTCACCAGCGGTGGCAACAGCGTCGTCAACGTCGGCGCCAACGGCTCGTTCGCCACCACGCAGGGCAATTCGATCGTTCTGAATTCGCTTGGCAGCAGCACCCTCAACAACGCCGGAACGATCGCCAATAACGCCAACGGCTTCGCGCTCGTCGCCATCGGCGGGCCGATCACCATCAACAACAGCGGCAATCTGTCGTCGGATATCGTCCTGACCGCCGGTGCGGACCGCATAAACAACAGCGGCACCTTCACCGTCGGCCCAAATCCGGACTTCGGCGCAGGCAGCGACAGCTTCGTCAATAGCGGGCTGATCCTGGTCGGGTCCGGCGCAGCAGCGACCGTCGCCCCGACGTTCACCGGCCTCGAAACCATGACCAACAGCGGCACCATCGATCTGCGCAACGGACGCGCGGGCGACACGCTGACTCTGCCGGGCACCTACGCGGGCGCCAATGGCACGCTCGGCCTGGATGTCGCGTTCGGCGCGGCACCAGTGGCTGATCAGCTGGTCATCGGCGGCGTTGCCAGCGGTGCCACGACCATCCAGCTCAACCAGCTGGCCGGAGCGCAGCCGACTTTGAATTCAGGCATCGTGCTGGTCCGTGCCGCGACCGGATCGGATGCCAATGCGTTCGATTTGGCGGGCGGTTCGCTCACTTCGGGCTTTGTCCGGCTGGAAGTCGTCTTCGACCCCGCCACCGGCACCTACGCGCTGACCGGCGCACCAAGCGACAGCGCCTTCCGCACGCTCAATTTCAATGAGGGCGTTCGTAGCCTCTGGCTGAAATCCGCCGACACCGTTTCGGGCCAGCTTCGAGCTCGCCGCGATGCGCTGTGGACGCAGGGCGGCGGCGATGTTGCCGGACGCACATGGCTGCAGATGCACGGTTCGGTCGAAACCCGTGGCGGGAGCCGTAATTTCAACAGCTTCGGCCAGTCGCGCCTGACTAACACCGGCTATGAGCAGGATTATTTCGGCGGACAGATCGGCTTTGACATTAGCGGCGGTGCCGGTGAGCGTGGTGGCTTCGCCTTCGGGGTCACCGGCGGCTATATCAATTCGTCGATGAGCTTCGCTGGCTCGTCCGACCGGCTGAGCTTCGACGTCATCAACGGCGGCGTTTATGGCAGCTTCACGTCGGGTAACGTCTTCATCAACGCGATCGGAAAATACGACTATTTCTGGGCGAAGACGAATATGCCCGGCGCCGGTTTCCAAGACGACACCAATGGCGGCGTCTATGGTGCGCGGGCAGAGGCGGGCATCCGCTTCGGCAGCGACAGCTTCTTCGTCGAACCAGCGGCCAGCATCTCGTATGTGAAGAACGATTTCGACGATCTGTCGCTCAACGGCACGACGATCAGCTTCGATGATGACGATGGCCTGCGCGGGCGCGCCGGTGGCCGCATCGGCGGTGCCTTCGGCATTGGCGGCGGCGCGGAAGCGGCGGTCTATGTGGGAGGCAATTACGTCCATGAGTTCAAGGGCCGCGACCGCGTTACCTTTACCAGCGGCGGCACGAGCCTCGATTTCACCAACAATCGCATTCGCGATTATGGCGAAGCCACACTGGGTGTGACGATCGCCCAGAGCCAGGGGATCAGCGGCTTCATCGAAGGCAACTACATCCGCTCCTTCACCGACAGCAACGGTACCGGAAGCATCGACGGCGCCGGCGGCCGCGCGGGCATCCGCCTCCAGTTCTGAACTGCCTGGGTCCGAGATAGGAAAATCGTCACGGGGTGCATGGCAACATGCACCCCGCTGCTTGATCCGCGTAGCGAATGGCTGCTTCTCTGCAGTCGGCGGCGCATAGCGGAAATCCCGCAATCGGCCCAAAACTGGTCGCCCCTAGACCGCATTAGGAAATGGCGCAAACTGGGCCGATAGCAGAATGCACACTTTCAACTCAGGCGGCGGGCAAAACCGTCGATTAGACATCTGTCCAGTGTCCTAGAAGCGGTCGTCGGCGAAGCGCATCAAAACCTTCGGCACGCTCTGCCCACTGGACAAATCCGCAGTGTTTCTGATCCCGGTGCTGCTGGGTGCCACGGCTACCAGTAACTGCCGGTTTTGAGACATTGCTGCCATTTGCGCATCGAACGCATCCGGCAGGTTGAATCCGAGCAAAGTGCTACATCGGCGCGATATTTCTGCTGGCATTCGGTATCGCGCGATGTTGCTGGCTTCGTCGTCGCGACGGATCCGCCGAGCAGCGCCTTCATCTCAGGCGAGGTGGCGAGTTGCCCGGGAGTCTGGCCATCCTTGTTGCGAAGGGCCTTGTTAGCGCCCTTGTTCAGCAGAATCTTTGCCAGCTCGACGCGGTCACGCTGCGCTGCCTGATGCAGCAGGGTCCAGCCATATTCGTCCTGCTGGTTCACCCGTACGCAATCTTCGAGCAAACCGGTCAGCTCGTCAGGCTTGTTGTACCAGACCGCATCCTTCGCTGCGAGGAACGGCCGCAATGCCGGCGACCGGCTGCTGCTCGCAGGGTCGTTGCGCGCCATTTCGCACATGCCATTGGACTTGACGGGGGCGCCCTTCGCCGGGCCCTTGGGCGATGCTGCGCCGCCGGCCTCGCGGGTCGGGGTCTGTGCGCCGCTCATCGCCTTGCGCAGTTCGGCTTTGACCGACGTTGAATAGGCCATCTGATAGGGTGTGTACCCCACCGAATTGTTCCTGGCGTTCGGGTCGGCACCGCGGGCAAGCATCGCCCTGACCAACTCGAGATCGCCCGCCTCCGCCGCAAAGTGAAGGAGCGTGTAGCCCTCCTCATTCTCCAGATTGATGTCGAACTGACCGCTGTCGATGATCCTGAGCGCTTCAGCGCTGGATTTCACGCTGATGAGGTAGCGTGCGTTGTCCCATGGATCCACCTGAAGGGCGCGAATGCTACCCGTCCATGCGGCGCTAGCGCCTGCAACCAGTCCAAGCGCGATCAGCGTCGCGACGGAAATCATCGTGAAGGTCTTCCGCATAAACTGCTGCCACACCTGGCGCGTACAGGTCGGGACCGCCCGGACCTGTCGCAACGAATTGACGGCGCGCTCAGGCGAGGCCTGCAAGCAGCGCCGCGCCCAACCCCGCAAAGCCACCGCCGACGATCACCATTGCCGCCGCTACGAAAAGGCTCGGCTTGTCGAGAACCGGTGCGCTGTCCTGAGGTTGAGCGGGGTCGTACCAGAGGTCGATCATCTTGCCCGGCGGATGCGCCAGCAGCCACTGCTGCGCCGGCGGAAACAGCGAGAATCGAAGCGCCGTACAAAGGGCGGTTCGATCCCCCTCGAACACCTGCCCTTCTACCGCGTAGCGATACCGAAGCTTTGGCTCATACCAGGTCGTCGAATCGCCGTCGCTATCGGTACTCTCGCGATCGATCAGTTGCGCATCGATCACTTCCGCATCGGTCCGCTTCCAGTGCGCCTTTGCGCTGGCGAAACGCCGTCCTTGCTTGCGATAGCGGTGGATACCGAACCAGGCGATCGGAATGCCGAGCAGGATCAGACCCAACGATACCGCGGTAAATGTGTCCATTTCCTTCCCCCCCAACTCAGCTGCCGAACCGCGCGATGCACTGGTCGCCGATCTGGTCGAGCCGCCCGGACTCGGCGACCGCCTTGATCGCGGCCTCAATCCCCTCGGGAGCGGGTGTGGGCATCGCCGAGAACCGCGCGTGCACAGTGCGATAGGCTGCCGCGTAACGCTTCGCGAGCGCGCTCGCCTTCGCGCCCTTCGCCAGCCCGCCTTCTTCCGCGAAGCTCAGGACATCGTCGCAGATCGTCAGCGCGGTGGCGTCGTCCGTGGGCAACGCGGCCGCTGCCTTGTCGATCTTCGGATCGCTCCTGCGGCACTCCGCCGCCCATGCCCGGGCCGTACCGGCGGTCATCACCTGCCCGAGCCGCGTGGTGGCGTCGTCATTGGCCTTGGTCAGCTTGTCGGCGCCACCTGCAAGGATCGCCGCCTTGTGCAGCAGATATCCGGCCTGCGGATCATAGATGATGCGTGCCTCGGCATCCATGTCCCGGCCGCCGAGATTGTCGTAGGCGATCGCCGCCGCGCACACGACCGTGCGTTCATAAGGTTCGCGTGGCAGCTCAGGAACCGGTTCCTCGTCGATGCCATAGGCCTTGAAGCACGTGTTGATGGTCGTCGCCCAGTGCGACCCTACCGCCGACTGGATCGCCGCTTCGGTTCCCAGCGCTTTGCCTGGATCCTCGTTGCTCCCCGGGAAAAGCGAGTAGAAGCCGTTCGCATTCGCCAGTTCGCGGCCCTTCGCCGACACCCGATCGAAGCGTTCCTTGTCCTTTAGCGGCGTCGCCCCGATGAGCATTACCCCTGCGCGGGTGCACAGCAAGGCGCGCTCTTTAGGGTCCTCGGGCAGGTCGCCAAAGTCCCGCGCTCCGCAGCCGGACGCCAGCAACGAAGCGGAAACGAGCAGAATGATCGGAAAGCGGGTCATAGGCCTCTCGTGCGACGATAATGCTGATCCTGCTTGCAGTCCGGCGGTCCGGGCACGAGCGGCGCGCGACCAGCGGGGCGCTGGCGCCGCCCGGCGGGCCTCAATGCGACAAAAGCGCTTGGCAGCACGACCGAATTGCCGCATTCCCGACAAGGGCTGGGGCGAATTTTCCATAGCGTACAGAGGTTTGCGTGCAGCGTATCTTGCGTAGCATCATGCGTGGAACCGCCATCCGGCTTTGTGCGGTGCTGTGGCTGTTCGGATATGCTCTGGTGATCGGCGGCGCGATTGCTCAAGGGCGTTTTGCGGGCGGCATGATGGTGGCTGCCAATGTCCCGCTGCTGCTGCTCGGCATCGCGCAGGCCGGGGCGCTTAGCCTGCTGCTTGACCACCTGGAGGAACGGGCCGGACACGTAAAATGGCTGCTCATGGCGATCGCCGGACTGGTAGCGGCGATGATCCAGACTTCAGCCGACCAGGCGCTGCTTCAGCTGCTTGCCCTCACCATAGTGCCGAGCTGGCAAGACTGGGCGGTCGGTATGCAGCCCCAGCGTCTGGTGCTGATGCTGATCCTCTATTGCTGGACCATGTATCTGTCGATCGCGCTCGTCTGGGCTGCGCGCGCGACCGATATGGCCCGGCTGAACGAGGCACGTGCGATAAGCTTTGCCGCCGCGGCGAGCCGTGCCGAGGCGGCGGCGCTGCGGCTTCAGCTCAACCCGCATTTTCTGTTCAATACGCTCAACGGGATCTCCAGCCTGGTGGTGCGGGGACGCGATGACGAGGCGGAAGACATGCTCGGCCGCCTAGCCGACTTTCTGCGTGCGGCGTTGGTCTCGCGACCTGATGCGATGGTGCCGATCGCGCAGGAGCTGGGGACAATCCGCGCCTATCTGGAAATCGAACGCGCCCGCTTCGGCGACCGGCTGAACCTGACGATCGAGCTCGACCCCGGTCTGCAGGAACTGCTGGTTCCGAATTTCCTGCTCCAGCCTCTGGTCGAGAACGCGGTGCGCCATGGCGTGGCCGAGACCCAGGGACCGGGGAACATTCGCATCAGCGTGACCGGCGATGGCCGGGTGGCTCGCATTGAGCTGTTCAATACCAGCACTGGCCGCGGTGGTGCAGGACGGGGTCACGGTATCGGCATCGAAAACAGCCGGAGGCGGCTCCAGCTGCATTATGGGGACAGGGCAGTAATAGGACATGGCCCTGTGGCGGACGGGTATCGGGTCGCGATCGACCTTCCGATGGCGGCACACGAACGAGAGAAGGTGGCATGAGGATCGCGATCGTCGATGACGAACCGCTCTCGCGCGAGCTGACCCGCACATTGCTCAGCGAAGACGGCGGCATCGAGATTGTCGGGGAGGCCGACAATGGCCTTGCTGCTCTTGCGCTGATCGCCGATGCGGCGCCCGATGCGGTCATCCTCGACATCAGCATGCCCGGCAAGACCGGTATTCAAACCGCGATCGAGCTGGTGCCGCAGGACATCGACATCGTGTTCCTGACCGCCCACGAGGAATATGCGGTCGATGCCTTCGAACTGGGTGCTGCAGATTATGTGCTAAAGCCACTCCGCCGGCTGCGCCTCGCCAAGATGTTGACGCGGCTACGCGAGCGCCAGGCCGCCCGACGCGCCGGAGCGCCGGCGCCGATCGCCATGCCAGTCGAATGCCAGGAAGAGGATGTGTTCTGGGTGCCGGTGCGCACCGGGCTCGCGCGCGTCAGCGTCGAGAGCATCCAGCGTGTGGAAGCGGCGCGCGACCATGTCTATTTTCATACCGCCGACCGGGCCTATCTCTACCGGATCACCATGGCGGAGCTGGAATCGCGAATGATCGCCGGTGGACTGATCCGCGCGCATCGCTCGGCCTTTGTCCGGCCATCCGCGGTCCGGGGAATCAACCGGAGAGGGAAGGTTCTCAAGCTGACCCTGGCAGATAACAGCGTGGTCCCGGTCGGACCGCTGTACAGGTCCCAGGTGCTGGCCGCCGTCACCGGGGCGATCGAAGAGTGAGCGGGGCGCAGATCGGGGCGCTGTTGCGGCGGCGGGTGCACGACGATGCGTCGGTCGGATGGCACGAGACCGACGATGCCTACCCGCTTCGCACATTCCGGTGGGAGGCGGACGCGCCGCGCGGATCGATCTTGTTCCTGGGCGGACGCGGCGACTTTTTCGAGAAGTATCTCGAGGCGTTCGGCCATTGGCGCGCGCGTGGCTGGAATGTCGACGCCTTTGACTGGCGCGGGCATGGGGGGTCGCCCCGCCTGACCGCAGATCCGCTGATCGGCCACAGCGGCAGTTTCGCGCGCCTTGTCGCCGACCTCGCCGAAATCGCCACAGCGTGGCGGGACCGCACGGCCGGGCCACATGTCGTGATGGGCCATTCGATGGGCGGGCATCTGCTGCTGCGCGCGCTGGTCGAACGCAGGATCGTGCCCAATGCGGCGGTGTTGCTCTCGCCAATGATCCGTATCCGTACACCGCTCGGCGTTCGCCTGAGCGAGGTCATCGCTTCCTGGCAGGTCCGTCGCGGCAATGGAGCGCGCGGGCCGTGGAAGGAAAGCGCGAGCGCGGCAAACCAGGTCGACAGCATGTCGATGATGACGGGAGACCTCGAGCGGTATCTCGACGAGCAGTTCTGGCTGGACGAAAATCCGGCATTTCGCCTGGGGCCGCCGAGCTGGAGCTGGCTGGCGGAAGCGTTTTCCTCAAGCAGGAAACTGCGCGCAAACCCGGAGGTCCGGGGCCTGCATCTCCCTTTGCTGCTGATGGTCGCCGATCGCGATCGCCTGACTCATAGCGGGGCCGCGCGACGCCTGATTGGGCAACTTCCGAACGTCACCGTGCGTCGGTTCGGCAAGGGCGTGGCGCACGAATTGTTGCGCGAGCGAGAACCGGTGCGAAGCGTGGCAATGGCGGCGATCGACGACTTTCTCGCCGCGATCGCCGCCCCTGGGGGTCAGTTCTGAGTCCAGACCCGCAGGTTCAGCCCCCCCGCTGAAACGACGTTGCCACCGCCTGCCGACACGACATTGCCACCGCCCGCCGCAATGACGCCGCTGGCGCCGTTCACCACCGGATAGTCGCGGCCGTTCACGTTCACGACTGCATGTCCGTCCTTGATCGTGATCCGGCTGCCCCGCGGTGCCTGGATCGTGACCTGCTTCTTCTTGTAATAGGGGTATTGCGGCCCGTTGTTGTTGTCCCAAGGGGCACAGCCCCAAACCAGAATGTTGATCACGCCGTTGCATCCGGTGCCGGCGTGAGCGGGGGAGGCAAAGCCGATGGCAGCAGCTGCGGCCAGTCCGGCCAGGGCAAGCTTGACAGGCGTTGAAGTCATGATGGTTTCCTCGCTGAAGTGAGGGGTGCCTTGTCATCCGCTAGTCGCTGTCTTGACCAGCAGGGCACGACGGCAATGCCCGTGCTTACGACGAAGATGCGTCTGGACGGGATTCGGTTATGCGGGCGAAGAGACGCAGCAAGGCCTCCAGCGCGACCGCGATCCCGCCGCCCACTGCTGCGCCGAGCAGCAGCATGACCGGGGCAAACAGCGCGAGCGCGAGCCACTCGCCCGGCGATTGAGGACCAGCCGGACTGTGGGCGCCGCAACAACGGACCGAAGCCACGAGGTAGACGAGCGCGACAACCAGCAGTTCGAACGACGCGAAGCCGATCCAGCCGGCCAGTTTTGCGGATCGGCGCAATACAAATGCTTTGGACGAGATCGTCATCGTCGTTCGATGCCACGCACTGCGCGAGGCGCCAGCCGTTCGCTACAACGGCGGTCGGATCGCGCATAAAGCGACGAAATCGGCCTGGCTCGCGACTAAAGTGCGCCGGGAATTTCAGCGCTGACTTTGTCCCGCGCGGAAGAGCGCCGCGACGACGGTGAGATGTTCATCTCCGTAATCGGGAAAGACGAAGTGAGGGACCTCACTGAGGAGCAGCACGGAGACCGCAGCTTAGGCCCCTCCCTGGCAACGCCCGGGAGAGGCCTAAGCTCCTCTGCGGGCGTCTGCTTCGCGCCTCACCAGTGCCGCCGTTCGCCATCCTTTCGATGAATCCCAAAAGCGGCCACTGACTGAGGTGGTGGGGAATCGGTTTTGGTAGGAACCTGATTTGCAGGAGCAATTTGATAAGCGAACGAGCGTCGCTCTACTCCGCTTCCAGCTCGCGGAGGCTGCGGCCGCGCGTTTCGCGCCCGAACCAGGCGATCATTCCGGCAGACACCGCCGTCGGAACTAACAGCGCCAGCGCTGCACCCACCAGCGTCGGTGCGAAGCCCGCGGGGGCCGCAACCTGTACTGCGACCCCGCCGAACTTGCTGCTCCCCGCCACCAATCCTGTTGCCCGCCCCCGGGTGCCGAGGGGATAGTTTTCCGCCGTGAAGGGCAGCAGCACCGCGATGGTCCCGTTAGTGCCGACGATCAGCATCGCGATGACCGCGATCAGCACCGGCTCCCAACTCAACAGCGACGGGGGCAGCATCGCACCGATAAGGCCGGCAAAGGTCAGGCCGACTGTGCCGACAAGTGTCCATTTGCTGCTCCGACGCGCATAGAATAGCGCGGCCAGCAAGACGGTGGGGAACGCGAGCAGCGATGATTTGGCGAGAATTCCGCTCGCCACTTCGGCGCTATAGCCGCGGGCCTGCAGGTCCGATGGAAGCCACAGCAGAAGCCCGAAATTGACGAAACTCCAGCACAGCGCAGTCATGACGAGCGCGGCGGTGAGGCGGTGATGTTCGGTGCTTGTTGGCGTATCGGCCGGGGCCTCGATAGGTCGCGGCTTAGGCGCTAGGCCGAAGCGCTTCTGCATCTGCGCCAGTTCGGCTTCGCGGCCGCGTTCGGCGAGAAAGCGTGGCGTTTCAGGAATGAACCGCGCCAAGGCGAGCAGCAACAATCCGCTTGGAAACCCTTGGAGCCAAAGCGCGCGCCACCCATAGACCGGCTCTAGAACATAGGCCGCCCCGCTGGCGGCGAGATAACCTCCGACCAATCCCATGCCCCCGACCAGCACCAGCACCCAACTACGATGGCGCGGCGGCATCACTTCGGCGAGCAGCGTGTAGATCACAGGCAGCATCCCGCCTGCCGATATGCCCATGAGAAAGCACATCACCAGGTTCCAGGCGAAAGCCGGCATCGCCCCGCAGATGGCGGTCGAGACGAACAGGATCGTCGAAAGCAGGATCGACACGCGACGACCATAGATGTCCGCCAGCCAGCCCCACAGAAACGAGCCGACGGTAGTACCTGTGAGCGCGACCAGGGGCAGCAACGCGACCTGCGAGCGCGCAATGCCGTATTCGGCTGCCATCCCGGGCAGCACGAAGCCGAGCGTCGCGGGCTTCATGACGTCGATAATCAGCCCCAGCGTCAGCACTAGCAGGGTTGCGGCGTGCCAGCGGCCGAGCGGAGTCGTGTCCGGAGCTTCGTAATTGGTACCGGCATGATCGCCATGGCCGCCCCGTACCTTGGGCAACGCCCCGAAACAGGCGAGCGGCACGCCGATCACGATCAGGACCATGCCCAGCCCCATGCTGGCGTCCATCGGCATCCCGTTGAGGTGGTTGCCCATGCGGTGCGCCATCGCCAGCATTGGCAGATGCAGCAGCACACCAGCGCTGATCGCGGCGCAACCTGCCCAGAAATAGGGCGCGCGCTCTCCGACAATCGATGTACTTCCCCCTGTACTCCCCATCGACTTAGGCTAGGCGGAAGTCTCCGTCCCGACAAGCCACCCCGGCACCGCAGACGCGGTCCGCACGAGGCGTTTGCGACCAATCGATTCTGCTGCTTGCCAACGGCAGCCTTCGCTACGCCTCAGTAAAATGGCGGTCATTCCGGTGTCGGCCCATGAGCGGCCTGTCTGGCTTCAGCGAGACCTCCCAGTCGGAAGGCGCCCTAAAGTCGCAATTCGAGACCATTCTTGCTGCCTGAAAGCGGACGTCAGGGTGCTTTCGAGCTAGCCGATGCTGCCCACGACATTCCGCTGCGTGGGACGACGGGAGGCCAAGTGCCTACATTAAACAATTGGATTTCGCCCCGTTTATGCAACCTGAGATTGACGCCGTCTCACTTACGCGCCGATAAGACGCCTCTGGCCGCCGTGTTTGAGAGTTCGAGGTGCCGCCATGAGGCAGATCCGCTGGGGTCGTATCAGTGTCATCGCAGCGACCGCGAGCGTGCCGGCGATCCTGCTCGTTCTTACATCTCTTGCGAACCGGGGGTTCGACGAAACCGAGCGGCTGCGCGTCGAGGTCGAGCGCTCCTATGAGACGCGCGCCGCGCTTGGACGGGTGCTATCGCTGCATCAGGATATCGAGCTTGGCCAGCGCGGCTATCTGATAACGGGCGACGAAGCCTTTCTGCGGCCCTATCGCGATGCAGAGCGCGAGGTGCGCCAGTCGCTCAATGCGTTGGCGAAGGCAGATATCGACCCGGCGGACCGCGCGCTGCTCGCGCGGCTCGAAGCCACGTCAGATGCGAAGCGCGACTTTGTGGGCCGGACCATCGGGCTGTACGGTCGGGGCGAGCGCGAGGCAGCAAGGGCGCTGGTCAGCGGCGGTGAAGGCAAGCGCCTGATGGACCGCCTGCGCACCGACATCGCCGAACTCTCGCGTCTCGAGCGGTCGCGCCTTGCCGAGCGGACTGCGGTCGCAGCGTCGGCCCGAAACCTGTTGCGCATTCAGACGGTCGGGCTGCAGATTGCGTTGATCCTGCTGCTCGCGCTCGCCGTGTGGCTGGTCCAGCGCAGCAATGCGGCGCGGCAGGCCGCCTTGCGGCGCGCCGAGGATGCCGCAGCCCGTCAGGAGATCATCTTCGACAGCGCCAAGGACGGGATGATCGTGATCAACCCGAGCGGGAGTATCGAGAGCCTCAATCCTGCAGCGGCGGCGTTGTTCCGATATCAGCCTGAGGCGCTGCTGCGTCGCGACATTGGCGTGTTGTTCGAAGTTGCCCCGGATCGCGGACGGGTGGAGAGCTTTCTGCGGCGCCTTGGCGCAAACCGCAAGGAAGGGAGCGGACAGGTCCAGGAATTCGTGGCACGCCGCGCGGACCTGACCACCGTCCCGGTGGAAGTATCGATCAGCCCGGTGCGCCTTGCCGAAGTCACGCTGTATCTCGCCGTCATTCGCGACATCAGCGAGCGGCGAGAGATGGACCAGATGAAGACCGAGTTTGTCGCGACGGTCAGCCATGAGCTGCGCACGCCACTCACCTCGATCGCCGGTTCTCTCGGTCTGATCACCGGGGGCGCCGCCGGCGAGCTGCCGTCCAAGGTCGCCCGGCTGGTCGGGATCGCACACAGCAACGCGGCGCGACTTGTCCGCCTGATCAACGACATCCTCGATATCGAGAAGATTGAGGCCGGGCGCATGCAATTCGATATCCGCCCGTTGCCGCTCGACGTACTCTTGCAGAATGCCGTGCACCAGAGCGCTGGTCTCGCCGGGCAGCTCGACGTGCATCTCGAGCTGATCGCGCCGCCGTCGGACGCGGCGGTGCTCGGCGACGAAGACCGTCTGATGCAGGTATTCGCCAATCTCCTGTCCAACGCGCTCAAATTCTCGCCGACCGGCGGGGTCGTGACCGTTCATGTCCGCCCACTAGACCGCCGCTACCGGATCGCGATTGCCGACCAGGGCAGCGGCATTCCCGAGGATTTCCGCGACCGCATTTTCGGCAAGTTTGCCCAGGCCGACAGTTCCGACACGCGGCAGAAAGGCGGTACCGGGCTGGGGCTCAGCATCGTGCGTGAGATCGTTCAGCGACTCGGTGGATCGGTCAGCTTCGAATCGAACGCGGGACGCGGGACGGTGTTCTACGTCGATTTGCCCGCAGCAACCGCCCCAAGGATTGCGGACGAGGCGGCACCGGTTGCCGAGCCGGTGATCGAGCGCGCGCCGACTGCGACGCTTCCTGTTATTCTCCATGTCGACGACGATCCGGACATGCTGGACGTCCTCGCCGATGCATTCGAGGGCCGCGCGACATTGCGCTCGACCCCGAGTGTCGGGGAGGCGCGCGCGATGCTCAAGCGAGAGCGGATGGACGCCGCGATCCTCGATATCGGCTTGCTCGACGGATGCGGGACCGATCTGGTCGCGCCGCTGCGCGAAGGCCAGCCCGACCTTCCGATCATCGTCTTCACCGCACAGGAGGCGGATCAATGCGGCTCGACCGGTATCGATCTGGTACTGGTCAAGTCGCGCGCCACGCTCGACGTTCTCGTGAACGAGACCATGCTTCGGATCGCGCGGCGGGAGGAGGCGAACCCATGATCCGGATCCTCTATGTCGATGACGAGGCGGATATTCGCGAGGTCGCGCAGCTGTCGCTAGAGCTGGATCCTGATCTCGAGGTGCGAAGTTGCGCGTCGGGCGCGGAGGGGCTGGAACTCGCCGCGGGATGGCGACCCAACCTGATCCTGCTCGACGTGATGATGCCGGGCATGGATGGGCCGACCACCTTCGCGCGTCTGCGCGAGCAGCCCGAGACCGCCGGAATTCCGGTGGTGTTCATCACCGCCCGCACCCAGACGCAGGAGGTGCAGCGTTTTCGCGAGCTCGGCGCGAGGGGCGTTCTGGCCAAGCCGTTCGATCCGATGACGCTCGCCGATCAGGTGCGCGCGCTGCTCGATGGCTGAGTTCGAGGCGCGCATGGCGGCGCTGCGCACGCGGTTTGCAGCGCGTGCGACCGCAGAGACCGAAGCGATCCGGAGGCATCTCGCCGCGGGCGAACGGGAGGCGTTGCGCGACATCTGCCACTGGCTTGCCGGTACCGCGGGAACATTCGGCTATCCGGCGATCAGCGACGCCGCGTCGCGGGTCGAGGAAGCGATCGAAGCGGGCGCGGGGGACGCTGCCTTCGAGCATCTCGCTGCCGCGCTGCTGCAGGAACTGGACGCTCTCCCTCAGGAGCGCTGAAACCCCTTGCGCACCATCATGCCCCAACCCTGCTTCTTGCGCACGAACTGCCACCAGCCGCGCAGCCGCCAGAAGTTGTTGAGCTGGCGATAGCCGAAATTCTCGGCGATCGCCGCGAGCGTCAGCGTCGCCAGGTCGCGTGCATTCTTGAGACGGCGCAGCTGGATTTCCTCTAGCACCAGCGTTGCGACGCTGATGAACACGCCAAAGGTAAACACCACGGCGATGAACGCGAGCAGATATTCGATCGAGATCAGCCCGAGCAGCCATAGTGGCGGCACAAGCGCATAGCCGACCACCTCGACGATCGGACCAATCACGTCGACGACCCAAACCTGCCCGAAGCCGAAAAAGCCGATCCGGCCATATTTCGGGTTGAGGAACATGTCGCCATGCTTGCGATAGGTTTCGAGCGACCCGCGCTGCCAGCGCGCGCGCTGATTGGCGAGGATCGAGAGGCTTTCCGGTGCCTCGGTCCAACTGACGGGCTCGGGGATATAGGCGATGCGATAGTCGCGCTTTCGGTCGCGCATATAGCGGTGAAGCTTGACCACCAGCTCCATATCCTCGCCGACGGTATTCTGGCTGAATCCGCCGACCTCGATCGTGCTGCTGCGCCGGAAGAGACCAAATGCGCCCGAGATGATCATCAGCGTCTGCATCTGGCTGAGCCCGAGCCGCGCCATGAGGAAGGCGCGGAGATACTCGACCACCTGGAACAGCGCGAGCAGGTTGCGCGGCAACCGCGCCTCGATCAGCCGGCCATGCTCGATCCGGCAGCCATTGGCGATGCGGATGGTGCCGCCGACCGCGACGGTCCGGATCGGGTCCTCGACAAAGGGGCGGACGACGCGGATCAGGGCGTCGGGTTCGAGCAGCGTATCGGCATCGATCACGCAGACCAGCGGTGCGCGCGCGACGTTGATCCCTGCGTTCATCGCATCGGCCTTGCCGCCATTATCCTTGTCGATTACTAGCAGGCGCGGATAGGCCGGGTTGGCATAGAGGCCGCGGATCGGTTTGCTTTCAACTGCCAAATCGAGATAGCGCCGCACCGGCTTCAGGTCGAAATGCGCGATCAGTCGGGCGAGCGTCGCATCCTTCGACCCGTCGTTGATCACCAGCACTTCGAACTCGGGATAGTGCAGGGCGAGCAGCGCCTCCGCGCTCTCGATGATCGTCAGTTCTTCATTATATGCGGGCGCAATCACCGCGATGGGCGGGGCCAGGTCGGCATAGCGGTCCCACAGCACCTCGGTCGGCTGCATTGCCGGGCGGCGATGGAGGGCGACCGCCGCAAAGCCGAGTTGAACGATATAGAGCAGAATCTGAATCAGGCCGATGGCGATGACGAACCAGGTGACGATCTCCGCGACCGTATAAAGCCAAGCAGGGAAAACGATCATGGCGCGATCCCCTTTTCTGCGAGGATCGCCTCCGCGACTTCCGCCGCGACCCCGCCGCCGCGCTCGGCAGCATCGCGCAAGCGCGCGATGCCGGGCGCGCCGATCGCCACCAGCGCTTCTGCGGAGCGGAACCGGACCCACCATTCGGCATCGCCAAGCATCGCGGCGAGGGCATCCGCGGCATCGACCATCCCAATCCGGCCGGCGGCCTGGGCTGCGGCGGCGCGTGCCGCCATCGATTCGCTCGACAGCGCAAACCGCACCGCCTGCGCGCCGCTCGGGTGGCCGAACTGGCCAAGCGCGTGGATGTAGCGCGGAAGCTCCTCGGCCCCGTCGCGCGCGGCAAGCGCCAGGTCGGCGATGACCGGCACCAGAGAAAAGTCACCGGTTTCCGCCAGTGCCTCGACCGCGGCGACGCGCACCTCGCTATTCTGATCCAGCTGCAGCACCAGCGCCCTGATCTCCTGGGGCCGCGTGCGCGCGATCGAAGTGAACAGGCTCACCGCCAATCGCGAAGACTGCCCGGCGCCAAGCTCGAGTTGCTCGACAAGATCGATCAGCTCGAACGCTTCGCCCTTGTCGGCGAGAGCCTGCGCTGCGGCGAGCCGGATGTTACGGTCGCGGTCGCCCAGGGCCCGGCGCAGTGCCTCGCGCGCGCTCATATCATCGAACTGCGCGAGCCCCTGTAGTGCGTACATCCGGTCGCGCGCGGCACCCGCGCGCATCCGCCGTGCAAGCCGCTCGGGCACGCCCAATTGCGTCGCGCTGGCGATGAAGGCGGCGCGTTCGGGACCACGGACAAGCTGCATCAGGTCGAGCGACAGGTCGGCGATGACATGATCAGGAACGCGGCGGAACAGCTCGCGATCGATCTGCTCGCCCGCGAGCAGAAGCGGTGTGAGCCGTCGCCGCGCGGCCAGGTGCCGGCCGCCGCGCCAGTGCGCCAGCAGCCGCAGCAGGACCAGCCCGCCCATCACTACGACCGCCGCCACCGCCAGCACCAGCGAAACGGTCCAGATCAGCAGCAGCGGACTCAAAATCTGAAGCCGGCACCGACGCCGAACTGGGTGCGGTCGGCGCCGGTCGCGCGGTCCTCATGCGCCAGCGAAAGCCGCAGTGTCGCGTGTGGCGACATGTCGATGCTAACGCCGCCGAAGACGCTGCGCACCGGGACCACAATCCCTTCGTCGGTATCGGGTGCGTCGCTGTAGCCGACGAACACGCGCAGCGGATCGCTAGCCTGCAGATCGCCGCGCAGCGCAAAGCCGGAGCGGTGGCGACCGCGCTCGTCGAACAGATTGATCCAGCGCGCGGTGACCCAGAACCGCCCGCCCAGATATTGTTCGACCCCCGGGGTCACGCTCTGGACGTCGCCCAGCGCAAACCGCGCCTGCCGCGCGTCGAGGGTTAGGACTGTCGCATAGGGTCCGCTGCGCACGCGCGCCGAGCCGCCCAGCCCGACCTGCCACTCAGGCCGGAAGTCGGGATCGGCGGTGCCGCCAAAGCTCAGATAGCCGCGCAGCCCGTCCCCAATCGCCCCTTCGACCAATGCCTCGCCATAGACGTCGGTGCGGCCAAACCGTCGCGCATATTCAACGCGCGCGCCGATCGCGGTGCTCGGGTTGGGGCGGTAACGCAGCTGGGCTGCGGCCTCGGTCCAGTCGGGCTGCGGTCCGGACAGGTCGCTCAGGCTGCCCTCGAGGTCGATCTGCCAGTGGGCGGGGAGTGGCTCGGTCGCCAGCTGTCGACGCAGTTCCGCGGCATCGGCGTTGGCGGCGTCAACAGGTTCGAGCGCGCGCCCCGCCCCAGCAATATCTCCGCGTCGCTGCGCAATCCGGGCGAGGCCGATCCGGGCATCGCTATAGTCGGGCGCGACCGACAGCGCGGCGCGGAACGCCGCCTCGGCGGCGTCGAGCTGTCCGAGCGCCAGCTGGGCCAGGCCCAGTTGCACCTGCGCGTCTGCGTTCCGCGGATTGGCCGCGACGACAGGCTCGAGCAGCTCCACCGCGCGCGCCGGATCGCCGGCCAGCCGCGCCGACACTGCCGACTGATAGGGGTCTGCGACGCTCGCTTGATCCTGCGGCAATGCGTCGATGGGGAGGGTGAGAAGGAGGGCTGCGGCGCTGATCATTTCAGCTCCGGCAATAGCCGTGCAAGTCGCATCATCAATTCCTCCGGGATGAAGGGTTTGACCAGATAGTCGCTGGCGCCGAGGTCAAACGCATCGACGATGTCGCGCTGCTGCTTGCGCGCGGTCAGCATGATGACGGGAATCGCGGCGGTTTCGGACTGTCTGCGCAGCCGCCGCAACACCAATTGGCCATCCATTACCGGCATCATCGTGTCGAGGATGATCGCGTCGGGCAGATGCTGTTCGGCCAGCTCCACCGCCTGCGCCCCGTCGCGCGCGATCAGAACGCGATAGCCCTTGTTTTCGAGACGAAAACTGAGCAGCTCGACGAGCAGCTCATTGTCGTCGCATATGAGGATCGTCCTGTTCACTACGCCACGCCCCGGACAATTCTTACCCAAAATGTAGCGTCAAAGCGGGGCTTGGGCCACCCAAACCAAGGGTGAGCCTGACTCGTTCCGGCGCAGCTATGGTGCGCTTCGGCAGGATAGTCCTGCGAATTAAGAAAGGGTTAAGATCGAGCGGGCGCTCATTGCATCGCAGCGCGACGCAATTCGATCGCCGGGTTCCGATACAGCAGCGCGGCGATGGCAGCGGGGCTGAGCGGGCGGGACAGCAGATACCCCTGCAGCGAGGTGCAGCCGGCATCGGCAAGGAAGTCGCGCTGCTCGTCCGTTTCGACGCCTTCCGCTGTGATCTGCATGCCGCTTGCCTTGGCCAGGTCGACGATGGCGCGGATGATCGCACTTCCGCCACGCCGCATATCGATGCCGTTGACGAAGCTCTGGTCGATCTTGATCCGGTCGACTTCGAAATTGCGCAGGTGGCTGAACGAGGAATAGCCCGTGCCGAAATCGTCCAGCGCGATCCGTACACCTGCCGCGCGCAGCCGGACCAGCGTGGCCTGGCACGCGCTGGCGCTCTCGATGAAGCTCGTTTCGGTGATCTCGATCTCGAGCCGCGAAGGTTCGAGCCGGGTGCGCTTGAGGATGCCCAGGATTTCCTCGGCCAGTTCCTCGTCGCGCAACTGCACCGCTGAGACATTGACCGAGATGCTTGGCAGACGCAGACGGACCGCGTCGGCACAGGCACGTTCCAGCACCCAGGTGCCAATCCCGTTGATCAAGCCACAGGCCTCGGCGATCGGCACGAAGGTTGCCGGAGACATCATGCCGCGGACCGGATGCTGCCAGCGCAACAGCGCCTCCGCCCCGATGATCTGACCGCTTTGCGCCGCGTAGAGCGGCTGATATTCGATCCGAAGCTGATCACCCGCATCGAGGGCGTCTCGCAAATCAGCCTCGATCTCGCGCCGATGGCGTACACCGGCGTCCATCTCCTCGCGAAAGAACATGTACCGGCCGCGGCCTGATGCTTTTGCTTCGTAAAGCGCGATGTCCGCCTTGCGGGCCAGCTCGGTCCGCGTCGTCGCGTCAGCCGGCGACAGGGCAACACCGATGCTGACGCCCACACTCGCCTTGCTTCCGGCGAGGTCGAACGGCTCGCCGACCGCCTCGATGATGCGCAGACACAGGATCTCCGTCGACGCTGCAGATACCGCCCCGGTCTGGATGACCGCGAACTCGTCGCCGCCGATGCGCGCAACCACGTCGGTTTCGCGCGTGACTTCGACAAGCCGACGCGCTGTCGCAACGATCAACTCGTCCCCGGCGGGATGTCCGAGCGTGTCGTTGACCTGTTTGAACCGGTCGAGATCGAAATAGAGGAGGGCGACCTGCGCGTCGTTCGCCTGAGCTTTGGCGAGTATGTGCCCGAGCCGATCGTCGAACAGGGCGCGGTTGGCAAGCCCAGTGAGCGGATCGTGAAAGGCGAGGTGCTGTGCCTGCGCTTCGCTCGCTTCGAGCGCCAGCGTGCTGCGCCGAATCCGCAACAACAGCCATCCGACCATCGCCAGGATCATCACCAGCGCACCGATCGCGAACGGCGCGATCCGCCGTGCCATGAGTGCACCCGGACCAAAGGGTTCCCAGACGATATAGCCGAGGGGCTTCCCGGTGCGATCGACGAGCGGCGCCGCACGATCCGATCCGATGGGATCGAGCGCGGTTGCGAAGCGCGCGTTGGTCAACTGATAGGCCTCGGCAAACTCCTTGAGAAAGCTGCCGTCGAGCCGACGCACGCTGACATGAAAGGGCGGCTTCATCCCTGGCGTGATGTTGCCTTCTTCGTCGAGGATCGCCTTGACGCTGACGATCGCGGGATGGCCGCCGATGCGGGCGATGGCGTAGCTGTCCGGTGTGCGCTGCGGTACCGTAACGGAATGGGGGAGGGGGCGCGTGAGCTTGTGGACAAGGTTCTGGACCAAGGGTGCGACGACCACTCCGACGCGTTGACGATAGTCTCCCGGCGAAATCCGTTTGCCGTCGCGCATCGCGTAGATCGGCGCGCCGGAAGCATCGAGAACATAGGCCTCGTCATGCCCGTAATAGCTGTGCAACCAGACCCCGAGATTGTCGTCGAGCCATTTGAAATCGGGTCGGGGCGCGGTGACATGCCGCAGCGCCTCGTCCCAGATCGTCACCCCTTCCTGATCATGTGCGATCGCAGCGGAGCGCTGCTTCAAGACCGTCTCGATCAGGGCCTGCTGGCGATCACCTGCGAGCTTGTTCGCCTGACTCGCCGAAAGAAGCACCACGGCGGTAAGCGCGATGGCGAGCGTCGCGACCGCGGCGATAGCAGGCAGGGCTACACGGGCCAGAAAGGATTGGTCCTGCCGCCTGTCGGGTCTGAAAGTCGCGGATTTGGACATGATCCGGACAGCTAGGCCGGCATCCTTTCTAAAGGATGAAATTCCACCCCTGTGTTCGCACGATCGTATAAGTTTTGCAGTAACTTAACGCGATGTTATGGTGGCCGGGCGCATGGCGCGGGCACCATGATCCCGCCGCATTCTCTTGTCGTCATTTGGCTCTTTGCGATCATTACGGGCGGGACCGCGCGCCCAGCTTTCGCGCGTGATGTTAGCGCGGAAGTGGCAATCGTCACCGACTATCGCTTTCGCGGTCTCAGCCTGTCCGACCATATGCCCGTCATCCAAGGCGGAATCGGTGTCGAGCAGGATGAGTGGCAGGCGCAACTGTGGGGCTCCACCAGGGCGGATGGCGCCGCGGAAGGACGCGAGATAGACCTGTATCTTGGCCGAGCCGGTTCGGTCGGTGCCCTCGTCTACGAGGCGGGCGCGCGCGCCTATTTCGTCAGAGGGGCTCCCGCCTATCTCGAAGTGACCGCGCAATTCGGCCGAGAGCTTGGCCCAGTCCAGATCGCCGCGGAGCTGAGCTATGCACCAGCGCAGGCCAGACTTGGCGACAATCTCTATGGGGCTGCGACGTTGTCCGTGGCACCTTTCACCGGGCTCACGCTGAGCGGGCGGGCCGGGATCGAGGATAGCGCGACCTATGGCCCGAAAGGCGACTGGGAGC
Source organism: Sphingomonas suaedae (assembly GCF_007833215.1). NCBI lineage: Bacteria > Pseudomonadati > Pseudomonadota > Alphaproteobacteria > Sphingomonadales > Sphingomonadaceae > Sphingomonas > Sphingomonas suaedae. The sequence goes on from NZ_CP042239.1 coordinate 818,682, forward strand.
TCCGTGCTGCATTCGAGGCGGAGCCACTGCTCCTCAGCGCCGCGATCGTTCAGGCGCGCAGCCCCTTACTGACTTTGCAAGAGCGCGCCCCGGCGGGCGTCTTTGCGCTCCAGCTGGGATTTTGATGATGAAGTTTGAAATCGCCTCGCTGGCGTTCACCCTCGCTGCTTCCGGGGCATCGGCCGATGAGTTGCCTGAAGTCCTTCCGGTGGAGGAGGTCGTTGTCACCGCGCAGCATCGTCGCGAACCGATCGGCGAAACGCCGATCGCGATCAGCGCTTTTGACGGCAGCTTCGTGGAACGTGCCCGGCTCGACGACATCAAGGATCTTGTGGCCTTCGCCCCGGGTTTCGCGGGAGCCTCGGACGATAGCTATATCGAGGATCTGGCGGTGCGCGGCATTGCGTCGAACGACTATGGCATTGGCGGCGAGCCATCGATCGGGATCTTCAAGGACGGGATTCATCAGGGCCGCACCGGCTCGGCAGTGACCTCGCTCTACGACATCGAGCGCGGTGAGGCACTGCGCGGGCCGCAGGGCTTTCTGTTCGGGCGCAATGCCATCTCCGGCGCGATCAGCGTCGTGACGCGCAAGCCCGAGTTCGACCGGTGGAGCGGGGTCCTGGCTGCAGGCTATGGCGAACCCGACCGCGTCGAATTCGACGGGGCGGTGAATATCCCGCTGGGTCCGAACTGGGCGATGCGGATGGCCGGCTATTTGCTCAACACCGACGGCTGGATCGACAACGCGGCGACCCCGGGACATGACCGGATCATGCACCAGTCCAAGGCTGCGGGCCGCGTCAGCTTGCGCTACGAACGGGGCGCACTCAATGCCTGGATCATCGGCGAGCATGAGCACCGGCGACTGGACGGTACGCCCTATCGCGCCGCCAATGCCGACCGCGAAGTCATTGACGCGATTGATGCGGCGCTGGGAACCCGAATTGTCGTGCGCGGCGACGGACGGTCGATCGACAGCGATCTGCTCAACCCGCGCGACGACGGCGATATCAGCAGCCTTACGGCGCAGGCCGAGCTCGATCTGGGTTTCGCGACACTGACGGGCATCGCAGGCTATCGCGGCCACCGCTTTGTTTATGAAGAGGACTATGATGGCACCGCCGAGCCGTTCGGCATCTATCGCCAGTTTCAGTCAGGCACCTATGCAAGCGGTGAGTTGCGGCTGGTCTCAAGCGCCAACGGCCCGCTGAGCTGGACGGTCGGCCTGTCCGCCTATCGTGAAACCGTGAATGCGCGCTTCACGGACGAGGCGGATGAGCGCTACATCTGCCTTGCCGGTTATGGCTATGCGAGTTGTGGCGCGCTGACGCAGGACCTGTTCGGCACGGTCTATACCCCTTCCGCCGACGGCATGTTCGTTCAGCCCAACCATGCACGGAACGTCGCGACCGGAGTTTCTGCCTATGGCGACGTCAACTACTGGGTTTTGCCGCGCCTGCAGCTGGGTGCCGGGCTCCGCTACAGCTGGGATCGCAAGCGCTTCGCGCTTGACGTGCCGCAAACCACGAGCAGCCTCGGCAACATCTGGACCTTTACCTATCGCACCGATGGGTTCGTCGAGGATGCGCGGAGCTGGCAAGGCGTGACCCCGCGCCTTTATCTGCGCTGGAAAGCTGAGGAGCGCGTCAGCATCTACGCCAGCGTGTCGCGCGGCTACAAGGCTGGCGGCTTCGGGACGTTCACCCTTGAGGCACCATCTCCGATCGACGATTTCGGATTGGTTCCGACGGGCACGCGACCAGATGCGTTCGATCCAGAAACCGTGTGGAGCAAGGAGCTGGGGATCAAGGCGAGCCTCGCGCAGGGCCGGTTGCACTTCGATCTCGTTGCCTTCGACTATCTTTACTCGAACCTGCAGACCAACTTCTACAACACCGAAACCCGTGCGCAGGAAGTGATCAATATCGGTGAGGTGCGCGGGCGGGGCATTGAGGCGGCACTCACCGCGCGGCCCGCGACCTGGTTCGACCTTCGCTCCTCGCTTACATGGACGCGGACGCGCACGCGTGGCGACCGAGGCTGCGCACTCGACGATTGTGGTGGATTGACCAATCCCGAATGGGCGTCGAACGGCGTTGCGACCTTCCGCTATCCGCTCGGTCCTGACGAGGCGAGCCTGTCGATCGAGTGGATGTGGCAAGGAAAGTCGCGCGAAGCATGGGACTGGCGCGGCATCGTGCGACGGGACCCGGCGGTCGTTGCCAACCTTGTGCTCGGATATCGCTGGGGGCGGCGGGTTGAGGCGAACGTCTACGTCCAAAATCTGTTCGACAAGCTGTGGTACCAGGGCGTACTAAACGGCGGTGACCTAGACCCTGCTTCCGTCTGGGGCGTATCGCAGCCGCGCAACATCGGCATCAACATCAGGATAGGCGGAAGGGGCTAGTGCCTTCGCCCGTCGGACCCGAGGGCTGGAAATCTCGATGTAGCGGGCGGCAATGGTCGTGGCGCTGAGCGTTAGCCCGCAGGCGATTGGATTCGCGATACATACCGTCCGCCGTCGACCCATGAGCGGCCTTGCTGCCATTGCTAGAACCAGCCAATCCGCAAAGCGCCCCAAGTGCCGCCGTTCGCCATACCTTCGATCAATCCCAAAAGCGGCCACTGACCCAGGTGGTGGGGAATCGGTTTGGGTAGGAACTGATTTGCAGGAGCAATTTGATAAGCGGACGAACGTGGGTCTACTCCGCTTCTAACTCGCGGAGGCTGCGCCCCCGGGTTTCGCGCCCGAACCAGGCGATCATTCCGGCAGACACCGCCGTCGGAACTAACAGCGCCAGCGCTGCACCCACCAGCGTCGGTGCGAAGCCCGCGAGGGCCGCAACCTGTACTGCGACCCCGCCGAACTTGCTGCTCCCTGCCACCAACCCTGTTGCCCGCCCCCGGGTGCCGAGGGGATAGTTTTCCGCCGTATAGGGCAGCAGCACCGCGATCGTCCCGTTAGTGCCGACGATCAGCATCGCGATGACCGCGATCAGCACCGGCTCCCAACTTAACAGCGACGGGGGCAGCATCGCCCCGATAAGGCCGGCAAAGGTCAGGCCGACTGTGCCGACGAGTGTCCATTTGCTGCTCCGACGCGCATAGAACAGCGCAGCCAGCAAAACGGTGGGAAACGCGAGCAGCGATGATTTGGCGAGGATTCCGCTCGCCACTTCGGCGCTATAGCCGCGGGCCTGCAGGTCCGATGGAAGCCACAGCAGAAGCCCGAAATTGACGAAACTCCAGCACAGCGCAGTCATGACGAGCGCGGCGGTGAGGCGGTGATGTTCGGTGCTTGTTGGCGTATCGGCCGGGGCCTCGATAGGTCGCGGCTTAGGCGCTAGGCCGAAGCGCTTCTGCATCTGCGCCAGTTCGGCTTCGCGGCCGCGTTCGGCGAGAAAGCGTGGCGTTTCAGGAATGAACCGCGCCAAGGCGAGCAGCAACAATCCGCTTGGAAACCCTTGGAGCCAAAGCGCGCGCCACCCATAGACCGGCTCTAGAACATAGGCCGCCCCGCTGGCGGCGAGATAACCTCCGACCAATCCCATGCCCCCGACCAGCACCAGCACCCAACTACGATGGCGCGGCGGCATCACTTCGGCGAGCAGCGTGTAGATCACAGGCAGCATCCCGCCTGCCGATATGCCCATGAGAAAGCACATCACCAGGTTCCAGGCGAAAGCCGGCATCGCCCCGCAGATGGCGGTCGAGACGAACAGGATCGTCGAAAGCAGGATCGACACGCGACGACCATAGATGTCCGCCAGCCAGCCCCACAGAAACGAGCCGACGGTAGTACCTGTGAGCGCGACCAGGGGCAGCAACGCGACCTGCGAGCGCGCAATGCCGTATTCGGCTGCCATCCCGGGCAGCACGAAGCCGAGCGTCGCGGGCTTCATGACGTCGATAATCAGCCCCAGCGTCAGCACTAGCAGGGTTGCGGCGTGCCAGCGGCCGAGCGGAGTCGTGTCCGGAGCTTCGTAATTGGTACCGGCATGATCGCCATGGCCGCCCCGTACCTTGGGCAACGCCCCGAAACAGGCGAGCGGCACGCCGATCACGATCAGGACCATGCCCAGCCCCATGCTGGCGTCCATCGGCATCCCGTTGAGGTGGTTGCCCATGCGGTGCGCCATCGCCAGCATTGGCAGATGCAGCAGCACACCAGCGCTGATCGCGGCGCAACCTGCCCAGAAATAGGGCGCGCGCTCTCCGACAATCGATGTACTTCCCGCTGTACTCCCCATCCACTTAGGCTAGGCGGAAGTCTCCGTCCCGACAAGCCACCCGGCACCGCAGACGTGGTCCGCACGAGGCGTTTGCGCCAATCGATTCTGCTGCTTGCCAACGGCAGCCTTCGCTGCGCCTCAGTAAAATAGCGGTCATTCCGGTGTCGGCCCAATCTCGGTCACTCGAGAAGCGTTTCTCGCTCCCTGAACCGGTTGTTTCGCTCACGAATCACGGGACTCATGATGTCACCCGTGGTCGGTTTGATGAAAAGCGCGGATCGAACTATGCTTGCTGATGGAGCGGCTCACGATCATATTCGCGCCATGACTTGGAGACGATCAGCCACTCTTGCGCTCGCCGCAGCCGCGATGTTGGCGACGAGCGCACCTCCGCAGCTTCACGCTCAAAGCGTAACACCGGCAACCGTGCTAAGCGGCCGGTGCCAATATCCCGATCGAGTGGCCCGCTTCCGCCAGGAAACATCTTTGATTCTATGCAACACGGTTTCGATCAGCCAGGAAGGTGACAGCGCAACGCTCGATTTTAGTCAGAGAAGCTGGGGCTCGATGATGCGGTTCGCGGGCGACATGCGCGATAATCGGATGATCATCAGTAGAGTGTTCTTTCGGGACGGCAGCTCCACCGCTGCATCGGGAACATGCGAGACCTTCCACTCCAACGGGGAACTATCGGCCGTGGCCTGTCTCGCGAGGGCCGGCACTCGGAGCTGGGCCGCCAACTTCATACGATCGCGCTTCTAGAGCGTTCGGTAGGCGTTAACGTGCGCGCGGTGGGGCCAATCTAACGAGCGGACCGGCAAGAAGCGACCCCGTTGCGGACATCATGGAACGAGGTAAATTCGTGCGATGAAAATCATCCGCACTTACAACTTGTTACTGGGCGTCACGCTGTGTCTTGCTGCGCTCCTCGCAATCGGTTCAATGGCGCACGGAATGAGCCGCTACGCCGAAGAGCCGGAAGATGTTTGGCTCTTGGCCTTCTGGGCTGCATTTCTCACGCCGCTCGCAGCATTGTTTCTCGCGAACGGACTTCATCGCAGGTTGGCTGGCTCAATCTGGCTCAGGGGCGGCAACATGCTCGGCGTATCGGCGATCTGCTTGTTCGTAATTATCGGACAAGCCGATCCTGTCATCCGTGTTGCGGGTGCTTTGGCTGTTCTCGGGCCGCTACCTGCATTGTTTCTGTCACAAACTCGGGCTGCTGGCGAGCACGGCAGCTAACCACCCAGTTTCCGCCGCCAGGCGCCGTCCCCGGGGCCGCCCGAAAGCCGGCCTGCGGCTATAAACAGTTCCTAGCCAAGACCTGCCGTTCAGCAACCGGCCCAATTGCAGACTTCGGCAGTCCGTCACTGATGGCACCAAGAATGTGCCCGGTGGCACGAGAGGGACTCTGACGATTTGTTCGATTGCGGGCGATTCATGGGGTCGAGCCCGCCGCGGTGAGTCGCATGCGGGAGGAGGCCCGCATGACCCCGACCAAACTTTTGCTCGGCCAGATGCTGATCGTCGCGCTGATCGTGGTGGCGGGCGTCTGGTTCGCCACCCAATGGGCAGCGGCGGCGCTGGCCTATCAGCCCGAGCTCGGCGCGCCCTGGTTCAAGCTGGGCGGCGTGCCGGTCTATGCGCCATGGGCGCTGTTCCCCTGGTGGTTCCATTTCGATGCCTACGCCCCGGAGGTCTTCGACGAGGCCGGAGCGATCGCTGCGGGTAGCGGGCTGCTGGGATGCGGAGCTGCGATCTTCGGGTCGATCTGGCGGGCTCGCCAGCAGCGCCATGTCACGACCTATGGGTCGGCGCGCTGGGCTGGCTTGCGGGACATTCGTGCGGCGGGGCTCGCAGCAGATGCAGGCGTGTTTCTGGGCCGTTTGGGCGCACGCTATCTGCGCCACGATGGGCCCGAGCACGTCATGGCGTTCGCGCCGACACGGTCGGGCAAGGGCGTCGGGCTGGTCGTTCCCACCTTGCTCGGCTGGACGGGTTCTACGGTCGTTCACGACATCAAGGGCGAGAATTGGGAAGTGACCGCCGGGTGGCGCTCCGCCTTCTCGCACTGTCTGCTCTTCAATCCGACCGATGTGCGCTCGGCGCGCTACAATCCGCTACTCGAAGTGCGGCGCGGCGCAGACGAGGTGCGCGACGTCCAGAATATCGCCGACATCCTGGTCGATCCCGAAGGCGCGCTCGAGCGGCGCAATCATTGGGAGAAGACCAGCCATTCGCTGCTGGTCGGCGCGATCCTCCACATTCTCTATGCCGAGCAGGAGAAGACGCTCGCCCGCGTCGCGACCTTCCTGTCCGATCCGCAACGCTCCTTCGCCGCGACGTTGCGCATGATGATGACCACCAATCATCTTGGCAGCGAGGACGCGCCGGTCGTCCATCCGGTGGTCGCGTCGGCAGCACGCGAGCTGCTCAACAAGTCCGAAAATGAGCGTTCGGGCGTCCTCTCGACCGCGATGTCGTTCCTCGGGCTCTATCGCGATCCCACCGTCGCAGCGGTGACCGCAGCATCGGACTGGCGGGTCGAGGACCTGGTCGCGGCGGCACATCCTGTCTCGCTCTATCTGGTGGTGCCGCCCTCGGACATCAGCCGCACCAAGCCGCTGATCCGGCTTGTCCTCAACCAGATCGGACGGCGGCTGACCGAGCAGCTCCATGCCTCCGGCACGCCAGGGCGCCACAAGCTGCTGCTGATGCTCGACGAGTTTCCGGCGCTGGGGCGGCTCGACTTCTTCGAGACGAGCCTCGCCTTCCTCGCCGGCTACGGGGTGCGCGCCTTCCTCATCGCGCAGAGCCTCAACCAGATCGAGAAGGCCTATGGCGAGCACAACGCGATCCTCGACAACTGCCATGTGCGCGTCGCGTTCGCGACCAATGACGAGCGCACCGCCAAGCGGATTTCCGACGCGCTCGGCACCGCCACCGAGCAGCGCTCGATGCGCAACTATGCCGGGCACCGGCTCGCGCCCTGGCTCGCCCATGTCATGGTCAGCCGGCAGGAGACTGCGCGCGCGCTGCTGACGCCCGGCGAGGTGATGCAGCTGCCTCCGAGCGACGAGCTGGTGCTGGTGGCGGGCCACCCGCCGGTGCGCGCGCAGAAGCTGCGCTATTTCGAGGATGATGCCTTCACCGCGCGCAGGGTAGCACCGCCGATATTGGGGGCGGACGGCCCGGCCGATCTGCCGTCAGCGCGGCCCGACGACTGGTCCGGCCAGGTCCGGCCGGTCGACGCGCGGCTGTCGCCGAACCCGGATGAGAGTGAGGAGATGGACGGCGGGCTCGAACAGGCGCGCCACCCGGCGCAGGAGATTGCGCCCGTCGCGACGGTCGATCTGGCGCCCACCGACCCGCTCGGCCTGGGTGACGATGAGGGGGACCCGGCTGCCGACAAGCGCGCGATGGATCGCTCGGCGAGTGAGGCTGCGCGGCGCGTCTATGGGATGGACGCAGGCTCGGCGCGGCCCGGCAATCTCGAGCTGGACTTTTGACCATGGCCGAGCGCGTCCGCCACCAGTTGTTCCTGCCCAGGCCCCTCAGCGACCGGCTGGCGGCGCTCGCGGCCAAACCGGGCGCATCCAAGTCGGCGATCCTCGCCGACGCTGTGACCGCGTGGCTCAATCGTCGCGGCGCGTCCGAACTCGAGGATCGCTTCGCGTTGTGGCTCGACCGGATGAGCAATGCTCTGGCGCGGATCGAGCGCGACGGCAATGTCGCGCTCGAGACGCTGGCGCCGTTCATCCGCTTCGAGCTCTCGATCCAGGCCCCGCTCGCCGAGAATGATGCGGTCGGGCGGGCGCTTGCGCGCGAGCGCTTCGAAGCATTCGTGGCACCGGTCGGTCGGGCCGTTGCCTCGGGGCGACGCACCATGTGGCCCGAGGAGAACGCGCGATGAGCGCGGCTCTGTCCGCCGAACGCCGACGCGCGATGCTGCGCACCGCGATGGGACCCGTCATCGCGGACGCGATGGCCGATCCGCTGGTCCTCGAGATCATGGTCAACCCCGATGGCGCGCTTCGGTTCGACCGGCTCGGCGAGGGCCGGGTCGACACCGGCGTTGCGATCGACGTCGCCCAGACCGAGCGCATCATTCGGCTCGTGGCGAGCCACGCGCGGACCGAGGTACATGCCGGGCAGCCGATCGTCTCGGCCGAACTGCCGCCCCATATCGACGGCGGGGCAGGGGAGCGGTTCGAGGGCGTGCTGCCGCCGGTTGCCACCGGCCCCTGTTTTTCGATCCGCAAGCCCGCGCAGCGCCTCCATACGCTCGGCGACTATGTCGACGAAGGCATCATGGCGCCCGACACCGCGGACAATTTGCGCGCGGCGGTCATGCAGCGCCTCAACGTCCTCGTGGCGGGCGGGACGAGTTCCGGCAAGACGACGCTCGCCAATGCGCTGCTCGCCGAGATGGCATGGATCGATACCCGCGTCATCCTGATCGAGGACACGCGCGAGCTGCAGAGCCCGGCGCGCGACACGGTCGCGCTGCGCACGCGTCCAGGATCGGTGTCGATGGCGGATCTTGTCCGCTCGACCCTGCGACTTCGTCCTGATCGGATCATTGTCGGCGAAGTGCGCGGCCCCGAAGCGCTCGACATGCTCAAGGCCTGGAACACCGGCCACCCCGGCGGGATCGCCACGGTCCATGCGAACTCCGCGAACGCAGCGCTCTATCGCATCGAGCAACTGGTGCAGGAGGCCGTTGTCACCGTCCCCCGGTGCCTGATCGCCGAGGCGATCGACCTCGTCGTCTTCATCGCCGGGCGCGGTACCGATCGCCGCGTCGAGGGCGTCTCCCGCGTCGTCGGGATCGACCCGGACACCGGCGCCTACGCGCTCGCCCCCTTTTCCTTGCCCCCAACAACAGGAGCCTGACCCATGACTGTCGTTCGTCCTAACTCCGCCGGATCGCGCCTGCTCCTCGGTGCCGCTGCCGGTCTCGCGATATGCGCGGCGAGCCGGGTGCTCGCCGCCGGCTCGGGCATGCCGTGGGAGGAGCCGCTCCAGCAGGTGCTGGAGTCGGTCCAGGGACCGGTCGCCAAGATCGTCGCGGTGATCATCATCATCGTGACCGGCCTGACGCTCGCGTTCGGCGAGACGGCGGGCGGCTTTCGCCGCCTGATCCAGATCGTGTTCGGCCTCTCGATCGCCTTTGCCGCCTCGAGCTTCTTCCTCTCCTTCTTCTCGTTCGGCGGCGGGGCGCTGATCGCATGACCGGGGCAGGTGAAGCCATCGAAGGGTTCGAGGCGCCGCTCCATCGAGCGCTTGCCGAACCGATTCTGCTCGGCGGCGCGCCGCGGACGATCGCGATCGTCAACGGCACCCTCGCCGCCGCCATGGGGCTGGGGCTTCAGCAATGGATCGCGGGCCTCGCGATCTGGGCGCTGGGTCATACGGTCGCGGTGTTCGCGGCACGCCGCGATCCGGACTTCGCTCCCGTGCTCGCGCGGCATCTGCGTCAGCGGGGGTATCTCGCATGCTAGACCTGCGCGAATATCGCAGCCGGGCCGACCGGCTCGCCGATCACCTGCCCTGGGCGGCGTTGGTCGCACCCGGCGTGGTCCTCAACAAGGACGGGAGTTTTCAGCGTACGCTGCGTTTTCGCGGCCCCGATCTTGAATCGGCAACCCAGGCCGAACTCGTCTCGACCTGCGCGCGCGCGAACAACGTGCTTAAACGGTTCGGATCGGGCTGGGCGCTCCATATCGAAGCCGAGCGGCGCGAGGCGCTCGCCTATCCCGCCAGCGAATTTCCCGATGCTGCGTCCTGGCTCGTCGACGAGGAGCGCCGCGCCGACTTCGAGGCGGCGGGTCAGCATTTCGAGAGCCGCTATTATCTCACGCTCACCTATTTTCCGCCGCCCGATCAGAGCGACGCGGCAAGCCGCGCGCTGGTCGAACGGCAAAGCTCTGAAAAGGGACGCGACTGGCACCAGGCGCTTGCCGCCTTCATTGCCGAGACCGCCCGAGCGCTCGACCTCTTCGCGGGCTTCATGCCGGAGATTGCCGGGCTCGACGATGGCGAGACGCTGACCTTCCTCCATGGGCGCATTTCGACCCGCGAGCACCGGGTCGCGGTGCCAGCAACGCCGATGTATCTCGACGGGCTGCTGGTCGATACCGAGCTGACCGGCGGGCTCGAGCCCATGCTCGGGCAGATGCATCTGCGCACGCTCTCGATCCTCGGCTTTCCGGGGTTGAGCCGGCCCGGCATCCTCGACGCGCTCAACCATCTCGACTTCGGCTATCGCTGGGTCACGCGGTTCATCGCGCTTGACAAGACCGATGCGACCCGGGCGCTCACCAGATTGCGCCGCCAGTGGTTCAACAAGCGCAAATCGGTGACCGCGCTGCTGCGCGAGGTCCTCTACAATCAGCCGGTCCAGCTGCTCGACAGCGACGCCGACAACAAGATGGTCGATGCCGATGTCGCGCTTCAGGCGCTGGGCGGCGACCATGTCGCCTTTGGCCATCTGACGACGACGATCACGGTCCAGGACTGCGATCGTGCGCGCGTCGAGGACAAGGTCCGCCAGGTCGAGCGGGTCGTCAATGGTCTCGGCTTTACCTGTATCCGCGAGGAGCTGAACGCCGTGGAGGCGTGGCTCTCGAGCCTGCCGGGGCATGTCTATGCAAATGTTCGGCAACCCCTCGTCCACACGCTCAACCTCGCGCATCTGATGCCGCTCTCGAGCGTGTGGGCGGGTCCGGCGCGCAACACCCATCTCGACGGACCGCCGCTTCTCTACGCTCAAACCAGCGGCTCGACACCATTCCGGCTCTCGACCCATGTCGGCGATGTCGGGCATATGATGATCATCGGGCCGACGGGCGCAGGCAAATCGGTGCTGCTCGCACTGCTCGCGCTCCAGTTCCGTCGCTATGCCGGGAGCCGGGTCTATATCTTCGATATGGGCCGGTCGGCCCGCGTCGCCACCCTCGCAATGGGCGGGGCGCATCATGCACTGGGCCTTGGCGGGGACGCGGGCGAAACCATCGCGTTCCAGCCGCTTGCCGCCATCGACCGTGAAGCCGAGCGCGCCTGGGCTGCCGAATGGATTGCCGCGATCCTGACGCATGAGAAGGTGACCGTCGATCCGCCGGTCAAGGATGCGATCTGGTCGGCGCTCGGCAGCCTCGCCTCGGCCCCGGTCGAGGAGCGCACGCTGACGGGCCTTGCTCTGCTGTTGCAATCGACCGCGCTGCGTGCGGCACTGGCACCCTATACGATCGAGGGCCCGTTCGGGCGCCTGCTCGATGCCGCCGAAGACGATCTGCGTATGGCGCAGGTCCAGTGCTTCGAGACCGAGGCGCTGATGGGGACGGGGAGCGCGGTGGCGCCCGTGCTCACCTATCTGTTCCACCGGCTAGAGGAGCGGTTCACCGGTGCTCCGTCGCTGCTGATTCTCGACGAGGCCTGGAAGTTTCTCGACCACCCGCTGTTCGCCGCGCGGATCCGCGAGTGGCTCAAGACGCTGCGCAAGAAGAATGTGGCGGTGATCTTCGCGAGCCAGAGTCTCGCCGACATCGCCGAGAGCGGGATCGCGCCAGCCATCATCGAAAGCTGCCCGCAGCGCATCCTGCTCCCCAATGCGGCGGCGATCGAGCCGCAGGGGCGCGCCTCCTATGAGCGCTTCGGGCTGAATGCCGCGCAGATCGAGCTTATCGCCCGCGCCAGTCCCAAGCGCCATTATTACCTCCAGTCTGCCTGCGGCAACCGGCTGTTCGAGTTGGGCCTTGGTCCGGTTGCGTTGGCGCTGTGCGGCGCCTCCGATCCTGCAACCCAGGCGCGTGTCGACGCTCTGCTCGCCGAGCATGGCAACGCCGACTTCGTGATTCGCTTCCTCGCTGAGGCCGGCCTCGACTGGGCGGCCGAGCTGGTGCGCCAATTTCCCGCCCCCCCAAGCAAAGGAGTAGTTCCATGACGCGTGTCCCCGCCCGCGAGACTCTGATCGCCAGCCTGCTCGGCGCGGGGGCGATCGCTTCCCTCGCGCTCAGCCTGTCGCTTCCCGCGCCGTCCGCCCACGCGCAGATCACGGTGTTCGATCCCAACAACTACAGCCAGAATCTGCTGACCGCCGCACGAACGCTCCAGCAGATCAACAACCAAATCCATTCGCTTCAGAACCAGGCGGCGATGATCCTCAATCAGGCGAAGAATCTCGCGCGGGTCGATTTCCCCGAGCTCGATGCCTTGCGCCAGACCATTGCGCAGATCGACGTGCTGATGGGGCAGGCGCAGGGTGTGAACTTCCGCGTCGATGGTCTCGACCAGCAATTCCGTCAGCTCTTCCCCAACGATCTCGCCAGCGCGCTCGCCACCGACAAACAGGTTATCGCGGCGCGCGACCGGCTCGACAATGCCATGGCATCCTTCCGGCACACGATGGGCGTGCAAGCCAAGGTCGTCGAGAATGTAGCCGCCGATGCGCGGTCGCTCGAGGCGCTCGCGTCGCGCAGCCAGAGCGCGCAAGGCGCGCTCGCCGCGCAGCAGACGACCAACCAGCTGCTCGCGCTCACCGCCAAGCAGCAGTTCCAGATCCAGAGCCTGATGGCCGCGCAGTACCGCGCGGAGACGATGGAGGCGGCGCGGCGCGCGCAGGCCGAAGCTGACGCGCGCGCCGCCACGCGCAAGTTCCTGGGCACCGGCAAAGCCTACACCCCCGAGCGCTGACGAGACCGCCTGTAGCGGCGGCGCCCCCTCGCCGCTGCAGGCGCAGTCCGTTGGGTCCCGGTTTCCTCCCAGCCGGCCGGGGCCCCGCGGCATCCGCATCACAGGAGCGTCCCAATGAACGACCTCAACGTCATCGACCGCTTCATGGCCGAGTTCATCCGCTACATCGACAGCGGCTTCGGACTGCTGGGGCCGGATGTGGGCTTCCTGACCAGCGTGCTGATCGGGATCGACATCACGCTCGCCGGGCTGTTCTGGGCGATGGGCGGCGAGAACGACGTCATTGCCCGCTTCCTCAGGAAGATCCTCTATGTCGGGGTCTTCGCGCTGATCCTGAACAGTTTCTCGGCGCTCGCGGACATCATTTTCCGCTCATTCGCGCAAGCGGGCCTTACCGCCGGGGGCGGAACCCTGACGGCGGACGACCTGCTTCGCCCCGGCCGCCTCGCCGGGACCGGTTTCAGCGCTGCCTGGCCATTGCTCGATCAGGCCTCGCAGATGCTCGGCTTCACCAGCTTCTTCGACAATTTCGTGGTGATCGCGGTGCTCGTGCTCGCCTGGGCGGTCGTGATCATCGCGTTCTTCATCCTCGCGGTGCAGATGTTCGTCTGCGTCATCGAGTTCAAACTGACGAGCCTCGCCGGCTTCATCCTGGTCCCGTTCGCGCTGTGGGGGCGGACGAGCTTCCTCGCCGAGCGGGTCCTCGGCAATGTGATCTCGTCGGGCACCAAGGTCATGGTGCTGGCGGTCATCGTCGGTATCGGCTCCAATTTCTTTGCCGAGTTCACGACCGCGCTCGACGGGCAGGAGCCCGATATCGGCCAGGCGATGAGCCTGGTGCTCGCAAGCCTGACCCTGCTCGGTCTTGGCATCTTCGGCCCCGGGATCGCCTCGGGCCTTGTATCGGGGGCGCCTCAGCTGGGCGCCGGGGCAGCGGTTGCCACCTCGGCGCTCGCCGCTGGCGGCGTAGCCGTTGCCGGCGGTGTCGGCGTAGCGGCCGCCAGCGGCCTTGCCGGGGCCGGGCTCGGCGCGATCCGCGCCGGCACATCGATGGGGTCGGCGGCCTCGAGCGCCTACAAGCTCGGTCAGGAAACCTCCGGCTCGTCGTCACCCGCTGCGGGCCTGCGTGGTGTCGCGTCAGCCGCGCGCGGCGCCGCCGCGCAGCGCCTCGGCAATGCGTTCGGCTTGCGCGACGCAGCCACGCGTGGCGAGCGCGCGGCCTGGCAGGCGGGGACCTCTACTTCGTCGCCCGCTGCGCCCCCGGCGGGCGCCAACACACCGGACGCGATGCCCGGATGGGCGCGCGACCTCCAGACCAAGCAATCCCGCCGCCATCACCGCCAGATGGCGATCCACACACTCCAAGGCGGCGACCGCGGCGGTCAGGGTGCCAGCCCCGACATCAAGGAGAAGGACTGATGCGCTTCAAACGAAGTCTGCAACGCTACGGGCGGACGCCCGAACCCGAGACCCCTTATCAGCGCGCAGGGCAGCGCTGGGACGAGCGGATCGGCTCGGCGCGCGTCCAGGCGCGCAACTGGCGACTGATGGCATTTGGTGGCCTGTTTCTGACCACAGGGCTTTCGGCGGCGCTTGTCTGGCAGTCGCTCCAGAGCCGGGTCGTCCCCTATGTCGTCGAGGTCGACAAGCTCGGCGAAGGGCGCGCGCTTGCTCCTGCAGCGAGCGACTTTCGTCCGACCGACCCGCAGATCGCGTGGTTTCTCGGTCGGTTCATCACCAACATCCGTTCGCGTCCGCTCGACGCGGTGCTGATGCGCGAGAACTGGCTTCAGGCCTATGATTTCGCCACTAAGCGCGGCGCGATAGCGCTTGGGGAATATGCGCGTGCCGCGGACCCGTTTGCCGCAATCGGCGAGAAGACCGTCTCGGTCCAGGTGACGAGTGTTGTGCGCGCTTCGCCGACCTCCTTCCAGATCAAGTGGTCCGAGCGCGCCTATGAGCGCGGCAGCCTCGCGAGCACGTCACGCTGGACCGCGATCGTGACGGTGAAGCTGCAGCCGCCGCGCGCGGTCGAAGCGCTGCGCAAGAACCCGCTCGGCCTCTATGTCGATGCGATCGACTGGAGCCGCGAGCTCGAGGCGCCTGCCGAGGCGCAGCCGACCCGCGCATCACCGTCGAGCGCGGTTCGGACGCCGCCGGCGAACCTTCCGCTTGGATCGCCCCTCGATCCAGGTCTCGGCCAGCAATCCCAGCCCCAACCGGAGATCCGGCCATGAAGCACGTTCTTGTCGCGGCAGGCATCCTTGCCGCCATGCCATCACTCGCCCAATCGGGGACGCCGCTCGCCGGGCAGCTGGCGCCCACAACTGCGAAGCCTGTCGATGGGCCAGCCGTCAAGGTCTCGCCGACACCCGGCGCGGCGCGCCGTGCGGTTAGCCGGAAGAAGCCCGCGCCACCTTCGCGCGCCGAATTGCGCGTGCGCGCCGCGAACCGCGAGGCGACACGCGAGCCCGCCGCGCACGGCTTTGTTCATGCGGTTCAGGTCTACCCGTTCAGCGAGGGTGTTCTCTACCGCCTGTTTGCAGCGCCCGAGCGGGTCACCGACATCACGCTTCAACCGGGCGAGGCGGTCGTTTCGGTCGCCGCGGGCGACACGGCGCGCTGGACGGTCGGCGACACGACGAGCGGCAGCGGTGAGGCCAAGCGTGTCCACATCCTGGTCAAGCCCTTCGCCGCGGGCCTGTCGACCAACCTCGTCATCACCACCGACCGCCGCGCCTACCGTCTCCAGCTCGAAAGCACAGCGTCGACCGCGATGGCCGCGCTGTCCTGGACCTATCCCCAGGACGAGTTGATCGCGCTCCGCCGTCAGCAGGCGGCGGCCGAGGCGGCGCGACCGGTGGCGTCCGCGCTCGCCGTCGAGCAGCTCGATTTCAACTACGCGATCACCGGCGATCGACCGCGATGGCGTCCGCTTCGCGCATTCGATGACGGTCGACAGACATTCATCGAGTTTCCCGCCGGCATCATGGTCGGGGAGGCACCACCTCTGTTTGTGCTCGGGGAGCGGGGCGACATCGAGCTCGTCAACTACCGGATGGCGGGCCGCTTCTACATCGTCGATCGCCTGTTCAGCGCGGCTGAATTGCGCCTTGGCACGAAGAAGCAGGCGATCGTGCGGATCAGCCGAACGGGTGAGGATCGCTCGCGCCGTCGGCGGGAGAAGGCATCATGAGCGAAGCTTCGCCCAAACCCGAGCTCCCGTCCAAACCCGAGCTCCCGCCCAAGGCCGATCCGGAATCGCTGGTCCTGCGTGGACGACCGCGACGGATCGTGCGCTTCCGGCGCGGCGCGATCATCGCGATAGCGGCCATGAGCAGCAGTGCAGTCGCTGGGATCGCATGGGTCGCGCTCCAGCCAGGATCGTTCCGCGCCTCGCTTGGTGACGAGGATGGCAAGGATGTCGCCAGTCGCATGCCCGACGACGCGCTTGCCGGGGCTCCCACCAGCTACGGCGATGTCCCCAAACTTGGTCCGCCTTTGCCGGGCGACCTTGGACGGCCGATTTTGCGACGCCAGGAGCAGCTTGGTGCCGTCCCGGCGCCCGATGATGCGCAGGCAGTGTTGGCGGCTGCCGAGGCAGAGCGCCAGCGGCTTGCAGCCGAGCGCAAGGCAGCGCGTGAGTCCGGCGTGATGCTGCAGCTTGCCGGTTCGCGGACGCATGCCGGGCCGGGCGGTGCCCAGGACCTGTCGGGCGCGACAAGCCCGGCAGGGCCGAATGCGCCTGAGCCCACTGGTCTTGCACGTGACCCGAACGGGCAGCAGCGAAAGAATGCGCTGGTCGGCCGTGCCAGCGGTGAGGACGACATCAACCCGCACGCCCTCGCGGCTCCGGTGTCACCATGGACCCTGCACGCGGGCAGCATCATCGCCGCGAGCCTGATCACCGGCCTCGATTCCGATCTGCCGGGTCTCGTGACCGCGCAGGTGACGCAGAATGTTCATGACAGCGTCACCGGGCAGACTGTTCTGATCCCGCAAGGGTCGCGCCTGGTCGGGCGCTATGACAGCGTCGTGGCGTTCGGACAGAGCCGTGCGCTTGTGGTCTGGCAGCGCATCCTGCTGCCCGATGGCTTCTCGGTGCGGATCGACAATGTACCGGCGACCGACACCCAGGGCTATGCAGGTCTTGCGGACCGCGTCGATCGCCATAGCTGGCAGCTTCTCAAGGGGGTTGCGCTGTCGACCCTCCTGGGCCTCGGGAGCGAGTTGAGCTTTGCCGGCGAGAGCGACCTCGTCGAAGCGCTCCGTGAGTCCGCGCAGCAAAGCGGGGCGCGGGCAGGGGATCAGCTCGTCGGGCGCAATCTCGACATCCAGCCGACGATCCGCGTGCGACCGGGCTGGCCGCTTCGCGTGGTTGTGCACAAGGACATCGTGCTGCGGCCCTGGCGGGTGGTCGAGCGATGAGCACGGATCTCAAGCTCGCGAGGCTCCCCGAGCGCACCCCCGTCAAGATCATCATCAGCGTGTCTCCCGATCTCGCCGCGGCGCTGGGCGACTATGCCGTGATCTACGAAAAGACCTATGGTCATAGCGAGCCGGTCGCCGAACTCGTCCCGGCAATGCTGGCCACGTTCCTCGATGGCGATCGTGCATTCGCAAAGGCGAGGAAGGGGTTGGACCCGGACAAGGCGGGATGAGCGGCGCATGCAGCTGCTCACGCTCAAGGAGGCAGCGGCCTTTCTCAGGGTGCATCCCAATACGATGCGCAGCTACGCGGTTCGTGGCGTCGTGCCCGCCTCCAAATTCCGTCGGGAATGGCGTTTTCTCGACGATGACCTTGTTGCCGCGATTCGAGCCGGATATCCTGGCAGTGCACGGATGCAGCTGAGTGCCGACGATAAGGAGGCAGAGCCATGGCACTCTGGAAACGTGCAGGCATTTACTACGTCAAGCTCACAGCACCTGACGGAACGCGCATTAGACGATCTACTGGCACGTCCGACAGGCAGAAGGCCGAGGAATATCACGACAAGCTAAAGGCCGAGCTGTGGGATCTTGCCCGCTTGAAGCGAAAGCCCCGGCGCAGCTGGGACGAAGCGGCGCTTCGATGGCTGAAGGAAATGGTACACAAGAAGTCCTATCGGGACGATGTGAGCCGGATCCGTTGGTTCACGAAGCATTTGCGCGGCAAGATGCTGGACCAGGTGAGCCGGGACATGATCGACGGGATCATCTCGCGCCATCTCGCCCGCCGAAAGGATCGCACGAAGGATCTCTATGTGGCGCTGATCCGCGCCATTTTCCGGAAGGCGATGCGCGAGTGGGAGTGGCTCGAGCATATTCCAGCGTTCAGGACCTATGGGAAGAACGAGCGGCCGCGCGTGCGTTGGTTGACCCACGCACAGGTCGAACGTCTCCTGGAGGAACTACCGCCTCACCAGCAGGACCTGATGCTGTTCGCGCTCGCAACTGGATTGCGGCAGGGGAATATCAAGAGGCTGACCTGGGAGCAGGTCGATCTCACCCGCCGCATTGTCACGATCGGGCACGGCGAGACCAAGAATGGCGAGGCGATGGGCGTTCCGCTCAACGATCTGGCGATCTCGGTACTCGAGCGGCGGATGGGAGAGCAAAGTCCACACGTGTTCACCTACAAGGGCAAGCCCCTGGGTCAGGTGAACACCAGGACGTGGCGCGGGGCGCTCAAGCGTGCCGGGATCAGCGACTTTCGTTGGCATGATCTGCGGCACACATGGGCGAGCTGGCTCCGGCAGAATGACGTACCCACCTGGGTGCTTCAGGAGCTCGGAGGCTGGAAGTCAGAGTCGATGGTGCGACGTTACGCGCACATGTCGGTCAAGCATCTGGCGCCCTATGCCGACCAGCTGATTTTTGAGGCCAGATCGGGACACAACGGTCCCCTCGGAAATCGGACGGCGGCAGGTCACAAAAATGGTCACAGTGGAGGCCGAAATAGCTTCCATCTGGTGGCAAACAACCGAACTAAGTGACTGAAAGGAAATGGTGGACGCACTTGGGCTCGAACCAAGGACCCGCTGATTAAGAGTCAGCTGCTCTACCAACTGAGCTATGCGTCCGTTCCGGAGCGGGGAGCGTCTTTACGGGCGCTCGCCGCGTTCGGGAGTGGCGCCGATAGCGGGCGTGAAACGGGATTGCAACACTCTTTGTTGGAAAATTGTCGCTACCAGCGCGCGGTTCTGGCGCTGTGGCGGTTCTGGCGGTCGATCGCGAAGAGGATGCCGATCGCGAACATCACTGTCATCATAGACGATCCGCCATGGCTGACGAGGGGGAGGGGGATGCCCGTCACCGGCGCGAGACCCATCACCATGAGCAGATTGATCGCGACATAGAAGAAGATCGTCGCGGAAATGCCGGCGGCGGTAAGGCGCTCGAACTTGCTGTTGGCGCGCGTTGCGACGCCGATCGCCCACAGGCACAGCGCGATGAATGCGGCGATCAGCGCGACGCCCCCGACCAGCCCGAATTCCTCCGCGACCAGCGCGAAGACGAAGTCGGTATGACCTTCGGGAAGATAGTTGAGATGCACCTGGGTACCGTTGCCGAACCCCTTGCCGAACAGCCCGCCCGATCCGATCGCAATCTTCGACTGGGTGATGTGATAGCCCGCGCCGAGCGGATCCTGTTCCGGGTTGAGGAAAATCAGCACGCGCTTTTGCTGATATTCCTGCATTCCGTAGTTGATCATCAGCGGGATCGCGACCGCAGCGGCGAGGCCCCCGGCAATGAACAGCCGCACCGGAACCCCTGCGAGAAACATCATCGTCGCGCCCCCCGCAATGATCATCATCGCCGTCCCCAGATCGGGCTGGATCAGCACGAGTGCGGCGGGCAGCAGAATGATGATCGCGGCGGGCCAGATCGCACCGAACTTGCGCGTCTCCCCCACCGGAAGCATTTCGTAGAAGCGGGCGAGCGCGAGGACGATGTTGAGCTTCATCAACTCCGATGGCTGAAGCCGCATGAAACCGAGGTCGAGCCAGCTTTGCGCGCCGCCAGCGACATGGCCGATCAACTCGGTCAGCATGATCAGCACGAGGCAGATGCCATAGGCCGGTAGTGCAAGCTGGCGGTACCAGTCGACCGGCACGCGCGACATGGCGAGCGCGATCGCAAGAAAGATCGAGAAGCGCGCGCCATGGCTGAGCGCCCAGGGGCCGAGGCTGCCGCCTGCCGCCGAGTAGAGCATCGCCGTGCCGAATCCCCCGATCGCCACGACAAGCAGCAGCGCCCCCCAGGGGAGGCGCATGACGGGGGCGGGGACGAAACCGGGGCCGATATTGCTCATCGCGCAGGCTCCGCTGCGGGCGTCGCCGACGGGGCGGGTTCGGGTGTGGGGGCTGCGGAAGGAGCCAGCGGGGGAAGGCCGTTGGCGGCGCGATAAGCGGCCTCCTTTGCGGCCATGCGGGTACGGATATCGCCGCCCCATTCGGCTTCGAACCGGGCGAGCGAATCCAGCGCTTTCTGCCGGTCGAACAACCAGGTCAGCACGTCCTTTGCCACCGGGGCTGCGGCGCGCGAGCCGCCCATGCCGTGTTCGATCACCACCGACGCGGCGTAGCGCGGATTATCGACCGGGGCGAAGCAGATGAACAGGCCGTGGTCGCGATACTTCCATTCGCCGCCCTGGCCGCGATTGCTGTCCATGATCCGGCGTACCTGCGCGGTGCCGGTCTTGCCCGCCATGCGGATGTTGTCCAGCGGCAGGCGTGACGCGCCAGCGGTCCCACGGCCGTTCACCACTTCGTCCATTCCCGCGCGGACGATGGCGAGATGCTCCTCGGGGAAGTCGAGGCGCAGCGGCGGCCTGGGATCGCCGATGACGAGCGAGGGGAGCAGGGCGCGGCTCGACGCAATGCGGGCGGCGGCAAGCGCGAGCTGAAACGGGCTGACCAGGACATAGCCCTGACCGATCGAGGCGTTGAGCGTGTCAGCCTGGGTCCAGTCCTGCTTGTAACGCCGCCGTTTCCACGCGGTGTCGGGGACGGTGCCATAGCGCTGGGAGGGGACGGGCAAATCGAACTCTTCGCCGAAGCCAAGCTTGCGCGCAGCCGCCGCGATCGGATCGATCCCGATCTCACGACCGATGGTGTAGAAATAGGTGTTGCAACTGCGCGCGATCGCGGTGTGCATCGTCATCGGGCCGTGACGGCCGAGACAGCCGAAACGACGATTGCCGAGCTGATAGCCGCCATTGCAGTAAACGACCCGCTCCGGGTCCACGCCCGCGCCCAGAATGGCGAGCGCGGTCGCCGGCTTGAACGTCGACCCGGGTGGGTAGAGACCCTGGAAGGTCTTGTTCATCAGCGGGAGATGATCGTCCTCCGACAGCATCTTCCATTCGGTGGTGCTGATCCCGTCGGAAAAGGCATTGGGATCGTAGGAGGGCATCGACACCAGCGCGAGAATGTCTCCATTGGTGACGTCGAACACGGTCACCGATCCCGATTCATTGCCGAGGCGGCGAGCGGTAAATTCCTGAAGCCCCGCATCGATGGTGAGGCGCAGCGTCTGGCCCGGCTCATCGGGGCGGGTGGCGAGTTCGCGCACCAGCTTGCCGCGCGCGGTGACCTCGACCCGCTTCGCGCCGGGCTTGCCGCGCAACCGGTCTTCCATCGTCTTTTCGACGCCGTCCTTGCCGAGCTTGAAGCCGGGGGTCAGCAGCAGCGGGTCCTTGCTTTCCTTGAACTGCTCCTGGGTCGCCGTGCCGACATAGCCGATCAGATGGCCGACCGCCGCACCCGCCGGATAGTTGCGCGCAAAGCCGCGGGTGGGGGCGACGCCAGGCAGTTCGGGCAAGCGTACGCTGACCGCCGCATAGCGTTCCCAGTCGAGATTTTCGGCAACCTGAATGGGGCGAAAGCCGGCGGCGCCCTTCAGGTCCTTCGTGATCCGCTCCATGTCTTCCGCCGTGAGCGAAAGCAGGCCGCGTAGCGCCCCCAGCACGCGATCCTTGTCCTCCAGCCGGTCGGGAATGATGTCGACACGGAAATCGGTGCGGTTGTTGGCGATCGGCACGCCATGGCGATCTACGATCCAGCCGCGCCGGGGCGGTATCAGCGTGAGATTGACGCGGTTGCTCTCCGCCATCAGCTTATATTTGTCGTTCTCGTACACGGAGAGCCAGGTCATGCGCGCGGCCAGAATCAGGCCCAGCGCGGCCTGGCCGCCGCCGAGGACCATTGCGCGCCGGGAGAAGCTGTAGTTCTGCTGCGCGTCGGTAATCATCCGCACCGGGCCGTTCACAGCGAGCGCTTTCGGCGATCGAGGCGGGAGGCGAGCCGCGCGGCGAGGGGGAAGAGCGCGATGGAGACGAGGATCTGGATCAGCAGCATCGTATCGACATGCGATCCGAGCGGCGACGCGATCAAACGCCCGCCGATCAGGCAAAAGCCGATCGCTCCTGCAGCCAGAAGCCAGTCCTGAAGGAAATCACGCCACACGATGCGTGTGTCTAGCACATCGATGGCGATGAACGACACCGTCCACAGAAACATGGAATTTCCCAGCGGCTGACCGCTGACCAGATCATCTACAAAGCCCAGCAGCACCGGCGCCCATGGCTTGAGCAGATCGGGCCGGTGGAGCCGCCAGGCAAGCAGCAGCAGCAGGCCGAAGGGCGGCAGGATCGGAAACGACGCCTTGAACGGAATCAGCGTGATCAGCGATCCGATGACGATGGTGAGCGGAGCGAGCCAGTTGGCGCGTCTCGAAGTGTCAGGGCGGCCAAGGCCCAGATAGGGGCTTCCGCTCACTGCGGTGCTGCTTCCCGCGCACGCACGCTGCTCGCCTCAGGGAAGAAGGCCTGCTGGACCAGGGCGTAGTCGAGCGTGTCGGGGCTGACGGTCGCTTTGGCACGGGCGATGTCGCGTGCGCGCTCTGTGACGATCGCGACGGCGATATTGGGGGGAAAGATGCCGCCGGTGCCGGATGTCACGAACCCGTCGCCCGGCTCGAACAGGACCTGCGCCGCGCCCGCCGACCGGATGTCGATCAATCCGTCGCCGCGCCCGGCGGCGATGGCGGGAAGGCCATCCTTGATCCGGCGTACCGGGACGATACTTTCAGGATCGAGAACCAGCAGGACGCGGGCAGTGTTGGGACTGACCTCGACCACACGGCCGATCAGCCCGTCGGGACCGCGTACCGGCTGGCCAACGCGAACCCCCTGCCAGCTGCCTGCATTGAGCGTTGCGAAGCGGCGCGTACTCGATCCCGTCGCATAGACCAGCCGGGCCGCGACGACGGGGTTGGCGACGCGGTCGCGCAGCTTGAGCATCGCGCGCAGGCGGCGATTGTCCTGGCTGACGACGCGCGCGCGTTCGACCAGCGTGCGGTTGGCGTCGAGCTCCGCCTTCAGCCGGGCATTCTCCGACCGCACGCCAAAATAACTCGAAACCCCGCCTGGAACGCCGGAAATACCGCGGCGCGTCCAGTCAAGTCCCGAGGCGATCGGGGTCACCAGTTCGGAAAAGGCGCCACGGACGACGGCATAGGCAGGGGGATTGAGAGTCGACAGCAACAGCAGCGCCACGCCGATCAGCGCGCCGACGACCGCGATGACATAGCCGATGAAGAGCCCATATTGCGCCCGCCGCGAAAACCCGGGGCGCCGGTTCAGTGGCGGCGCCATTCTCCCCCCTCTGGATCAGACCGCGAGCAGAACGCCGCGAAACACCGGATCTTCTAGCGCACGACCGGTGCCGAGCGCCACACAGGTAAGCGGGTCTTCGGCGACGGTGACAGGCAGACCCGTTTCATCGCGGAGCACTTCGTCAATCCCTTCGAGCAGCGCGCCGCCGCCGGTCAGGACGATACCCTGATCGACAATGTCTGCGGCAAGTTCCGGTGCGGTGTTCTCAAGCGCGATGCGGACGCCCTCGACAATCGTGCCGACCGGTTCGCTCAGAGCTTCCGCGATCTGGCCCTGATTGATCTGGATTTCCTTGGGCACGCCATTGACCAGATCGCGACCCTTGATGTGAATCGTCAGGCCGATGCCATCGACCGGGGGCTTGGCGACGCCGACTTCCTGCTTGATCCGCTCCGCCGTCGCTTCGCCGATCAGCAGGTTATGGTTGCGGCGGACATAGGAGACGATTGCTTCGTCCATCTTGTCGCCCCCGACGCGGACGCTGGTCGAATAGGCCAGGCCGCGCAGCGAGAGCACCGCCACTTCGGTGGTGCCGCCGCCGATATCGACGACCATCGATCCGATCGGCTCGGTCACCGGCATGTCGGCACCGATCGCGGCGGCCATCGGTTCCTCGATCAGCCAGACCTGGGACGCGCCCGCATTCTGCGCGGCGTCGCGGATCGCGCGCCGCTCGACGCTGGTCGATCCGCTGGGCACGCAGATGACGATCTGGGGCCAGCGCATGAACTTGCGCTGCCCGGTCACCTTGCGGATGAAGTGCGAAATCATCTGCTCGGCCACATCGATATCGGCGATGACGCCGTCACGCAGCGGGCGAATCGCCTCGATCGAGCCTGGCGTCTTGCCCATCATCAGCTTGGCATCGTCACCAACTGCCTTGACCCGCTTCACGCCGTTGAGAGTCTCGACCGCCACGACCGACGGTTCGTTCAGGACGACGCCGCGTCCGCGCAGGTACACGACCGTATTGGCGGTCCCGAGATCGATCGCGAGATCGTGAGACATGAATTTGAAAAAGCGGGAAAAAAGCGCCATTTATTGTTCCGTCCTTCGCGCTCGACCGAGGCGGCGCGCTCGCACTGTGGTTTAGCCTCGACCTGCCCGGGGGCGGATTGCTCCAACTCTCGGAAATCTGGCGGATACGGGTCGCGGGATGGCGTCGCTTGGGCTACACCAACCTGCATGTCAATACGACGCTTGCCCGAACATCTTGTCAACCGGATTGCAGCGGGCGAAGTGGTGGAACGCCCCGCCAGCGCGCTCAAGGAACTGGTGGAAAACGCGGTCGATTCGGGCGCGACGCGGATCTCGGTCCGGCTGGGCGGCGGCGGGATCGATCTGATCGAGGTCAGCGACGACGGCTGTGGCATGGCGCCCGCCGAAATGGCGTTGGCGCTGGAACGCCACGCGACCTCCAAATTGCCCGACGACGCGATCGATGCCGTCACGACTCTGGGCTTTCGCGGCGAGGCGCTGCCTTCGATCGCAAGCGTATCGCGCTTCACGGTCGAGAGTCGCCCGCGCGGAGCCGATGGCTGGTCGCGGACCGTGGACAATGGCGCGTTGGTGGGGGAGGGGCCGGCGGCGCTGCCCCCGGGCACGCGGGTGCGGGTCGAGGGATTGTTCGAGAAGGTGCCCGCGCGGCGCAAGTTCCTGCGCTCGACCCGGTCGGAATATGCCGCCTGTCTCGATATCGTGAAGCGACTGGCGATGGCGCGACCGGAGATCGGCTTTTCGGTCGAGCATGACGGGCGGCGGGTTCTGGCAGTGCAGGAGGGGATGGACCGAGTCGCTCGCGTTGCGGCGCTGACCGACCGCGACCTTGCCGCCAACAGCGTCGGCATCGATTTCGAGCGTGAGGGGATCGCGCTCGGCGGGGTCGCCGGGCTGCCGACCTTCAACCGCGGCGTTGCGGATCACCAATATCTCTTCGTCAACGGGAGGCCGGTGAAGGACCGGCTGCTGACCGGCGCGGTGCGCGGCGCCTATGCCGAGATGCTGGCGCGCGACCGGCATCCGGTGGTGGCGCTGTTCCTCGACGTGCCGCCGGATCAGGTGGATGTGAACGTCCATCCGGCCAAGACCGAAGTGCGGTTCCGCGATCCGCAGCTGGCGCGTGGGCTAATCGTCAGCGGCCTCAGGCGTGCGCTGGACGGGGCGGGGCATCGCAGCGTGCAGCGGCCCGATGCGGCGGTGATGGGGTTGTGGACGAGTTCTTCTTCAAGCCCCTCCCCTTCAGGGGAGGGGTTGGGGGTGGGGCCTATCCAAACGGGATTCGGTCTCGATGAGACTTATACGCCCCACCCCAACCCCTCCCCTGAAGGGGAGGGGCTAAGATATGTCCGCGATCGCCCGACCTTCTTCTCGCCGCCCCCGCAAGCCCGCGCAGAACCCGCCGCCGAACCGGTGCCCGCATCGATCACCTATCCTCTGGGCGTCGCGCGGGGGCAGGTGGCGAAAACCTATATCGTCGCGGAAGCCGAGGACGGGCTGGTGCTGGTCGATCAACATGCCGCGCACGAACGGCTGGTGCTGGAGCGGATGCGCCGGGCGATGAGCAATGGCGGGGTGACGAGCCAGGCGCTGTTGCTACCCGAAGTCGTCGAGCTCGACGAACCGGCGTGCGACCGGCTGGAGGCGCGGGCGGGCGAGCTGGCGGAGTTCGGGCTGGAGCTGGAACGCTTCGGCCCGCGCGCGATGCTGGTCCGCGCTACCCCGGCGATGCTGGGCAAGGGCGATGTGATCGGACTGGTCACCGATATTGCCGACGAGCTGGCCGCGTTCGAGTCCGCGCTGAGCCTCAAGGAAAAGCTCGACCATGTCGCCGCGACGATGGCGTGCCACGGATCGGTGCGGGCCGGTCGCGTCCTCTCGGTCGCCGAGATGAACGCACTGCTCCGCGAGATGGAGGTCACCCCGCATTCTGGCCAGTGCAACCACGGTCGCCCGACCTGGGTGAAGCTGGCGCATGGCGATATCGAGAAGCTGTTCGGGCGAAAATAAGCGCAGGCGTCAGGCTACGACCGATGCAACCTTCCCCGTCACTACGCATTGTTAACCCTGAACGACGCTTCAGGTGAATGTCATGGGTAAGTTGATGTCGGTGGCGCTGGCTGCCATTCCGCTGGTTGCGGTGCTGGGTGCGATGGTGGTCGCTCCGTAGCCCGGAGAGTTTCGCTCCCAAGCGAAAAAAAGAGGCCGCCCGGTCGTGGTACCGGGCGGCCTTCTCTTTGTCTGAGCCGAAAGCGGCGAGGGGATTAGCCCTCGGCCTGCTCCTCGTTCGCCTCGGCGGCGATTTCGCCGGGTTCGAGGTTCGGATCGCGCTCTTCGGTGAAGCCGGCTTCGTCCTTTTCGAACATTGCCTCCATCACGTTGACGCCCTGTGCCTGCATCTCGGCCTCTTCGGGCGAGCGGGCGACGTTGACCTTGACGGTCACCGCAACCTCGGCGT
The DNA here is from genome assembly GCF_007833215.1 of Sphingomonas suaedae. NCBI lineage: Bacteria > Pseudomonadati > Pseudomonadota > Alphaproteobacteria > Sphingomonadales > Sphingomonadaceae > Sphingomonas > Sphingomonas suaedae. The sequence continues at coordinate 845,725 of NZ_CP042239.1, forward strand.
GCAGCGCGACCTTCACGTCGTACAGGCCGATCGCCTTGATCGGCTTGTCGAGGACCACCTGCGCCTTGGTGACCTTGTGGCCATCGGCGTTGAGCGATTCGATGATGTCGCGCACCGCGACCGAGCCGTACAGCTGGCCGGTGTTCGACGCCTGGCGGATCAGGGTGACCGAAACGCCTTCGAGGCCCTTCGATTCCTTCTCGGCCTCTTCGCGCTTCGCCGCATTTTCGGCGACGATGCGTTCGCGGTTAGCCTCAAAGACCTTGCGGTTGGCGTCGTTGGCGCGCAGCGCCTTCTTGTTCGGGAGAAGGAAGTTGCGGGCGAACCCGTCCTTCACATTCACCACATCGCCGATATGACCGAGCTTTTCGACCCGTTCGAGCAGAATGACTTCCATGGGTTCCGCTCCTTACTTCACGATAAAGGGCAGCAGGCCCAGGTGACGGGCGCGCTTGATGGCAATCGCCAGCTCGCGCTGCTTCTTCGCGCTCACCGAGGTGATGCGCGAGGGGACGATCTTGCCACGCTCGGAGACGAAGCCCTGTAGCAGCCGGACGTCCTTATAGTCGATCCGGGGGGCATCCTTCGCGGAGAAGGGGCAGCTCTTGCGGCGGCGGAAAAAGGGTCGTGCCATGTCTTATTCTCCCCGGCCTTCGTCACCGTCGCGGTCGCGACGGCCGCGGCGTTCGCGGTCACCCTTGCGCATCATCACGGTCGGACCCTGTTCATGCGCGTCGACGCGGACGGTCATGTAGCGGATCACGTCTTCGTTGATCTGCGTCTGGCGCTCGAGCTCGGCGACGACACCCGCAGGGGCGTCGATTTCGAGCATCACGTAGTGCGCCTTGCGGTTCTTCGCGATCTTGTAGGCGAGGCTGCGAAGACCCCAGGTCTCGGTCTTGACGACCTTGCCCTGATTGTCTTCGACGATCTTGGTGGCGGTTTCCGCCAGTGCGTCCACTTGCGCCTGTGCCAGATCCTGGCGCGCAAGGAACACATGCTCGTACAGAGCCATGCGTCTGTTCTCACTGTTGGCCGATCGCTGACGCCGCACCATGCGGACGCCCCTCCGGCTGTCGTCCCAAATACGAAAAGCGGCGAGCCGAGGCTGCCGCTCAACGAGGCGCCCTTACGCCCGCTGCGTGCAAAAGGCAAGCGGCGGAGTGATGGACACCCCGCCGCCCCGAGAGAGCCTTAGCGGATCAGGTTCGCGAGCACCGCAGCGACGATGCCGCTGGTGATGCCGACCATCACCACATCATTGCCCGACTGGACATAGCGGTAGCCGCGCGGCGGCGCCTTCAGACCGCGATAGTGGCGATAGTCGATCTGGCGATAGTTGCGCGCCTGACGATAGTCGAACCGGTCGCCACGCTTCCAGCTGGTGCGATAGCGCTGCGGAGTCGCCTTCTTCACCGTGGTCTTTTTGACGACGACCTTGCCATTCGGCTTCTGCTTCACGACCGTGCGGGTCTGCTTGGCAGGCGCGGCGGCGGCGGGTGCAGCGGCCAGGATCGGGCTGACCGCGACCGATGCGGCGACGGCGGCGAGAACAAACTTCTTCATCTTCAGTCTCCTTCGTTCGAGCCCGTCATCGGGCGACGAGATCAATCTGGGGGCCGCATGTCGCCGAAATTTCGCGGCGGGCGGGCAAAATGGTCGCCATTTGTCGCGACCCGCTTGCCTTTGTTCAGCTTTACGGGCGAAGGGACGCCATGACCTTTGAACAGGAAGTGCAGGCGGTCGCGCGTCAGGGACATGACGCTGCGGTCGCGTTCGTGCACCAGCGTGCCGCCGAGGGCGATGCCGATGCGATGATGATGCTGGCACAATGGCGGTGCTGGGGCCATTTCGGTAGCCAGGATCTGGCGGAAGCCTATCGCCTGACCGAGGCCGCGGCGGCGACCGGACATCTGCCCGCGATGCTGACCCGGGCGTCGATGCTGCTGACCAGGACGGGAACGTCGCGCGATGCCGATGCCGCGCGCGCGATCGTGGAGGCAGCGGCGCCACGCTCGCCACTCGCTGCCCAGCATCTCGCCATCGCCGATTCGATCCCGCGCGAGGCGCCCCAGCCCGAGATATTGAGCGACGATCCCTATATTGCGCGTATCCCGGGGCTGATTTCGCGCGATGCCTGCGCGTTCGTCATGGCGCGGGCGATGCCGATGTTGCAGCCATCCTTCGTCATCGATCCGGCCAACGGGCAGCGGGTCCCGCATCCGATCCGGACGTCGGCCGGCGCGGCATTTCCGCCGACTGACGAGGATCTGGTGCTTCACACGGTGAATTGCCGTGCGGCGACGGCTTCCAATACCGATGTCGGGCGGGGCGAACCCCTGCACGTCCTGCGCTACACGCCGGGGCAGGAATATCGTCCGCATCTGGATGCGCTGCCGGGCGTGGAAAATCAGCGCTCGCACACGGTGCTGATCTATCTCAACGACGGCTATGGCGGGGGTGAGACCGAATTTCCCGAACTCGGGATCACAGTGCGGGCTCAGGCGGGCGACGCGCTCGTCTTCCGCAACACCACCGATGCGGGGCGGGCGGACGCGCGCACCGAACATGCCGGTTTGCCGGTGACGTCGGGCGAGAAATGGCTTGCGACGCGCTGGATCAGGCAAGCGGAATTCCACCCCTGGAAGGCTGAAACCGAGCGTTGAGCTTGCACGCGCTGTCCCCCGGCCATAGGGGCGGCGCCACATTTCGGAGGACGGACATGCGTGCATTCATCTTTCCCGGACAGGGAAGCCAGTCGGTTGGCATGGGGCAAGCGTTGGCGCAGGCGAGCGCGGTGGCGCGTGAGGTGTTTCAGGAGGTCGATGACGCGCTGGGCCAGAAGCTGTTCAAGCTGATGACCGAGGGGCCGGAAAGCGAGTTGACGCTGACCGAGAATGCCCAGCCCGCGATCATGGCCCATGCCATCGCTGTGCTGCGCGTGCTGGAAAAGGAAGGCGGCGTCCGGCTGGCCGACAAAGCCGATTTTGTCGCCGGGCACAGTCTGGGCGAATATACCGCATTGTGCGCGGCGGGGGCGCTGGACCTGCAGACCACTGCCAAGCTGCTCAAGCTGCGCGGGCAGGCGATGCAGGCGGCGGTGCCGGTGGGTGAGGGCGCGATGGCGGCGCTGCTCGGCGCCGATCTGGTCAAGGCGCAGGCGATTGCCGATGCGGCGGCCGAGGGCGAGGTTTGCACGGTCGCGAACGACAATGATCCGTCGCAGGTCGTGATTTCGGGCGCCAAGGGCGCGATCGACCGGGCGGTTGCGATCGCCAAGGATCATGGGGCGAAGCGCGCGGTGCTGTTGCCGGTGTCGGCGCCGTTCCACTGCCCGATGATGCAGCCCGCTGCCGACGCGATGGCCAAGGCGCTGGCCGATGTCGCGATCCGCGCGCCGCTGGTCCCGGTCTACGCCAATGTCACCGCTGCGCCGGTAAGCGATCCCGATACAATCCGGGCGCTGCTGGTGGAGCAGGTGACGGGAATGGTCCGGTGGCGCGAGTCGGTGGCGGCAATTTTCGACGCCGGGGTGCACGATTATGTCGAACTGGGCGGCAAGGTGCTGGGCGCGATGGTCAAGCGGATTGCGCCGGACGCGACCGTGACGAGTGTAGTGACGATGGATGATATCGAGGCCCTGGAGAAGGTGCTTTAAGCAACTCAACTGACCGTCACCCTGAACTTGTTTCAGGGGCCACTCTTCCGCAGGCGGCGAAGCAATTGGTGGCACGGTGGATGCTGAAGCAAGTTCAGCGTGACGGTAAATAGAAAGAAGGACTGAACATGTTCGACCTGACAGGCATGACTGCGCTGGTGACTGGCGCTTCCGGTGGTATCGGGTCCGCGATTGCCAAGGCTCTTGTCGCTCAAGGCGCGCGGTTGGCGGTTTCGGGGTCCAATGTGCAGAAGCTGGAGGCGTTTCGTGCCGAGCTGGGCGGGGATCATGTTGCGCTGGCGTGCAACCTGAGCGACGCAGCCGCAGTCGACGCGCTGGTTCCGTCGGCGGTCGAGGCGCTCGGCAAGCTCGACATCCTCGTCAACAATGCCGGCGTGACGCGCGACAATCTGGCGATGCGGATGAAGGATGAGGAGTGGGACACGGTCATCCGTGTCAATCTGGAGGCCGCGTTCCGGCTGATGCGCGCGGCGGCCAAGCCGATGATGAAGGCGCGGTTTGGGCGGATGATCTCGATCACCTCGGTCGTCGGCGCGACCGGCAATCCGGGGCAGGCCAACTATGCCGCATCAAAGGCGGGGCTGGTCGGCATGTCCAAGGCGATGGCGCAGGAACTGGCGAGCCGGAACATCACGGTGAACTGCGTTGCGCCCGGTTTTATCCGGTCGGCGATGACCGATGTGCTGCCCGAGGCGCAGAAGGCGGCCCTGCTGACGAAAATTCCGGCGGGCGACCTGGGCAGCGGCGAGGATATCGGTGCGGCAGTGGTCTATCTTGCCAGCAAGGAGGCCGGGTACGTCACCGGACAGACGCTGCACGTCAATGGCGGCATGGCGATGCTCTGAAGCCTCCGCTATGGGGCGGCGACTCACTTTATCGGGGTAAGCGCGATGTCGGTATTTCTCGTTTTGGCGGCGATGGCTTCGCCGGTGGCGCAGCAGGGACGGATCGAGGACGTGCGGCTGCGCGACAAGACGCCGATCGGCTGCATCTACCGCACGCTGGGCCGCAGCATCGATCGCGACCAGCTTGCGGATCTGGCGCGGCGCGGGTTCGACGCAAAGACCAACGAAGAAAAAAATGTGATGCGCACCGTCGGGATGCGGATCAGCGCGTGCGAGCGCAGCGAGGGCTGGGGCGAGAAGCGCAAGCAGATCGCCATCCGCTATTTCAGCGGGCGGGTGCTCGAATCGAACGCGCGCTACCGGCTGAAGGACCATGGCGTTGAAACGGCGCATTTCGAAGCGGCGCTGGCCGCTCTTGATGATTCGGCCAAGGCTGCGGTGGCTCAGGGTTCGATCACGGGGGCCGACCTGGGCGTCGCCTGGAACGCAGCCGTGGCGGCGGGCGCGGGGATCGACGCGGTTCCCGAAGCGGATCGCAAGCCGGTCGCGGAGCTTTTGATGCAGGGGCTGGTCGGTGTGTCGAACATGGCGGCGGCCGAGGCGGCCTATAGCGCAAGCTGAACGCTCCGGACCGGGCCTGCCCCCTCTTGCGCGGCGCGGAACGGCGTTCTAGGTGCGTTCAGGATTTGAAGTTTTAACGACCCAATCAAGAAGGAACAGGGCATGAGCGAGACCGCCGATCGCGTGAAGAAGATCGTCGTCGAGCATCTTGGCGTCGAAGCCGAGAAGGTGACGGAAGATGCGAGCTTCATCGACGACCTGGGCGCGGACAGCCTCGACATTGTCGAGCTGGTGATGGCGTTCGAAGAAGAATTCGGTGTCGAGATCCCCGACGACGCGGCCGAGAAGATCGCGACCGTCAAGGATGCGATCACCTATATCGACGAAAATCAGGGCTAAGCGACGCTATCGCATGGCCGCCCGGCTGGGCAGGATTTGACGAACGGCTCCCGGTCCCGGAAAGGGGTGGGGAGCCGTTTCGTTTTTGAAGCATGTTTGTTGTTGCATCGTTGGCAGCTGAAAACCGGTATCCATTGTTCAGCACGATGCTCGATTACGGAGAGAAGATATGCGCCGCGTTGTCGTGACGGGCCTTGGCCTCGTGACCCCGCTGGGTGCGGATGTCGAAACCGCGTGGAAGAATATCCTGGCCGCCAAGTCGGGCGCCGGGACGATCACCCGGTTCGACGCGACCGACTATCACAGCAACTATGCCTGTGAGGTGAAACCCGCAGACCATGAATATGGCTTCGATCCGGGCAAGCGGGTGGATCACAAGATCCAGCGCCAGGTCGATCCGTTCATCGTCTATGGCATCGATGCCGCGGGACAGGCGATGGAAGATGCCGGCCTGCTCGATATGAGCGAAGAGGAGCGGTTCCGCGCGGGGTGTTCGATCGGATCGGGAATCGGTGGCCTGCCGGGCATCGAGAGCGAATCGCTGGTGCTCCACGAAAAGGGTCCGAAGCGCGTTTCGCCCCATTTCGTGCATGGTCGCCTCATCAACCTGATTTCGGGTCAGGTTTCGATCAAATACGGCCTGATGGGACCGAACCATGCGGTCGTCACGGCGTGTTCGACCGGCGCGCATTCGATTGGCGACGCTGCGCGAATGATCGCGATGGACGATGCCGATGTGATGCTGGCGGGCGGCGCGGAGAGCACGATCTGCCCGATCGGCATCGCCGGTTTCGGTCAGGCACGCGCGCTTTCCACCGGCTTCCGCGACGAGCCATGGCGGGCGAGCCGTCCATGGGATCAGGGCCGCGACGGCTTCGTCATGGGCGAGGGCGCGGGCATCGTCGTGCTCGAGGAATATGAGCGGGCACGCGCGAGGGGCGCCAAGATTTACGCCGAGGTGGTGGGCTATGGCCTGTCGGGCGACGCCTATCACGTCACCGCGCCGCATCCCGAAGGATCGGGTGCGTTTCGGTCGATGCAGATGGCAATGAAGAAGTCGGGTCTGTCGCTGGCCGATATCGATTATATCAACGCGCACGGCACCTCGACGCCGCTGGGCGACGAGCTGGAGCTGGGCGCGGTCCGTCGGCTGTTCGGCGATGCGATCGGTGACCTTTCGATGAGCTCGACCAAGTCGGCGATCGGCCACCTGCTGGGCGGCGCGGGCGCGGTGGAGAGCATCTTCTGCATCCTCGCGATGCGCGACCAGATCGTGCCGCCGACGCTGAACCTCGACGATCCCAGCGAGAATTGCGCGGGCGTCGATCTCGTGCCGCACAAGGCCAAGGAGCGCGAGGTGAAGGCGGTGCTGAACAACTCGTTCGGGTTCGGCGGCACCAACGCATCGCTGGTGATGAAGGCGGTCTGATCGACCGCCCGGGGAGACGGTGATGCGCAAGGTCGGTTGTTTCGGCTTTCTGGTCGTCCTTGCGCTCATCGGCGCCGCCTTTTGGGCTGCCAACCTGTGGGGTGGGCCGGGGCCGGGGCAGCGCAACGTCACGCTGATGGTCGCGCAGGGGGCGACCCTGACCACCGCCGCGCGCGAGCTGGAGAAGCAGGGCGCTATCCGCGACGCCGACCTGTTCCTGTGGATGGCGCGCGTGTTCGGCGACGACACACCGATCCAGGCGGGCGAATATCGCGTGCCGGCGAAGATCAGCCAGTCCGACATCCTCAAGATGCTGCAGGGGGGGCGAACGCTCCAGCGCTTCGTGATGATCCCGGAGGGGATGCCCGCGATTCTGGTCCATGAGCGGCTGATGGCGGCCGAGCAGTTGGAAGGCGAAATCGCAATACCGGTCGAGGGCACGGTGCTGCCCGACAGCTACGCCTATCATCGCGGAGATACGCGGCAGGCGGTGCTGGATCGAATGCAGGCGGCGATGGACAAATACCTCGCGGAAGCATGGGAGAAGCGCAAGCCCGACATCGCGGTCAGCACCCCGCAGGAAGCGCTGATCCTCGCCTCGATCGTCGAGAAGGAGACGGGGAAGGCCGAGGAGCGGCGGATGGTCGCCGGGGTCTATTCCAACCGGTTGAAGCGCGGGATGCCGCTGCAGGCGGACCCTACGGTCATCTACCCTGTGACCAAGGGCAAGCCGCTTGGGCGGCGTATCCTGCGCTCCGAGCTGCAGGACAAGAACGGGTATAATACCTATGCCAGCGCCGGACTCCCGGTCGGGCCGATCGCAAATCCGGGTCGCGCCAGCATCGACGCGGTGCTGAACCCGGAGCAGACCAGCGCGCTTTACTTCGTCGCGGACGGCACGGGCGGGCATATCTTCGCCGACACGCTGGAGCAGCACAACGCGAACGTGCAGAAATGGTATGCGCTGCGGCGGGCGCGGGGTGAGATGTGACGTTCAACCAGTCCGGCGTCCTACTCCAAGGCGCGGCAGCACGATCAGAAAGGCCAGCGCGCCGACCGTGAGCACGCCCGCGAGCATCGCCATGGGGGCGAGGGTGCTGCCTGTATAGTCGCGGACCATCGGCACCGCGTTCTGCGCTGCAAAGCCGCCGAGATTGCCGACCGAGTTGATGACCGCCAGCCCGGCTGCGGCATGGGCGCCGCGCAGCAGGCCCTGCGGCACGCTCCAGAAGACCGGCTGGGCGGAGAAGATCGCGGCGGCGGCGATGCAGAGGCAGGCGAATTTGAGCGGCCCTCCCGGGAGCGCAACGCTGGCGAGAAACCCGGCGGCTGCGACCAGCATCGGTGCGGCGATATGCCAGCGGCTCGCTCCCCACCGCGCGGCGTGGCGAGGAACGGCCCAGAGTGCGACCGCGACGAGGATCCAGGGGATGACGTTGATGAGGCCGTTCTGGATGTTCGACGCGCCGAATTCCTTGACGATCGTGGGTAGCCAGTAGCTGAGGCCATAGGCGCCGAGCGGCATTGCGAAATAGAGGATGGAGAGCAGGAGGACGCGCGGATCGGTAAGCGCGCGCCAGGCTGAGCCGGGGTCTCCGGCGGGAGCTTCTGCGGTCAGCGTTGTGGACAGCCACTGTTTCTCGGCTGCGCTAAGCCAGTTCGCTGCGGCGGGTGTGCTGGGCAGCTTCCACAGCACCACGGGGGCGAGCAGCACTGGCGGCAGACCGGTGGCGATAAACACCCATTGCCATCCGGCGAGCCCCGCCAGACCGTCCAGTTCCAGCAATGCGCCGCCGATCAGCGATCCCACGGCATTGGCGAACGCGCTGGCGATCATGAACAGCCCGACCATCCGCGCGCGATGCGCCTGGGGATACCAGAGGGTGAGGAGATAGAGCACGCCGGGGAAGAACCCTGCCTCCGCAACGCCGAGCAGGAAGCGCAGCACGTAGAACATCGTCGGGCTTTGCGTATAGCCGAGTGCGATGGTGATCAGGCCCCAGGTGAGCATGATCCGGGTGAACCACACCCGCGCGCCAACGCGGGCGAGGATCATGTTGGCCGGCGCCTCGAACAGGAAATAGCCGAGGAAGAACAGGCTGGCGCCAAGGCCATAGGCCGCTTCGGACAGGCCGAGTGCGTCGACCATCTGAAGCTTGGCATAGGAGACGTTCTGGCGGTCGATATAGGCGAGGAGGTACATGGTGCAGAGCAACGGCATCAACCGACGGCTGATCTTCGCAAGCGTCGCCTGCGGCGAAACCGCGTTGCTCATCTTTCACCCCCTCCGCCGCGGCTCGCGTTGTCGCGGTGCCAGTCAGTGTCAGGGTAGCGCTAACAGCGCTGGAACGCATGTTATTTCAGCACGGTCTCCGCATCGACCAGCCGGACGTCATGCATCTGGCGCAGATAGGCGTCGAAATAGGGCTTGTGCGATGCGCCGACGATGGTGAGCACGCGCGAACCCGGCGCGGTGACGAGCGTTTCGCGGATTTTGGCGACCATGCGCAGGTTGCGGACTTCCCAGCTGCCGACATATTGCCGTCCGAAGCGCTGGGGCGACGGGTCGCGGAGCGCGGCCCCGAAGTCGCTGCGGTAGATCAGCGAGAAGGTCCGGGGATCGTTGTAGCCGCGATAGGCGGCGAGCAGCCCACCGGGCGATTTCATGCCCGCCATCAGCTTCGCGTCGGCGGCCTTGCGCTGCCTGCTCGCTTCATTGTCCCACTGCGCCTGGATGGCGGTGCCGAACGCGGCTTCGTCGGCGATCACGAAGTCCGACGTGTGGTCATCGACATAGTGGAGGCGATCGAGCCCGAGCCGGGCCGCGAGCGGGGCGGCGATCGCATAATCCTCATTGTGCCGGACCCGGACCTTCTCAAGCACCTCGACCAGCGCGGCGTCGAGCCCGTCCGCCGCGATGCGTTCGCCTGCGGGCAGGCGGAGCCATTGGACGAGTGCAGAGGCGCGCTCACCCGCTGCGAGGAACGTGGCGGCGAGGCGGCGGCGCGCAGCGGGTGCGGGGTTCGGACCTAGCGCGGCGAGCAGCCGTTCCGATTCGACGACGGCTTCCGGGACGTCGAGGCCGGTCGCGGCGCGGGCGGGAGCAGGGTCCCAGCAATAGTCCGCTACGGTGCTCTTCCACCGTGCGGGATAGGTGCGCAGATAGGCGCATTGCGCGCCGGACAGCGCCTCGATCGTGATGATCTGGGGCCGATAGGCCGCCAGTTTGGCAAGCAGCGGCTCGAGCGTGTCGGGATAGTGATCGGCGGGGATGCCGGAGAGGTGGGGCGTGCCGAGCACCAGGACCTGGTTCGGCGGGTCGAGCGGCGGCTGTTCCCGAGCGGGGTCGAAGGTCTGCGGTGTGGCGACGGCGAGCGCCAGGAGCGTGAGGACTGGTGCGAACATGGCCTACTGTATTATATTGGCAATACAGCGCCGTCAACGCATCGCCGCCGCCTCCTGCGCAAGCGCCTGAACTTCGGCCATGCTTGCACCCTTGGGCGTTACCCAGCTGCCGCCGACGCACAGGACTGGATCGAAACCGAGCCAGTCGGGGGCGGTGGCGGGGGTGATGCCGCCGGTGGGGCAGAATTTGGCTTCGTAAAAGGGGGCGGCGAGCGCCTTGAGCGCCTTCAGCCCGCCGCTGGTCTCCGCCGGGAAGAATTTGAAGTGGCGCAGGCCGAGGTCGTAGCCGCGCATGATGTCACCGGCATTGGCGACGCCGGGAAGGAAGGGGACGCCGCTGTCGACGATCACCCGGCCCAACCGTTCGGTCAGGCCCGGCGAGACGATGAATTCGGCGCCCGCATCCATCACCTGCGCGAACTGATCGGTGTTCACCACCGTCCCCGCGCCGACGATCGCGCCCTCGACCTTCTTCATCTCGCGGATCGCGTCGAGCGCGGCCGGGGTGCGCATTGTCACTTCGAGCACCTTGAGACCACCCGCGACCAGCGCTTCGGCCAGCGGGCGGGCGGTCGCCGCGTCGTCGATGACGAGGACGGGGATGACCGCGCTGGTCCGCATGATGGTTTCGATGTTCGCAATTGGGCTCATTGCGTATGCTCCTGCGCATAGGCCGCCGCCGCGCCGTAAAGGCCGGGCTGGGGGTGGGTGATCAGCTTGACGGGGATCGAGGACATCAATCCCTGGAAGCGCCCCTTTGCGACGAAACGCTGTGCAAATCCAGAGCCGAGCAGGTGATCCTTGAGCCGGAAGCCAAGGCCACCGGCGATGACGACGCCGGTCGGGCCGTGTGCAAGCGCGAGGTCGCCCGCGACCGCGCCGAGGCTGAGGCAGAAGCGGTCGAGCGCGGCGACGGCGAGGCTGTCCTTGCCCTCCAGCGCCAGCGTCCAGATTTCCTTGTCGGACAGGCTGTGCACCGCCTTGCCCTCGATCTGCGCGAGCGTTTCGTAGATTGGGACGATGCCGGGGCCGGACACGATCCGCTCCGCCGAGACGCGGGTGTAGGTCGAGCGGAGGCGGCGCACGAACGCGTCCTCGATCCCGTCGAGCGGGGCGAAGTCCATATGCCCGCCTTCGGTCGCGATGACGTGATAGCCGCCATTGGGGGGACGGAAGACCTGCGCAACGCCAAGCCCGGTGCCGGGGCCGCAGATGGTGATCGATCCGTTTTCCGGCAACGCTGTCACCGGGCCGCACAGATGGACGAAATCGCTGTCGGGGAGCTGGGCGACGGCATGACCAATCGCGCCGAAATCGTTGATCAGGCTGTAGCTGTCGACGTCGAGCCGTTCGTGGATCAGCGGCGGGCGGATGATCCACGGATTGTTGGTGAGCTTGATCAGCTCGTCATTGATCGGCGAGGCGATGGCGATCGCGGCGGCGCGCGGCATATCGCGACCGAATTCGCGCGCCGATGCCTGCCAGGCGAGCTGGAAGCTGGCGTGATCGGCGGTCTTTTGCGTGACCGGATCGCCGAGCGAGACGACGCGGCCATTCTCGACCTCGGCAATGGCGAAGCGGGCATGGGTCCCGCCGATATCGACCGCTACGACTTCCAACTTTGTATCCTCTCTAACTTCGTCATCCCCGCGAAAGCGGGGGCCCAACTCCTGACCGTTTCACCAAGTGGACGGCGCGGGAGATGTGCCCCCGCTTTCGCGGAGGTGACGGCTTGGTTTGTGGTGAGCGAAGACGATCACAACCCAGCCGCGGCGAGCATTGCCGATCCGCCGGCTTCGGCCTCGCTCGCGCCGTGACGCATCATCGCGAACAGCTCGCGGCCGCTGCCCAGATCCGGCGGCGGCGCGGCGGCGAGATCCCTTGCTTCCCATTCGACCGGATCGACCAACGCGGCGAGTTCGCCGGTCTCCGCGCAAACACGCACGATATCTCCATCGCGGAGCTTGCCGATCGGGCCGCCGCCCAGCGCCTCGGGCGAGAGGTGGATCGCGGCCGGGACCTTGCCCGACGCGCCGGACATGCGCCCGTCGGTGACGAGTGCGACACGGAAGCCGCGATTCTGAAGGACGCCGAGCGGCGGGGTCAGCTTGTGCAGCTCGGGCATCCCGTTGGCGCGCGGCCCCTGAAAGCGGACGACGACCACGACGTCGCGATCGAGTTCGCCCGCCTTGAACGCGTCCTGCACCGCCTGTTGCGTATGGAATACGCGGCAGGGGGCCTCGATCGTCCAGCGGTCGCGCTCCACCGCGCTGACCTTGATGCAAGCGCGGCCTAGATTGCCCGACAGAATGCGGAAGCCGCCTTCGGGTGAGAAGGGGGCGTCGATCGTCCGGACAATGCTGTCGTCGCCGCTGGCCTCGCCATGGTCTGACCAAGCGAGCGCGTCGTTCTCCAGCACCGGCTTCCTACCATAGGCGGCGAGTCCGTCGCCGAAGGTGGTCAGCGTGTCGCCATGGAGGATGCCCGCCTTGAGAAGCTCGCGGATCACGAACGTAGGCCCGCCCGCATCCTCGAACCCATTCACATCCGCCGAGCCATTGGGATAGACGCGGGCGAGGAGGGGCACGCTGCGCGAGAGGCGGTCGAAATCCTCCCAATCGATCAGGATGCCTGCCGCACGCGCGATGGCGGGCAGGTGGATCAGATGGTTGGTCGACCCGCCGGTGGCGAGCAGCACGATCGCCGCGTTGACGATCGCACGCTCGTCCACGACCTCACCGATCGGACGGTAATCGTCGCCGTCCCAGCCGATCTGGGGCAGCCGCTGCACCGCCGCCTTCGTCAGTTCCTGACGTAGCTTGGTGCCGGGATTGATGAACGACGCGCCGGGGACGTGGAGGCCCATTGCCTCCATCATCATCTGGTTGGAATTGGCGGTGCCGTAAAAGGTGCAGGTACCCTTGCCGTGATAGGCGGCGATTTCGGATTCGAGCAGCTCCTCGCGGCTCGCTTTGCCCTCAGCATAAAGTTCGCGGACGCGGGCCTTTTCCTTGTTGGCGATGCCGGTTCGCATCGGCCCGGCAGGGATCAGGATCATCGGGAGATGACCGAAGCGCAGGGCGCCCATGAGGAGGCCGGGAACGATCTTGTCGCAGATGCCGAGCAGGGCAGCGCCCTCGAACGTATTGTGGCTGAGCGCCACCGTGGTCGACAGCGCGATGGTGTCGCGGCTGAACAGCGACAGTTCCATGCCCGAATAGCCCTGCGTCACGCCATCGCACATCGCCGGCACGCCGCCCGCGACCTGCGCCGTGGCGCCGGCTTCGAGCGCCCAGATCTTCATCTGTTCGGGATAGCGGTAATAGGGTGCGTGGGCGGAGAGCATGTCGTTATAGGCGGTGACGATCCCGATATTCATGCGGTTCGCGGGCTTCATCGCGTCGCGCTGCTCGTCCGTCCCGGCATAGGCATGGGCGAGGTTGGCGCAGCCGAGGCCACGGCGGCTGGTGCCGCCCTCGCGCTGCTGCGTCATCAGGTCGCGATAGGCGGCGCGGCGTTCCTTCGAACGCTCGATGACGCGGTCGGTGACGGCGGCGATTTCGGGGTGGAGTTGGGTCATGGTTTCAGCCTTCAGCCGTTTGCCCTGAGCCTGTCGAAGGGCAGGGGAATATCCTGTGCTTCGACAAGCTCAGCACGAACGGCGCTTGGGTCATCCCTCCAGCCAGTGAATATCGACCGGCAATTCGGTCTCGGCCAGCACGCGGCCGATCGGGTAGCTGCTGGACGCGCCCTGCTTGATCGCCTGCTCGAGCACCTTGCGCTTTTCGGCGCCGGAGATCGCGATCATCAGCGACTTGGCGTTGGCGATCGCGGCGGATGAGAGGGTGACGCGTGCGACCGGCGCCTCGGGCGGCAGCGGATCGGGCATCACGCCGAGCGCGCGACGCTCTTTCGGCCCGTTGAGCGCCTCGTCGAGGTCGGGGCCGGGGAAGATCGAGGCGGTGTGGCCGTCCGCGCCCATGCCGAGCAAGACGAGGTCGAGCGGCCAGTGATGATCGGCGAGCCGCGCATCGGCGGCGCGACCAACCGCTTTGTAATCCTCCGCCTTCTCACTCACCAGCGGGACGACGCGCGCGCCCTTGGGGATGAACACCTTGCCAAGGGCGGTGACGTTCGACAGCGGGTCGCCCAGCGGGACGATGCGGTCGTCGGTGGGGACGATCGTCACCCGTTTCCAGTCGAGCTTCGCCGAAGCGAGCTTTTCATAGATGGGGGCAGGCGTCTTGCCGCCCGCCAGCGCGATTACCGCGCCGCCGCGGGCGTCGATCGCGCTTTCGATGATGAAGCCGATATCGCCCGCAAGCGCATCGCTCCACTCGTCGGCGTCCTCATAGTCCCACCATTCGATTTCTTCGGCCATCGGTAACTCCGTGATTTCGGGCATCCCCCTGTAAGCGGGAGGGGGCGCTATTCGTTCCAGGTCACGCCGTCGCGTTCGGTGAGCGCGATCGCGGCGGAGGGACCCCAAGTGCCCGAGGCATAGGGTTTGGGCTTGACGTCCGCCATGTCCCAGCCTTCGCGGATCGCATCGATCCAGGCCCATTGCGCCTCCACCTCGTCGCGGCGCACGAACAAGGTGGGGTCGCCCTCGATCAGGTCAAGCAACAGCCGTTCATAGGCGATGCGGCGGCGCGTGCCGGCAAATTCGGTGTCGAGGCTGAGGTTGAGCGGCACTTCGCGCAGGCGGATGCCCTCGCGGTCGAGGCCGGGTTCTTTGGCCATGACCAGGAGGCGGACATATTCCTCCGGCTGGATACGGATGATCAGCGTGTTCGATTGGAGCACGCCGCCGCGCTCGGCGAAGATCGAATGGGGGACGGGCTTGAACTGGACGACGATCTCGCTGCGCCGTTCGGTCATCCGCTTGCCGGTGCGCAGGTAGAAGGGCACGCCCTGCCAGCGCCAGTTATCGACATGCGCCTTGATCGCGACGAAGGTTTCGGTGCGCGAGGGTTTTTCGAGTTCCTCGGCATAGCCCGCGACGATCTTTCCGGTCGACGCGCCGCCAGTATATTGGCCGGTGACGGTGAGGTTCGCCGCTTCCTGGCCGATGATGGGGCGGAGCGAGCGCAGCACCTTGACCTTTTCGTCGCGGATTGCGGTGCCGTCGAAGCGGGCAGGGGGTTCCATTGCGATCAGCGCGAGCAGCTGGAGGATGTGGTTCTGGACCATGTCGCGCAGCGCGCCGACATCGTCATAATAGCCCGCACGCCCCTCAAGCCCGACGGTTTCAGAGACGGTGATCTCGACATGGTCGATCCCGGTCGCGTTCCAGATCGGCTCGAACAGCGCATTGCCGAAGCGCAATGCGAGGATGTTCTGGACGGTTTCCTTGCCGAGATAATGGTCGATGCGAAAGGTGCGGTCTTCGGGGAAGACGCTGGCGACCGCGTCGTTGATCTCGCGGCTGGACGGCAGGTCGGTGCCCAGCGGCTTTTCGAGGCCGATCCGGACATTGTCGCCCGCAAGCCCCGCCGAGGCGAGACCCTTGATCGTCGGCTCGAACAGCTTGGGCGCGGTCGACAGGAAGATGGCGAGACCGCTGGAGATGTCGCCGAGCTTTTTCGCGAGATCGTCGAACCCCTCGATCGTCGAGGCGTCGAGCGGCTGATACTGGATGCGGTAGAGGAAGCTGGCGATCGCGTCCGCGTCCTTGCGGTCCTCGGGCAGGAAGGTTTCCAGCGCCTTGGCACAGAAATCGCGATACTCGGCATCTGACAGCGTTGACCGCGCGGTCCCCGTGATCGTCAGGTCTTCGGGCAGGAGATCATCGGCGTGGAGGCCGTAAAGCGAAGGGATCAGCATCCGCTGGGCCAGGTCGCCCGTGGCTCCGAACAGCAGCAGCTTGCCGAATGGCTGTCGCATCGATCCTCCCAATGTCTTGTCGTCGCTGCCCTAGCAGCGGATATGCCGCTTGCGAAGCGCGCATACCTATGTGGTGCTAAAGTTGGTCCGGCTTTGCTGGACCCGTCACGGCACCGGACCGGTGCCGCACCGACTCAAAGCACCAGCCCCGCCGTCTGGTCGAACCCGGCCATGATGTTGAGATTCTGCACTGCCGCGCCGGCCGCACCCTTGCCCAGATTGTCGAGCGTCGCGATCAGGCGCGCATGGCTGCGGTCGGGGCTTCCGAACACGCGGACCGACAGGCGATCGGTCCCCGCATCCTCCTCCAGCCGGACAAGCCGGGTTTCGCCGTCATCCTCGACCACGCGTACGATCGGTGAGTCGCGATAGGCGTCGGCCAGCACCTGCGCAATTTGCGCGGGCGATGGCTTGCGCGGGAGGTAATAAAGGGCGAGCGGCACCTCGATCAACATGCCGCGATAGGCGCGGGCGACCGCAGGCATGAAGATCGGGGGATGCTCCATGCGGGCATGTTTCTGCATTTCGGGAAGATGCTTGTGGTCGAGATCGAGGCCGTAGGAACGGAATCCCGTAGTCTCCGTCCCGTCCTCGAATTCGGCGATCATCGTCTTGCCGCCGCCCGAATAGCCCGAAGCGCCGCTGACGGTGACCGACCATTCAGGAGGGACGAGACCGGCGCGGACGAGGGGGCGGACCAGCGCGAGGAAGCCGGTCGGCCAGCAGCCGGGATTAGAGACGCGCGGTGCCTCGGCAATCCGCTGGGCCTGGGCGGGTTCGAGTTCAGGGAATCCATAGGTCCAGCCGTCGGCGACGCGATGCGCGGTCGAGGCGTCGATGACCCGGGTCTCCGGATTGTTGATCAGCGAAACGGCCTCCCGCGCCGCATCGTCGGGCAGGCAGAGGATGACGAAGTTTGCGGCGTTAAGCGCTTCGGCGCGCTTTTTCGCATTCTTGCGCTGGGCATCGTCGAGTGCGATCAATGCGATCTCGTCGCGCCCGGCGAGGCGTTCACGGATTTCGAGGCCGGTCGTCCCCGCTGCGCCGTCGATGAAAACCGATACCGTCATGCCGCAACCCCCAGATCCGAAGCGAGAATATAGCCCACCCGGCCAACGCCCGGCGCGCTGCCCCACGCAAATCCGCCGGAAATTTCCAGCACTTCAAAGGGATCGCCGGGGCTTAGCGTTGCCAATATATCGGCATCCGTCTCGCGGCCCGCACGCAGCGGCGTTTTCGCGGCGGCGACGTGAAGAACGGGGGCGGCATAATGCGGCGCGAAGACACGATCGGCGAGCCTGATGTCTGCCAGATCGCGACGGGCGGCCTGGGTCAGTGGATCGATCGCGACCGACCGACCGGTCAGCGCGAATCGGTTACGCCGAGACGGAGCGCTCAAGGGTTGCGCCGACGCCGCCTTCGCCGCTGACGAATTGTCCGAATTCTGCAAGAAACTCCGCCCCTTCAGGTGTGCGCGCGACGAAGATATTCCGCTTGTCGGTCTCGTCACGCTGGCGGCGCAGATAGCCGAGCGCGCCCAATCTGTTCAAGGCGCGTGTAACTACGGGCTTCGACACGTTCAGCGCACGCGCCAGTCCGCGCACCGTATGTGGGCCGGAGTCCAGATAGACGAGCAGCATCAGCGCCATCTGACGATTGGTCAGATCCGGCTCGCCCGACCGTACATAATCGATCAATGTCGACTTCCAGTGATCGAGCGAATGGTCCGTCATCGCATTCATCGCAGCTACTCGTCATTCCGTTACACGCCCGGAAGAATGCCGGGCCGTCCGCGACATGAACGTTCCGATTGCATTCGGGTTTCAGCGACGGCGCGAAATGTTGCGTTTCCGGGACGATCCCGGGGCGTAAAGGCGCTGCGAACGGCATCAAGGACGGTTGATCGATCGGCGCGGGTTCACTATGTGGCCGCTTTCCCCCGAAAGGCCGTCATGCTGTTCACCTTCCTTCTCGTCGTTCATGCCATCATCGCCGCGCTGCTCGTGACGGTGATCCTCATGCAGCGTTCCGAAGGCGGCGGCCTGACCTCGGGCGGCAGCCCGTCAGGGCTGATGTCGGCGCGCGGGGCGGCGAATTTCCTGACCCGCTTCACCGCGATTCTGGCGGGATTGTTCGTGGTGATGAGCATCGTGCTCGCGGTTCTGGCGGCGACGCGCGGAAGCAGCGAGATCGATACCAGCCGCGTGACCGCGCCTACGTCGCAATCCGCGCCCGCGACCGTCCCGGCGGCACAGCCCAGCGCGGCGCCTGCCGCTCCGGCGGACAACAGCGCCGTTCCGCTCGCAAACTAAATTCCCGGCGAAATTTTATTTGGCGGCGCCCGGAGTCGGGCGCTTGCCCCCATTCGTGCTTCAAGGATAAGCGGTGACTCCCATGACGCGGTATATTTTCATCACCGGCGGCGTGGTCTCCTCGCTTGGCAAGGGCCTGATGGCCGCGAGCCTCGCCGCGCTGCTCCAGGCGCGCGGGTACAAGGTCCGCATTCGCAAGTTCGATCCCTATCTCAACGTCGATCCCGGCACGATGTCGCCCTACCAGCATGGCGAAGTCTATGTGACCGATGACGGGGCGGAGACCGACCTCGATCTTGGCCATTATGAGCGGTTTACCGGGGTTGCGAGCCGCCAGTCGGACAATGTGACCTCTGGCCGGATCTACAAGACAATCATCGAGCGCGAGCGGCGTGGCGACTATCTGGGCGCGACCGTCCAGGTGATCCCGCACGTGACCGACGCGATAAAGGACTTCGCCCAGGCGGAGACCGAGGATCTCGATTTCGTGCTGTGCGAGATCGGCGGTACCGTCGGCGACATCGAATCGCTGCCGTTCATCGAGGCGATCCGCCAGCTGAAGAACGAGCTTGGTCGCGGCCGATCGATCAGCGTCCATGTCACGCTGGTGCCCTATATCAAGGCGGCGGGCGAGCTGAAGACAAAGCCGACCCAGCATAGCGTGCGCGAACTGGCGTCGCTGGGCGTGCAGCCCGATGTACTGGTGTGCCGGTGCGAACAGCCGCTTCCTACGGGGGAGCGGGCGAAGATCGCCCAATTCTGCAACGTTCCGGCGAGCGCCGTGATCCCCGCGCTCGACGCGGCGAGCATCTATGCGGTGCCGCTGCAATACCATGAAGAGGGGCTGGACAGCGAAGTGCTGCGCGCATTCGGCATCGAGCCGGGCGCGGCGCCCAACCTGTCGCGCTGGACCGACATCACCGATCGCCTGTTCAACCCGGAGGGCGAGGTGACGGTTGGCGTCGTCGGCAAATATGTCGGCCTTCCCGACGCGTACAAGTCGCTCAATGAAGCGCTGGTGCATGGCGGCATCGCCAACAAGGTGAAGGTCAACATCCGCTGGATCGATGCCGAACTGTTCGAGAAGGGCGACGATGCCGAGGTGGCGGCCAATCTGGAACCGTGCCACGCGATCCTGGTGCCCGGTGCGTTCGGGTCGCGCGGCGCCGAGGGCAAGATCGCCAGCGTCCGCTTCGCGCGGGAGCGCAAGGTCCCCTATTTCGGCATCTGTTTCGGAATGCAGATGGCGTGCGTTGAAGGCGCGCGGAATATGGCGGGGATCGCCGACGCCTCGTCGACAGAATTCGGCCCGACCCAGGAGCCGGTGGTCGGCATCATCACCGAGTGGATGAGCAAGGACGGGATCGAGAAGCGCGAAGAGGGCGGCGATCTGGGCGGTACGATGCGGCTGGGCGCCTATCCTGCGAAGCTGACGGGCAATTCGGTGGTCGCATCCATCTATGGCGGCGAGTCGATCAGCGAACGGCACCGGCATCGCTACGAAGTAAACACCGGCTATCGCGAACGGCTGGAGGCGGGCGGTCTGGTCTTTTCGGGCATGTCGCCCGACGGGATGTTGCCCGAAATCGTCGAGCGGCCGGACCATCCCTGGTTCGTGGGTGTGCAGTTTCACCCCGAACTCAAGTCCAAGCCGTTCGATCCGCATCCCTTGTTCGCCAGCTTCATTGAAGCGGCGGTGAAGCAATCGCGACTGGTCTAGACATGAAAAAGGGCGCCCGGAACCAGATGGTCCGGGCGCCCCATTTTGGCGACGCGCAAGGGGTCAGCGCGCCGCCGGGGGTGCCTTAAGCGACGTCGCGATGCTCGATCGCGGTTGCCTCATTGCGGCCGCCGATGGCGATCTTCTTGGGCTTCATCGCCTCGGGAACCTCGCGGACCAGTTCGATCACGAGCAGCCCGTCATTGAGATCGGCCGATTCGACGCGGACGAAATCGGCCAGTTCGAACCGGCGCTCGAACCCGCGATTGGCGATGCCGAGATGCAGCATCTGGGCCGCTTCGTTATCCTGCGACTCCGCCTTGCGGCCCGCGACCAGCAACAGGTTCTGCTGGGCGGTGATCTCGATCTCTTCGGCCTTGAAGCCGGCGACGGCGATCGTGATGCGATAGCGGTCGTCCGAGATGCGTTCGAGATTGAAGGGCGGGTAATTCTCGCTGCTCGACTGGCGCGCGGTCGCTTCGAGCATGTCGAAGAGCCGGTCGAAGCCGATGGTCGAGCGGCGGAAGGGTGTCAAGTCGATCTGACGCATGGTGATATCCTCCAAATGAGCAATTTCAACGTCTTATGGCATCCGGTTCATCCGCGATGCCAGGTTTTCACGGCCCCGAAAGCGCCGTGCATCGCTGATTTGGGAAGCGCGTAGCTGCTTTCAAGGGGCGTTCGATCGGCCGATTTCATCAGATAAAGCCTAGCGGTTAGATAGGAATAGAATCCCTTTGTCGTTAAATCCTATCATATGAGTGGAGTTTAGGCGCTGACGAGAACAAAGGGAGTGACTTCATGCGCCTTCATTCGATTACCTTGCTGCTCCTTAGCGGCACCTCAACCAGCGTTCTTGCGCAGGAGGCGCCCGTCACCGCCGGACCGGCCCGAGACGTGGTGCGGGATCAGGAGCGCGACCGGGAATCCGCCGAAGCAGGGGCGCCATCCGAGATCGTCGTGACAGCACGGCGGAGAACCGAAACCGCGCAGAATGTCCCGATCGCGATATCCGTCGTCGACAGCGGCCAGATCGACAACACCGGCAGCTTCAATGTCGGACGGTTGCAGCAATTGGTGCCGACCCTGCAATTCTATTCGTCCAACCCGCGCAATACTGCGGTGAACATCCGCGGAATCGGCGTTCCGTTCGGGCTAACGAGCGACGGGTTCGAACAGGGCGTCGGAATCTATGTCGACGACGTCTATTATTCGCGGGTCGCATCGGCGACGTTCGATTTTCTCGACGTCGCGCAGATCGAGGTGCTGCGCGGGCCCCAGGGGACGCTGTACGGGAAGAATACGACCGCAGGCGCGATCAATATCACGACGAACCAGCCGACCTTCGATTTCCTCGGCAAGGCCGAAGCCAGCATTGGGAATCTGGACTTCAAGCAGGTAAAAGCGGCGGTTTCGGGGCCCCTGTCCGACAGCATCGCCGCGCGTCTTGCGCTGTCTGCAACCAGCCGTCGCGGGACGATCTTCAACGTCACCAGCGGCAACTGGATCAACGAACAGGACAATATCGGCCTGCGCGGGCAGGTCCTGTTCCAGCCGCGCGACGATCTCGCGATTACTCTGACTGCGGATTACAGCAGCCAGAATCCCGAATGCTGCGGCACGGTTTATGTGCGCACCGGCGCGACCCAGCGCGCTCTGAACCGGCAATATGCCGCGCTCGCGGCCGCGCAGGGCTATACCGTCGTAAGCACGGATCCCTTCGCGCGCCTGACCGATCTCGATTCCGAATTGAACTCGGGCAACAAGCTGGGCGGCGGATCGATCAAGGTGAAATGGGATGTCGGGCCGGGTACGCTGACGTCGGTGAGTGCATGGCGGTTCTGGGACTGGAAGCCGGCGAATGACCGGGATTTCACCGGCCTTCCGATCGTCACCCAGTCGCAGAACCCGTCGCAGCAGGACCAGTTCACGCAGGAATTCCGGTACAATTATACGGGAAGCCGCTTTGACTTCGTCCTGGGCGCGTTCGGTTTTTATCAGCGGATCGACACGCAGGGCACGACCCGACACGGCGCTGCGTCGAGCCGGTGGAACATCAATCCATCGAACCCGCTCGCGAACGATGCGTCGGTGCTCGACGGGGTTACCGCCTACAACACGCAGTGGCTGAAGAGCACGAGTCTGGCGGTGTTCGGGCAGGCCAGCCTCAAGGTGACCGACGCACTCACCGTTCAGCCGGGAATACGCGTCAACTACGACAAGAAATCGGGCTATTATGATCGCACCGTCTTCGACGGGCAGGGGAATCCCGTCCTGTTCGGACAGACCGATCCGGCCAAGCTGGCACAGCTGGCGATCTTTTCCCCACAGCGGAGTGAAACCGAGTTCGGCGGGTGGAATCTCTCCTATGACCTCACGCTAAGCTATCGCCTCGCCCGCGACATCCTCGCCTATGCGACCTATGCCAAGACGTTCAAGACGGCCGGGATCAACCAGAACGGGCTGCCCGCGGACGCGGCGGGCAATCCGATTCTTTCGGCCGGGACCATCAAGCCCGAGTCGGTCAATCATTATGAGGCGGGCATCAAGGCGCAGTTCTGGGGCCGGCGCGCGACGCTGAACCTTGCTGCCTTCCGGACCGGTATCGAGGATTACCAGGCCACGGTGAGCAACGGCCAATTCGGCGTGCTGCGGGGATATCTGGCCAATGCGGAGGCGGTGCGGTCGCAGGGTGTCGAGGCCGATCTGTCGATCCGGCCCAGTGAGCGTTTCAGCGCCTATGCGAGCGGCGCCTATACCGACGCCACCTATCGCGAGTTTGCCGATGCGCCGTGCCCGCCCGAGCTTTCCGGGGGCGCCATTGCGGGACCCGGCCAGACCCCGAGCGCGCCCGGAACACCGGGTGGGATCAGCCCCGCGAATTGCGACATCTCCGGTCAGCGGCTTCCCGGTGTGTCGGAATGGAGCTTCTCCTATGGCGCGGAGGTCAATGCCCCGGCGACGCTGCTGGGACAGGCCGGGCAGATCTATCTGGGATATGACGGCAGCTACCGGTCGAACTTCTCGTCGAATCCCTCACCCTCGATCTACACCTGGATCGATGACTATGATTTGTCGAACATCCGCGTGGGTTTTCGCCACGATGATGGGCTCAACATCTACGCATGGGTGCGCAACGCGTTCGACACCGAATATTTTGAGCAACTGTCGGTCGCGCCCGGCAATGTCGGCCTGATCGCCGGCCAGCCGGGAGATCCGCGTACCTATGGCCTCACCATCGCGCTGAAATTCTAGAGAGACACGGACGTGACTGCCCCGCGCGACGGCCAAACCCCGCGCCTGGAAGGAACAAGGGGAAGGGGTTGCAACAAAGGCTCGAGCAACGCCTTTCCTCGCCCAGTTTTGGACGGGCGATCGGGGCCGGAAATGTCAAACGCCCGGGCCGTTTCCGACCCGGGCGCCTGCGTGACGATGCCTCGTCAGCCCCCTTAAGTGGCCACCTCCGCCCGCACGTTCCTTTACAGAACGGGGCTGAAAGCGCCTCCCCGAACCACGGCCGTTGCCATTGCTTCGTAGGGCTTTGCTACGGCCATGCCGGGGACTTGTCACCGGTCGATGCGGCATTCGGGACTCTTTGCGTTCACCCTGTGTTTATTTGGCAACAGCGCGATTGCACGCACCCGCACCGCGCCCTAACACCGCGCCTATGTTGCTTTCCCGATATGAACGGATGATCGCGCGCCGCTACCTGCTGCCAGGGCGGGGGGAGGCGTTTATCTTCCTCGTCGCATCGATCAGCCTGGTCGCGGTGATGCTGGGCGTGGCGGCGCTGGTCATCGTGATGAGCGTGATGAACGGCTTTCGCGCCGAGCTGTTCGACAAGATCACCGGGCTGAACGGCCATGCGGTGATTCAGGGCTATGGCGGGCAGTTGCGCGACTGGCGTGAGATCGTCGCCGAATCGCGCAAGACGCCGGGCGTGGTCAGCGCCACGCCGCTGATCGAGCAGCCGCTGATGGCCGGGTTCCAGGGGCGGGTCGAGGGCGTCCTGGTGCGCGGGATGAATGTGAGCGATATCCGCGAAAACCCGACGCTGAACCGCAATGTCGTGCTGGGATCGCTCGGCGAGCTTAAACCCGGATGCGAATGCGTCGCGATGGGATCGCGCCTGGCCAACGCGTTGGGCGTATCGCTGGGAAGCAGCGTTTCGCTGATCAGTCCGCAGGGGCCGTCGACCCCGTTCGGCACCGTTCCGCGAATCGTATCCTATCGCATCGCCGCGATCTTCGAGGTCGGGGTCTACGACTATGACAAGGCGTTCGTCGTCATGCCGATGCAGGATGCGCAGACCCTGCTGCTGATGGGCGATTCGGTCGGGATGGTTGAGATCGACACCGAGGACCCGGACCGGGTCGGCGAGATCCTGGCGCCGCTGGCACAGAAGGTCGCGGCGACGGGCCAGCTGACCGACTGGCGCACGCTCAATGCGACCCTGTTCGAGGCGCTGGCGGTGGACCGGCTGGTGACGTTCACCGTGCTGTCGATCCTGATCCTGGTCGCGGTATTCAATATCCTGTCCTCGCTGATCATGCTGGTGCGGGCGAAGACGCGCGACATCGCGATCCTGCGGACGATGGGGGCGACGCGGAGCGGGTTGATCAAGATCTTCGTGACGGTTGGGACCACGATCGGATCGCTGGGGATCGTCGCGGGGCTGATCCTCGGCTTCATCCTGCTTTATTTCCGCCATGGGGTGTTGAGCTTCCTCGGCTTCGTAACCGGGCAGCAGATATGGGACCCGACGATGCGCTATCTGACCGAATTGCCTGCCAAGACCGATCCGGTCGAGGTGGCGGGGATCGCGCTGATGGCACTGGGGTTCAGTTTCCTTGCGACGCTCTACCCTGCGTTCAAGGCGGCGAGTACCGATCCGGTTCAGGTGCTGCGCTATGAGTGAGCCAGTGTTGCAGACGATCGGTCTCAAGCGCGCCTTTATTCAGGGCGGCGCGACGATCCATGTCTTGCGCGGCATCGACCTCACGGTCGCGCCGGGCGAGATTGTCGGACTGCTCGGCCCGTCGGGTTCGGGCAAGTCGACGTTGCTTCAGGCCGTCGGCCTGCTGGAAGGCGGGTTCGAGGGATCGATCCGCATCGCCGGGATCGAGGTGAGCAAGCTGGAGAGCCATGAGCGCACCGTCACGCGCCGCGACAAGCTCGGCTTCGTCTATCAGTTCCACCATCTGCTGCCCGACTTCGACGCGATCGAGAATGTCGAGCTGCCGCAGCTGATCCAGAACGCCACCTTCGCCGATGCGCGGGCGCGGTCGGAGGCGCTGCTGACCGCGCTGGGCCTTGGCGCGCGGCTGACCCATCGACCGAGCCAGTTGTCGGGTGGCGAGCAGCAGCGCGTGGCGGTCGCCCGCGCGCTCGCCAACCGGCCGACTCTGGTGCTGGCGGACGAGCCCACGGGTAATCTCGACGAGAAGACCGCCGATGTCGTGCTCGCCGAATTCCTGCGGCTGGTCCGCGGGGAGGGCGCAGCGGCGCTGATCGCCACGCATAACGAGCGGCTCGCGGCGAAGATGGACCGGGTGGTGCGGCTGCACGAGGGGCTGCTGGAATAGCGGAGGCGGATATGCGTGGATGGCCGGCATGGGTTTTGGCTTTGGCAACGCCAGCCGTTGCTCAGACTGCGCCGCCCGGGCCGCCACCGCCCGGCTGCACCGCGCCGGAATTCAGGCAGTTCGATTTCTGGGTCGGATATTGGGATGTCTATCCAACCGGCCAGGACCAGCTGGTCGCGCAGAGCCGGATCGAGAAACTCTATAACGGCTGTGTGATCCGCGAGAACTGGATGCCGCTCAACGGTCAGACCGGCGGAAGCCTCAACACCTGGGTCGCGAGCGCGAAGCAATGGCGGCAGTTGTGGACCGATTCCTCCGCCAGTTGGGCCGAGTTTAGGGGCGGATATGACGGCAAGGCGATGGTGCTGACCGGGACCGGCCTTGCCCCGAACGGTGCGCTGACCCGAATGACCTATTCGCGCGGCACCGACGGGGCGGTGCGCCAGCTGGGCGAGAACTCCGCTGATGGCGGCAAGACATGGATGCCGAGCTTCGACTTCACCTACCGACCCGCCAAGGAGGCTAAATGAGCGCGATTACCGATATTCCCGTCACCGCGGCGGACGGCACGCAGACGACGCTGGCCGATCAGGCGGGGAAGGTGCTGCTGATCGTCAACGTCGCGTCGAAATGCGGGTTTACGCCGCAATATGAGGGGCTGGAGGACTTGCACCGGCGCTTCGCCGGTCGTGGGTTCGCTGTGCTGGGCTTTCCCTGCAACCAGTTCGGTGCGCAAGAGCCGGGCAATGCGGAGGAGATCGCGAATTTCTGTTCGCTGACCTATGACGTCACCTTTCCGATCTACGCCAAGATCGACGTCAACGGTGCCGATGCGGCCCCGCTCTACCGCTATCTCAAGAGCGCGGCGCCCGGGTTGCTGGGGACCGAGGGCGTGAAGTGGAACTTCACCAAATTCCTGGTCGACCGCGACGGGAAGGTCGTCGAGCGCTATGCGCCGCAGACCAAGCCCGCCGATATCGCCGCGGATATCGACCGGTTGCTGTAACCCGTCCCGCGAAAGTACCGGTTGCATGTGCCTGCCATCATTCTACCTTTCACTCCAAGCGCCCCGGGCGTAGAGGGCGCGGCACTTGAAGTTGCAGGATGACATTGAATGGCAACGGCCATCCACCAGGTGACGCCCGAAGAGGCGTCGGCCAACCCGCCGCCCGAAGCGGTTGTCGTCAGGTTCGCGGGCGACAGCGGCGACGGAATGCAGCTGACCGGGGGTCAGTTCACCCTGTCGACCGCGCTGGCGGGCAATGATCTTGCCACTTTCCCGGATTTCCCGGCGGAAATCCGCGCGCCGCAGGGGACGTTGTTCGGGGTTTCTGCATTCCAGATCAATTTCGGTTCGGCGGCGATCGAGACCGCGGGTGATGCGCCCGACGTGCTGGTGGCAATGAACCCGGCTGCGCTGAAGACCAATGTCGAGGATTTGAAGCCCGGCGGCCTCATCATCGCGGACGAAGGCGAGTTCAACAAGCGCAACCTCGACAAGGCGAAATATGCGCAGAACCCGTTGGAGGACGGCAGCCTGGCCAAATGGCAGCTGCTGAAGCTCAACATCTCGCAGCTGACGCTGGAAGCGGTGAAGCCGTTCGGACTTGGCAACAAGGAAGCGTTGCGCTGCAAGAATATGTGGACGCTGGGGCTCGCGCTCTGGATGTTCGATCGTGATCGCGCGCCGTTGATCGACTGGCTCAAGACCAAATTCGCCAAGGCGCCCGAACTGGCCGAGGCGAATATCGCCGCGCTGAACGCTGGTCACGCTTACGGCGAGACGGCAGAACTGGGCGCGCAGGGGATCGGCCAGTTGCACGTCCCGGCCGCGCCGGTCGAGCCGGGGCTGTACCGCACGGTGACGGGCGCGGATTCGATCAGTCTGGGGCTGGTCGCGGGCGCGCAGTTGGCGAACCTCAAGCTGTTCTATGGCGGCTATCCGATCACGCCGGCTTCCGCGATCCTGCATCATCTGGCGCGGCTGAAGGAATTCGGTGTCACGACCTTCCAGGCGGAGGACGAGATCGCGGCAGTCGCATCAGCGCTGGGCGCGTCCTATGCGGGCAGCCTTGGCGTCACCTGCTCCTCGGGGCCGGGCATCGCGCTCAAGACCGAGGCGATCGGTCTTGCGATCATGACCGAGCTGCCGCTGGTGATCGTCAATGCGCAGCGCGGCGGGCCGTCGACGGGGCTTCCGACCAAGACCGAACAGTCGGACCTGTATCAGGCGGTCTATGGCCGCAATGGCGATGCGCCCGTGCCGGTACTTGCCGCGCGGTCGGCCGCCGACTGTTTCGACGTAGCGATCGAGGCGGTCCGGATCGCGACGCAATATATGACCCCGGTCATGCTGTTGACCGACGGCTATCTGCAGAATGCGGCCGAGCCGTGGAAGGTGCCGGACATGGCGGACTATACGCCCTTCCCGGTGAAGTTCCATGAGGAAGCCCCGGCCGAGGGCGAGAAGTTCCTGCCCTATGCCCGCGACGAGAAACTGGCACGGCCCTGGGTCAAGCCAGGCACGCCTGGCCTGCTTCACCGCATCGGGGGAATCGAGAAGGCGATCGGCACGGGGAACATCGATTACTCGCCATCCACCCACCAGACGATGACCGACACGCGCCAGGCGAAGGTTGCGGGGATCGCGGTGCCGGATCAGGAGCTGGAACAGGGCGCACCGGGCGGCAAGCTGGTCGTCGTCGGATGGGGATCGACCTTTGGCCCGATCACTCAGGCGGTGCGGCGCGCGCGGCGCAAAGGGCTGGACGTCAGCCACATCCATATCCGTCACATCTGGCCGATGCCGAAGAATTTGGGTGAATTGCTAAAGGGTTACGAGCATGTCCTCGTCCCCGAAATGAACACGGGACAGCTCAAGACCGTGTTGCGCGACCAGTTCCTGGTGGACGCCAGGCCGCTGAACAAGGTGTCGGGACAGCCCTTCCGCATTCATGAGATCGAAGCTGCGATCGCGGCATTTTTCGACGGCGTGCCCGGCAACGAGGGCGGCAATCTGCCCGCCGATGACACGCAGCTGCCGAATTCGCAAGCCGGGCACGATGATGGCTCGCTGCGCGATACGACGTCGCCGCAGTCGGCTTGATCGGGATAGAGAGATGAACGAGATCACGACCATCCGCCCATCGACGCCCAAGGATTGGGAGACCGATCAGGAGGTCCGCTGGTGCCCCGGTTGCGGGGACTATGCGATCCTGAAGGCGGTGCAGCGGACGATGCCGGAGATCGGCGCGACGCCGGAAAATACCGTGTTTGTCAGCGGCATCGGCTGCTCGTCGCGCTTCCCTTATTATATGGAAACCTATGGCTTCCACACCATCCATGGCCGCGCGCCGGCGGTGGCGACGGGGGTGAAGCTGGCCAATCCGGACCTCGACGTGTGGATCATTACCGGCGACGGCGACGGGTTGAGCATCGGCGGCAATCACACGATGCACCTGCTGCGGCGGAACCTGAATTGCCAGGTGCTGCTGTTCAACAACGAGATCTACGGCCTGACCAAGGGGCAATATTCGCCGACCTCGCGTGAGGGGACCCGGTCGCCCTCGACCCCGTTCGGATCGGTCGATCATCCGGCCAAACCCTGCGCCTTTGCCTTGGGTGCAGGCGGGCGGTTCATCGCGCGCGGGATCGATGTGAACAAGAATCTGCCTGCGGTGCTCAAGGCCGCACACGCGCATCAGGGCACGGCGTTCGTCGAAATCTTCCAGAACTGCATTGTCTATAACGCCGACGTGTTCGCGCCATTCGTCGACAAGGCCAATGCCGGGCATCAGCTATGGGTTGAGCATGGTAAGCCGTTGATCTTCGCGGGCGGGACCAAGGGGCTGGCGCTCGATGTCCAGCGGCTGACGCTCAAGGTGGTCGATATCGTCGATGGCGACGTGTCGGGCGTGGTCGTCCACGACCAGACCAATCGCGGGCTGGCGCATATGCTGGTCGAGATGCCGTTCGGCCCGTTCCCGATGGCGCTGGGCGTGATCTATGACGATCCGGCGCCCACCTTCGAGAGCGCGGTGGTGGCGCAGAACGTCGCCGCGAGTGAGGGCAAGGTCGCGGACCTCCAGAAGCTGGTGAGCAAGGGCCAGACCTGGCAGGTCGAGAAAGAACCGCGCGCCGAATAAGCGTCGCAACACGCCGAAATGTGGGGGCAAACTGCTCCCCGCAGGTGAGCGTCTCCACTCCGGAGGCCGTTCATGTATTTCTTCCTGCCCTTTCTGGCGCTCGCGTCGATCCAGTCCACCTATGGTCCGGCGCTTCCGCCTGAGCCAGTGACCGCGAAGCCCGCCGATCTCGTCCTGACCGACGTGGAGCGGATGCTGCGCGTGCAGGGTGTCTCCGAAACCGGCATTCGCGCGCTGCGATCGGTGCCAATGCCGCAGATTGCGCGCGGCGCGACGACGGCGGCGCAATGCGCGGTCGAGAAGCTGGCGGAGGCAGAACCGATCCCGCTCGCCGATCTGGCCAGCGCGATGGAGGAGCGTGACGCGACGGCCGCCGCCCAGGCTCAGGCGCAGACGCGCTACATCATTGCCGCGCTGCGGGTGCTGGATGCGAACGACCGGCGCGTCTTCCTCAAAGTGGTGGGGAGCGGAGAACTGCCGATTGGCGGGATGCCGCCCCCGCGTCCCGAAGCGGGCCGACGCGGCAGCGCGAGCGCGGAGCGGGGCCCTCCGGGCGGCGTTGGCCCGGGCGGGCAGGGCAGGCGCAGCGAGGGCGGGGGCGCACAGCGGGGCAACATGCCCGGCGGTGGACCGGGCGGCCCGGGTGGCCCCGACGGGCGCGGCGGTCCACCGGCTGGATTTGCAGAGCGTGGGCCTGCGCCGACATCGGGTTGCGAACGCTATCTGGGCGGGTGAAGACCGGGTATTCAGACGTCGATGATCTGCGCATGTTCGAACACCGGATACCAGTCGAAATCGCGCTGGTAGAAGCGGTGAGAGCATCGAGCGAATCGATTGTCAGCGTCGCGACGGATATTTGCTGCGGCTTTGGCATTGTCCCTGTGTACACCGCCAGCGCGGCGTTGCGCCGCTCCGTTGCAGGGGGAATGAGTGCCCGATCCGACGATCCTGTGGTTCCGCCGCGATCTGCGCCTGTCCGATCAGACGGCGCTGATTGCGGCGGCGGCGGAGGGGCCGGTTATCCCCGTCTTCATCCTCGACGACGAGACGCCGAAGCATCGCGCGATGGGCGGGGCGTCGCGATGGTGGCTGCATCACAGCCTCGCAAGCCTGGACGCCGATCTGCGCGACAAGGGATCGCGGCTGATCCTGCGGCGGGGCAAGTCGGATGAGGTGCTGGCTGCGCTCGCTGCAGAGACCGGGGCGGGGCGCGTGCACTGTATCCGGCATTATGAGCCCTGGTGGCGCAATGCCGAGAGGGCGGTGGGCAAACGGCTCGATCTGGTCTGCCATGATGGCAATTATCTCGCTCCGCCGGGGTCGGTGACGACCGGGGCGGGGGAGCCGTACAAGATTTTCACTCCTTTCTGGCGCGCGTTGCGCGAGCGGATGCCGCCAGCACCGCCCGCAAATCGCCCGCGTGAAATCGCCGCGCCATCCCGGTGGCCGGAATCGGACAGGCTGGAGGATTGGCGCCTGCTGCCGACCCGGCCGAATTGGGCGCGTGGATTCGCGGAGTGGGAACCGGGCGAAACGGGCGCGCGCAAACGGGTCGACGCATTTCTGCGCCACGCCGCACGCTATGACGAGGAGCGCAACATGCCCGCGATCGAGGGGAGTTCGCGCCTCTCACCGCATCTCCATTTCGGCGAGGTGTCGCCCGCTTATGTCTGGCACCGCGTCGCCAATGCGGGCGGGTCGGTGGACGTGTTCCTCGCCGAAATCGGCTGGCGGGACTATGCGCAGAACGTCATTCTCCAGTTCCCGGACTATGGCGCGAAGAACGGGCGCGAGAGATATGATAGACTGCCGTGGCGCGACTTCCGCTCGTCGGCGGTGCGCGACGAGTTTGACGCCTGGACGAAGGGGCGAACCGGCTATCCGATCGTGGACGCGGGAATGCGGCAGCTCTGGGCGACCGGGTGGATGCATAACCGCGTGCGGATGATCGCGGCGAGCTTTCTCATCAAGCATCTGCTGATCGACTGGCGCGAGGGCGATCGCTGGTTCTGGGACACGCTGGTCGATGCCGATTACGCGAGCAATGCGGTCAACTGGCAATGGGTGGCGGGGACCGGGATCGACGCCAATATGTGGAGCCGGATCATGGCGCCGCTCGGCCAGTCGGAGAAGTTCGACGCGGCGGGCTATATCCGGCACTGGGTGCCGGAACTGGCCGGCGTGAGCGACGTGGCGATTCACGACCCCGACGCGCATCGCTGCCGCCCGCGCGCGTATCCGCGCAAGATCATCGCGCACAAGGCGGCGCGGGAGCGAGCACTGGAGGCGGGGCGTGCGATCTGAACTGCGGCGTCACTTGGCGCTTGCTCGACTCGATGCGCCGTGGTTGTTGCGCGACGATGCATTCACCGGCACGCAATAGGGGCCGCCGGGACGGCTGGGACGAGGATGCACGAGCGCCGAATAACGGGCTGTTCGCGCAATTGCTCGCACCTGCGCTGCGCAAGTTGCTCGACCGGATCGATGCGGGGCTGGCCGAGGGGGCAATCGATGCGACGCTGCCCGGCGGCATTCGCAGGCGGCTGGGCGCGCGAGCGCCGGGTCCTGAGGCGGTGGTCGAGATTCGCAGCTGGCGCGCCTTGTGGCGGCTGGCGACGGGCGGGTCGGCGGGTTGGTATGAAGCGTGGCAGGCGGGTGAATGGACCAGCCCCGATCCGGTGCCATTGTTCGACCTGTTCGTGCGTAACCGCGCGTCGCTGGGTGAGGCCGGGCGGGCCCGGGGGCCGATGCGGCTGGCCAAGCGCGTCTGGCACTGGCTGCATCGCAATTCGCGGGCCGGCTCGCGGCGCAACATCGCCTATCATTACGATCTGGGAAATGATTTCTACGCGCCCTGGCTGGACGCGAGCATGACCTATTCCAGCGCGCTGTTCGCGCCGGGCGTCGAGACGCTGGCGGATGCGCAACAGGCGAAACTGGCCGCCATCCTCGACCGGACGGGGACCCAGCCGGGCGAGTGCATCCTGGAGATTGGCTGTGGCTGGGGATCGTTCGTCGAACGCGCCGCGCGGGCCGGGCGGCAGGTCCATGGCATCACCCTCTCGACCGAGCAGAAGGCCCATGTCGAGGCGCGGATGGCGCGGGGTGGGCTGGGCGGGGTCGAGGTGTCGCTGACCGACTATCGCGACGTCACCGGGACCTATGACGCGGTCGCCAGCATCGAAATGGTCGAGGCGGTAGGGCAGGATTATTGGTCCGACTATCTCGGCACAATCGCCCGGGTGCTGAAGCCCGGAGGACGCGCCGCGATCCAGTATATTGCGATCGACGATGCGATCTTCGAATCCTACGCGCGCAACGTCGATTTCATCCAGACCTATGTGTTTCCGGGCGGGCTGCTACTTTCCGAGTCCCGGTTTCGCGCGATTGCGGAGCGGCATGGGCTGCGCTGGGAAGACCGGGTGGAATTTGGCGCCGATTATGCCGAAACGCTCAGGCTGTGGCGCGCGGCATTCGACCGGGCTGTCGTCGAAGGGCGGTTGCCGATCGAATTCGATCGACATTTCATCGATTTGTGGCGCTATTATCTGATGTATTGTGAAGGCGGATTTCGCGGTGGCGGGATCTGGGTGGCGCAAATCACCCTGGTCAAGGACCAGGCCGAAAGGGGAGAGCGATGATGGGCAAGCGGGCAATCTGGCTGGCGGCGGGTGCATTGGTGCTGACCGCATGTACGCCGCGAACCGAGCCGCCCGCCGCAGCGTCGCCCGTCGCGGTCTCCGCCGAGGACTCCGCGCGGCTGCGCCAGGTGGGCGCGGCGATCCTGTTCTGGTCGCAGGAAGAGCGCGAACGCAACTTCCCGGCGATGGAGAAGATCTTTCCCGGCAATGTGGTGAAGGCCGGCGGCAAGGTGCGGCCGCTGCCCAAGGGGGCGCCGCTGCCGCTCGCCGACGCGGAGGTCGCGGCATTCATGGCGGCGCAGAAGGTCGCCGGGTTGATCGTTCTCCAGGACGGCAAGATCCGGCTGGAGCGCTATGCGATGGGCTATGGCCCGAACGGGCGCTGGACGAGCTTTTCGGTTGCCAAGTCGGTCACGTCGACGCTGGTCGGCGCGGCCATCCGGGACGGGTTCATCAAGTCGATCGACGATCCGGTGACGCGCTACATCCCCGACCTGGCCGGGGCGGGTTATGACGGAGTGACGATCCGCCAACTGCTGACGATGACGTCGGGCGTGCGCTGGAACGAGGATTATACCGATCCCGACAGCGACGTGGCACGGATGTTTGCCGAGCCGGTGCCGGCGGGGCAGGACCCGACGGTGGCCTATATGCGCAAGCTGCCGCGGGTCGATGAACCGGGGAGCAAGTTCGTCTACAAGACCGGCGAGACGAACCTGATCGGCGTGCTGGTGCGGCGGGCGACGGGGAAGACGCTTTCGGCCTACCTCTCCGAGAAGGTGTGGCGGCGCTATGGGATGGAGCGGGACGCCTTCTGGATGACCGACCAGACCGGGGCGGAAGTGTCGGGGTGCTGCCTGTCGGTGTCGCTGCGCGACTATGCCCGGATCGGCCAGTTGACGCTGGACGGCGGGAAGGGGATCGTGCCGGACGGGTGGTTTGCCGAGGCGACCAAGACGCAAACCACCTTCCCGGGCGGCGGCTATGGCTATCAATGGTGGACGATCCCCGGCGGCTATTACGCCGCGCAGGGGATTTTCGGGCAGGTCATCCTGGTCGATCCGGCGAGCAAGCTGGTGATGGTTGCCAGCAGCGCCTGGCCCAAGGCGACCGATCGCGACCTGTCGCAGCAGCGGCTGGCCTTTGCGATGAAGGTGCTCGCCGCGGCGAAGCAATAGCGCCTAGCCGCGCAGGCGCTCGATCGCCTGGGCCAGCGCGACGTAGAGCTTCCCCATGTCGGAGGAGAGCAGGGTGACGCCGAGCGGGGCGCCGTCGCGCAGGGCAAGCACCTGACGCAACATCGCCTCGAAATCGTGGATGTAGCGGTTCACCTGCTCACGGAACTCGGGATCGCCCTCGTACAGGCTGGAGACTTCGCGGGCCTGTCCGCTGTCGAGCAGGCGGACGGCGCGGCGGGTGAAGACGCCGCGGTCGCCCTTGAGATAGGCGGCCCAGGCGCTGTCGGACACCTCGTGCGCGAATGCCTTGGAGATGTCGATCGAGGCGGAATTCAGCGCTTCGACCAGCAGCGAGACGCGGCGCGCGAAATTGTCGCGATCCGCATTCTCGCG
Organism: Sphingomonas suaedae; assembly: GCF_007833215.1. NCBI lineage: Bacteria > Pseudomonadati > Pseudomonadota > Alphaproteobacteria > Sphingomonadales > Sphingomonadaceae > Sphingomonas > Sphingomonas suaedae. Next base: position 880,903 of record NZ_CP042239.1, read on the forward strand.
TTCGATCCGCGCTTCCTCGATCCGTGCCTCGACCGCGGCCGAGGCTTCGTTGATGCCGAGCATCTGGTGGGACAGCCGCTCGGCGGCGCGGGCGGCGGCGTTGACCGCGCCCTCGGTCACTTCGCCCAGCTCGATCAGCTGGCTGCGCACGCTGTGGTCCATCGCCCGGCGGAGCGCGGCGTTGCCGGCTTCTTCGAGCTGGCGCGCGGCTTCCGGGACAAGCCCGGCGAGCGCGGCCCGGGCCTGGTCGGTCGCGGAGTTGGCGGTTTCACGGATGCGGAGCAGCGCATCGACCAGTTGCGGCGCGGCCTCGTCGGCAAAGCGGCGGGCATTGGCGATCGCGCGATCGACGACATCTTCCAGTTCCGCGGTCTTGGCCTGCCCGTCCTCGAGTGAGTCGAGCAGCGACGCCTGCGTCTTGGCGAGCGTATCGCGCTGTTTGCGGACGACATCGGCGATCGCCTCGATCGCGTCATGCGTGCTCTCGGCGGCAGTGACGAGCGCGAGCAACTCCGGTTTGGACGCGGCGATGACGCTGCGGGTCGATCCGATCCGCTCCTCAAGCCGGGACAGCGCCTCGGGCATCGTCTCGTCCATCTCCCGCGCCGAGGCGTCGAGCGCGGTCAGCAGTTCTTCGGCGGTCGAAATGACGCGGCGTGCCGTCTCGTCGCCGATCTTCAGCGTTTCGGTCATCGCGCCGGTCGAGCTGTCGAGCGCGCTGATCGAGGCGGAGAGCGCCTGGGTCCGCTCCATGCCGGTGGAATGCAGCGCGGCCATCTGGCCATCGGCCTGGGCGATGCCGCCGGTGACCGAAGCGAGCAGGATGTCGATGCGGGTCTGTTCCTCGCCCAGCCGTTCGCCAATCCGCTCGATCGTGCCTTCGACCTCGGCGATCCGCGTGCTGACCGTGTCGATGCTGTCGCGGCCCGCCTTGTCGAGCGAGGCCTGGTTGGCAGCCAGCATCGCCAGCATCGCCTCGCCCTGTGCGGCGATGCCCTTGCGCGCCTCATCCACCGCAGCGGCGGCGCGATCGAGCATCGCGTCCACCGTCTCCGACATGCTGGCCGCGACGCCCTCAAGCCGGGTGCCCGCGGATTCGCTGGTCGCCTCCATCCGCGCGATATGCGCCGCGAGCCGCTGGGCGGCGCCCCCGGCGATCGTGTCCGCCTCGCGGCCGCGTTCGCCCAATGCGACGAGCTGGGCGTCAAGGGCAGAGGCATGTTCGCTCGCCTTCATCCCCGCAGCGTCGAGCGTCGCGGCCATGCCGGTCATGCTCTCATGCGCGCGGGGCAGCGAAGACAGAACGATGCCGACGCTCTTTTCGGCTGCGGCGCCGCTTTCGACCAGCGTCTGCGCACTGGTGGCGACGGCGCGCGCTTCGGCGGCCATGCCGTTGGAGATCGCCTGAAGCCGTTCCGCGGCGGTGTCGCCCATCGCCATCAGCGCGGTGGTCTGTTCGGCGAGTTCGGCGCGGTTTGCGTCGATCTTGCGCGACAGGGTGGCGACGACACGTTCGAGGCTCGCGGCTTCGGCGCGCATCGCCCGGGCGGTCTTGCCGAAGCGCCGCGCCTCGGCGGCGCTGGTGCGCAGCGCGAGCAGCCAGAAGATGCCGATCAGCGCAGGCGGGACGCACAGCGCGGCGATCAGCTGGACGAGTTCGGTCGGCGGGGGCGGGGCGGCGACCAGCGGCTGGAGCAGCCAGCCGGCCACGCCGATCCAGACGAGGATCAGCCCGATGGCAAAGGTCGGCAACGCCCATCTGCGGCGCAGCCTGGGAGGGGCATCGTCCTCCGCATCGTCACGATCGGCGGCGACATCTTCGATCAGAAGATCGTCGTCGCGCGGCGTTTCCGCATCGACCAGCAGCAGCTCGTCGGCGTCCAGCGGCCGTGGGCCGGCAGATTTCAGTCCCCCGTTCATCGTCCCGGTTTAGCACAGGTCCGGGTTTGCCGCCTAGCATTGTGAAACCACTCATTAAGCACGGCGAATCTAGGGTCGGGCATGGCGTATGATCCCGGTGCAATCGATGCGACGCTGGCGGCTGCTGTGGGCGACGAGCCCGGGCTGATCGCCGAGCTGCGCGAGGCGTTTCTGGACAGTGCGAGGCGCGCGCTGAAGACCCTGTCGGATGCGGGCGAGGATCCGGCGGCGTGGCGCGGCGGCGCGCTGCGGCTCAAGGGTCTGGCGGCGAGCTTCGGCGCGGTGCGTCTGATGGCGCTGGCGCAGGATGCGGCGGATGCTCAGGCCGGCGATCGCGCGGTGCTGCGCAAGCTGGAACGGGCGGTCGAGCGGCTCTGACCTGCCGCGGATCGCCGCGGAAGTTGACACAGGCTTTACACTATCAGCCCGCCGTCGCGGCGACATTTCAATGTGCGTCGCAGGGGAAGCGAGCGCTGATCCTGTCAAAGAGCGGTCCCGGCCAAGCAGTTGAAATCCAACATTTCAAGCGGAATCAGCGCCGTCTCGGTTTCGCCAGGTTATGGGCGACGGCTGCGCCGACCAGCGCGCGAAAGGCTGCGGCGTCGGGCAGTTCGCCCTCGCGCAGGTCGATCGCGCGGCGGGTGCCGCCGTCCAGACTGGCGTTGAACAGTTTTGCCGGGTCGGCGAGCGATGCGCCATTGGCGAAGGTCAGTTTGACATAGCCTTTGTACACTTCGCCGGTGCACAGGATCCCCGCATGTTCCCAGACGGGCACGCCGTTGGGATTGCTCGGCTTGCGCCACTTCACCGTCTCGACCACCTCCGGGTCGGCTTCGCGGATCAGCGCACGCATCGCGGCGAGCGTTTCGCCGCGCCAGTCGCCGAGGCTTGCGATGCGCGCGTCGATCAGAGCGGAGGGGTTTTCGTCGGTCACAGCTTTTCCCCGGGCAGCTTGCTCGCCTGTTTGATCCAGTCCTCGAGCTGATCCTCGAACGCGTCGCCTTCGTGGATGTGGACATAGCGGGTATCGCCGCTTTTCGACGCGACCGGCGGGACCGGATCGAGCGACTGGCCGCGGAAAAAGGTGAGTTTGAGGTAGCGGTCGAAACAATGATAGCTGAGGAACCACAGGTCCTTTTCGAGGCCGTAAAAGGGCGAGTTCCACTTGATCGCCTTTTCAACCCCGGGGACGCAGCGTTCGACCAGTGCATCGATGCGGCGGCCGACATCGCGTTTCCAGCCGGGCATCGCGGCGATATATGCCCGAACCGGAGCGTCACCATAGCCTTTTGGAATTTGCGGGTTGCCGCCGGACAGGAGGACTGGCTTGTCGGTCATTCTCTACCTCCCGGCGCCATTCCGCGTCAGTTGAAGCAGCGCGCGCGGGTCACGTGATCGAATGCGCCCTTTTTCTCGATGGTGATCGCGACGCCATTTTCATAGCCGGTGCGCTTGCAATAGGAGCGGGCAGCCATGCCGCAATCGGCGCCGCACAACAGGCTGACCGCTGCGGTGATTTCGCGGCGGGGCGACGGGCGCGGGGGGCCGGGGCGCGAATAGTCGCTGCGACGCGACTCGCGCTCAAGATCTTCGACCCGGCGCTCGAGCCGTTCTACCCGGCGCAGCAATTCGCGCTCGACATCGCTTTGGAGCATCGCCGGAGTGGCTCCGGACGCGGCAAACAGCATCGACATGCCGATCGTAAGCAGACCCATGATATCTTTCCCCTTTTTCGTCCTGAGACGGGCAGAGGCTAATCATTTCGGACATGGGCGAGCAAGCCGAATCAGACCGTCACGTCTTGCGGCTCAATTCGCGCATGGCGTCGTCGAGTCCCGCCAGGGTCAGCGGGTACATACGGTCGTTCATCAGCTCCCGGATGATGCGAACTGACTGGGAATAGCCCCATTGTTCCTCGGGGATCGGATTCAGCCAGACGGTGGCGGGATAGGTGTTGGTCACCCGCTGCATCCAGGCAGCGCCCGCTTCCTCGTTGAAATGCTCGACCGATCCGCCGGGGTGGCTGATTTCATAGGGCGACATCGACGCATCGCCGACGAAGATCACCTTATAATCATGGCCGAACTTGTGGAGCACGTCCCAGGTGGGCGTGCGTTCGGTGAAGCGACGGCGATTGTCCTTCCACACGCCTTCGTACAGGCAGTTGTGGAAGTAGAAGAATTCGAGATTCTTGAATTCGGCGGTGGCCGCGCTGAACAGTTCCTCGCAGAGCTTCACCCACGGGTCCATCGAGCCGCCGACGTCGAGGAACAGCAATAGTTTCACCGCATTGTGCCGTTCCGGGCGCATCTGGATGTCGAGCCAGCCCTGCCGCGCGGTGCCGTCGATCGTCGCGTCGATGTCGAGCTCGTCCGCCGCGCCTTCACGGGCGAAGCGGCGCAGGCGGCGCATCGCGACCTTGATGTTGCGGGTGCCGAGTTCGCGTGTGGAGTCGAGATTCCTGAACTCGCGGCCTTCCCAGACCTTCAGTGCGCGTTTGTGGACGCTCTCGCCGCCGATGCGCACCCCTTCGGGATTGTAGCCCGAATTACCATAGGGAGAGGTGCCGCCGGTGCCGATCCATTTGCTGCCGCCCTGATGGCGCTCATGCTGTTCCTCGAGTCGCTTTTTCAGCGTCTCCATGATCTCTTCCCATGAGCCGAGCGACTTGATCGCCTCCATCTCTTCAGGGGTGAGATATTTCTCCGCGATCGCCTTCAGCCACTCCTCGGGTATCTCGGCGGTCTGCACGCCATAGGTCGACGCGATGCCCTTGAAGACTTTGGCGAATACCTGATCGAACCGGTCGAGCAGCCCCTCGTCCTTCACGAAGGTCGCGCGGGCGAGATAGTAGAACGCCTCCGGCGTGCGATCGATCACGTCGCGGTCGAGCGCCTCGAGCAGCACGAGATGCTCCTTCATGCTGGCGGGAATGCCCGCGGCGCGGAGCTCGTCGACGAAGGAGAAGAACATGATCGGAGTTTGGCGCGGGGAGGGGGCTGCGTCCAGCCCTCAACCTATCGTCCCGCCGGGCTTGGCCCGGGGTCGATCTCCTGACCGGTCGTCCAGATGGACGGTGCGGGAGATGGGCCCCCGCTTTCGCGAGGGTGACGGATTGAAGGACTATCGCGCGTAGGCGTCGATCAGCGATCCGACATAGTCGGGCTGGTCGCCGGTGAGTTCGGGGGCGGGGCGGGCCTTTGCCACCTTGGCCCCGCTGACCGGGCGACCGTAGATGAAGCCATGGACCGGATAGGTGGTCGATCCCAAGCCGCGATTGTCGCGATACCAGACCTTGACCCGGCTCCAGTCGCCCTGTGGCGACACGTCGAACAGCGTCACATCCTGCTCCACCTGTCCGCGTTTGCCGCCGATGCGCGACCAATTGGCGTGGGTGACCATCAGGACGCGCGGTTCGATGATGCGGCTGACGACCGCGACATGGCCGAGCGGGAGGGCGGCGGATTTGGCGAAGGCGACGACGGCGCCCACCTCCGGCGTGTCGCCGCGTTGATATTTGGCTTCGGCCTGGCTCCACCAGGTCCAGGCATCGCCCCAGATCTGGATGCCCGACGCGGCGCGCGCGAACGGCACGCATTCGCCGACATAATCGAGGATCGATGCCGAAGCAGGCGCCGCGATGCATGTCGCGGCGCCGAGAATCGACAGCATGATCCGGCGGGGGGTCCGGTTCGACTGCATGGGGTGAGGGTAGGGTGTAGGCGCTTCGGAATGCTTTGCGGACGGGGTTAAGGACGCGGTGACCATGGCGGAGGCTGGAATCCGCAGCGCGCATAATGGTTCCTGGGGTGGCCTATGGGAATTTATCCTCCCCCCTGGCGGGGAGGATTGGGAGGTTTACACCCGCCGCGCCGCTGCCTATCGGCTCGCCATGACACAGCCGGGCGAATCCATCCTCATCGTCGATTTCGGCAGCCAGGTGACCCAGTTGATCGCGCGCCGCGTGCGCGAGGCGGGCGTCTATAGCGAAATCGCTCCCTTCACCACCGCCGCCGAGGCATTCGAGCGGATGAGGCCGGGCGGGGTGATCCTGTCCGGGTCGCCCGCATCGGTGCTCGATACCGGGTCGCCACGCGTGCCGGATGCGATCTTCGAGAGCGGGCTGCCGGTGCTGGGCATCTGTTACGGCCAGCAGGTGATGATGCAGCAGCTGGGCGGCAGCGTGCAGCTGGGCGATAGCGGCGAATTCGGGCGCGCGTTCATCGACATCGCCGACAGCTGCGTGCTGTTCGACGGGCTATGGACCGAGGGCGAGACGCATCAGGTGTGGATGAGCCATGGCGACAAGGTGACCGAGCTGGCGCCGGGCTTCCGTCCGGTTGCGGCCAGCCCGGGCGCGCCGTTCGCGGTGATCGCCGACGACAGCCGCCGCTACTATGCGATGCAGTTCCACCCGGAGGTGGTGCACACGCCGGACGGCGCGAAGCTGCTCGCCAATTTCGTGCGGCACGTCTGCGGGCTCAAGGGCGACTGGACGATGGCGGAGTTCCGCCAGGCGAAGATCGACGAGATCCGCAAGCAGGTCGGCAGCGGCAAGGTGATCTGCGGCCTGTCCGGCGGGGTCGACAGCGCGGTTGCGGCGGTGCTGATCCATGAGGCGATCGGCGAGCAGCTGACCTGCGTATTCGTCGACCATGGCCTGATGCGCAGTGGCGAGGCGGATCAGGTCGTGTCGCTGTTCCGCGGGCATTACAATATTCCGCTGGTGCATGTGAACGCGGAGACGCTGTTCCTCAACGGTCTCGCCGGGGTCACCGATCCCGAGGCGAAGCGGAAGTTCATCGGCAAGACCTTCATCGATGTCTTTGAAGCCGAAGCGAAAAAGATCGGCGGCGCGGAGTTCCTGGCGCAGGGTACGCTCTATCCCGACGTGATCGAGAGCGTGAGCTTCACCGGCGGGCCGTCGGTGACGATCAAGAGCCATCACAATGTCGGTGGCCTGCCCGAGCGGATGAACATGAAGCTGGTCGAGCCGCTGCGCGAGCTGTTCAAGGATGAGGTCCGCGCGCTTGGCCGCGAACTGGGACTGCCGGACGTGTTCGTGGGGCGGCATCCGTTCCCCGGACCCGGCCTGGCGATCCGCATCCCGGGCGAGGTGACCAAGGAACGCTGCGACATCTTGCGCAAGGCGGATGCGGTGTATCTTGATGAAATCCGCAACGCGGGGCTGTATGACGCGATCTGGCAGGCGTTTGCGGTGCTGCTCCCGGTCAAGACGGTCGGCGTGATGGGCGACGGGCGCACCTATGACAGCGTCTGCGGCCTGCGCGCGGTGACGAGCACCGACGGGATGACCGCGGACGTCTATCCGTTCGACGCGAGTTTCCTGACGCGCGTTGCGACGCGGATCGTCAATGAGGTGAAGGGCGTTAATCGCGTCGTGTACGACTATACCTCAAAGCCGCCGGGGACGATCGAGTGGGAATGATGCGTTTCGCCACGCTGCCGCTGCTGGCCATTGGCGCGGCCTGTAGTCCCGCTGCGCCGGATGCGGCGGGCGGCAACGCGATCGACAATCGTGTGGCCGTGCCTGTGGCAGATAGCGCGACCGGGAACGCGGCAGTGGCGGCGACGCCCGAGCCGCAGGCTGGACCCCGGCCCCTGCTGGCGATCGCGCCGGGCGGGCTCAGCCTGATCGATCCAACGAGCGGCCGCGCGCGCCAGCTCGAATTTGGGGTCGAGCGCGCCATCGTCGCGCGCGGCGCCGAGGCCGCGCTGGGCAAGGCCGGCGCGACCGGCCGCAACGGTGAATGCGGCGAGGGTGCGATGGACTTTGCCAAGTTCGACGGGCTGACCCTGTGGTTTCAGGACGACAAGTTTGTGGGCTGGTTCCTCGACGGTGCGACGCCCAAGCTGACCACCGCGTCCGGCGCCGGGATCGGCTCGACCCGCGCGCAGGTCGCCGACGCGCTGGCGATCCGCGACGTGCCGGACTCTTCGCTGGGGCGCGAGTTCACGACCGCAAGCGGTTCCTTTTCCGGGCTGCTCGAAGGACAGGGCGATGATGCCAAAGTCACTGCGCTCTGGTCCGGCCAGGCGTGCATCTTCCGATGATCGACCTTTACGGCATCCCCAATTGCGATACGGTCAAGAAGGCGCGGGCGTGGCTCGACGCCAACGGCCTCGCCTACAGCTTTCACGACTATAAGAAGGAAGGCGCCGATCCCGCGCGGCTGGCCAAATGGGCCGATGCGGTGGGGTGGGAGCGGCTGCTGAACCGCGCCGGGATGACGTTCCGCAAGCTGGACGACGCGGACAAGGCCGATATCGATCAGGCCAAGGCGCTGGCGCTGATGGCGGCGCATCCGTCGCTCATCAAGCGGCCGGTGGTCGAGGTGCGCGGCGCGGTGCTGGTGGGGTTCAAGCCGGACGACTGGGCCGAAGCGTTGCTCTGACGAAATGATTGGCAAAATCGCGATTTAGGATAGGCTCGCGGCATCGAGAACGGGAGGGTTCGATGACCGATGCTGGTTCAAGGGTGCCTGCGTGGTTCACCGTCGCGGGCGTGCTGCTGATCCTGTGGGGGCTGATGGGGTGTGCGTCGCTCTACGGGCATTTCGTAATGGGGCCGGACATACACCAGAATCCGACGGCCTATGACCGGGAGCTCTACGCTTCGCTGCCGATGTGGTACGGCATCGTCTATATCGTCGCGGTGCTGAGCGGGCTGTTCGGCGCGATCGCCTTGCTGATGCGTCGGAAGCTCGCGGTGGTCCTGTCGGCGGTGTCGGTCGTCGCGGTCATCATCCAGTTCGGCTGGATGTTCCTCGCGACCGATATCATTGGCGCAAAGGGCCTGTGGGTCGTCTATTTCCCGCTCCTTATCCTCGCCGTGCAGCTGTTCCAGCTGTGGTTCGCGAACAGGGCGGCGAGCAAGGGCCTGTTGCGCTGAACCGGCGGGGAGGGGTCAGGCCCCCTCCCATTGGAACACGTCTTCGAGTGGCTTGTCGAAGACGCGGGCGATGCGGAACGCGGTTTCGAGCGTGGGGGAATATTTGCCCTGCTCGATCGCCGCGATCGTCTGGCGCGTGACGCCGACCCGCTCGCCCAGATCGGCCTGGGTCATTTCCTCCGCCATGAAGCGCAACATGCGGATCCGGTTGCTGATCGGGGGCTTAGCCATGCCAGCCTCTCCGATAGCTGAGGACGGCGACGGCTTGACGGACGATTTCGGCGATCACGATGGCGGCGAGCGCGGAATTGGCGACGGCCCAGCCGGTATCCGTCAGCGGCAGGACGACACCGACCCACAGCATCAGCGAGAGCAGGACATAATAGCCGATACCGGCACCGCGGCGGGCGACCGCGCGATCGCGCTCATCGGGCTGCGCGCGCGCTTCGCCGCCCATCCGGGCCCGCAAGACCAGCCAGCCAACCCCCAGGATCAGCAACCGCGCGAGCGTCGCGGCGGCGAACAGGCCGACAAAGGTCAGCGTTTCCATCCTGCCCGGAGCGGGATCGACGATGCTGACCGCGATGAAATAGCCGCCATAGGCGATTACCATCCCGATGAGTTCCAGCCAGGCGAGTCGTTCACGATAGGCCATCAGGAGTTCCTTTCAGCTCTGGCGACGGAACTGGACGATCTGCCAGACCGACTGGACGATCGCGGCGATCACCAGGGCGGCGAGCAGCGCATTGCCCATCATCATCGCCGCCACCATGCCGGACGGACGCCCGATGGCGGTCGGGGCTGCGACCGCGAGCAGCGGCGAGGCGAGCATGATCGCGACCACCGACAGGCTGAGCACCGCATAGGCAAGATTGCCTGACCGTGCTTCGATCTCCCGCTCACGCGGATCGGCGGGCTGCTCCGCCTCCGACGGGCGGTGGATGGCGATGGCGGTGATCGCCGCGACCTGGATGACGACGAGCAGGATCACGGCGCCGGCAAATCCGCCCAGCATCTCGCCGGGCTGGGGCTGGCCCTGCGCCAGCGAGGCGCCGAACTGCGCGAAATAGATGCCCCAGACGACCACCATCGTCACCAGCATCACCCACTGGACCTTTTCCCTGTAAGACATATTCGCCCTCATGTTTTATAAATATTCCTCTATGTTAAATATAACGTACATTGAGTCAAGATATATGTGCATGGCTGCAAGCCTCTGGTGAGGCTTCGGGCGATCGGCTATCTCGCGGCCATGTCCACGACCTTCACGATCGACACGTCGACCAGCCGGGCGACTCCGACTCCGGCGCCGATGAAGCGGCTGACCGTTCCCGCGATCCAGAACCGCAAGGGGAAGGAGCCGGTGGTGATGCTGACCGCTTACACCGCGCGGATGGCGCAGCTGCTCGATCCGCATTGCGACGTGCTGCTGGTCGGCGACAGCCTGGGGCAGGTGATCTACGGCCTGCCCTCCACGTTGTCGGTGACGCTGGACATGATGTGCGCGCATGGCGCGGCGGTGGTGCGCGGCAGCTATCATTCGGTGGTCGTGATCGACATGCCGTTCGGCAGCTATGAGGGCAGCCCGCAACAGGCATTCGCATCGGCATCGCGGATCATGGCGGAGACCGGTGCGGCGGCGGTGAAGCTGGAGGGGGGCGAGGCGATGGCCGAGACGGTCGCGTTCCTCACTGCGCGCGGCATTCCGGTGATGGGGCATGTCGGGCTGACGCCGCAGGCGGTGAACGCGCTGGGCGGCTATGGCGCGCGCGGGCGTGGCAATGCCGAATATGCCAAGATCATCGGAGACGCCAAGGCGGTGGCCGAAGCGGGCGCCTTTGCGATCGTTGCCGAGGGCGTGGTCGAGACGCTGGCGAACGAGATCGTCGCTGCGGTCGGATGCCCCGTGATCGGCATTGGCGCGTCGGCCCAATGTGACGGCCAGGTGCTGGTGACCGAAGACATGCTGGGCATGTTCGAGCGCACGCCGCGCTTCGTGAAGAAATTCGACGATATGGCTGGCCGCATTTCCGCCGCGGTCGAGACCTATGCAGCGGCGGTTCGCGACCGCAGTTTTCCGGGCGACGAGCAAGTCTATAAGCCGAAGGACTGACCCGCTTTCGTTTCCCGTTCGGCGCGGCTAAGGTCCGCGCCCGCACCCCTGTTCCCTGATGGAGTTCCCCCTTGGCGCTGAGCCCGCAAAGCAACGAAGCCTTTCTGCGTGAGGTCGACGAAGAGCTCCGCAAGGACCAGGCGTTGCACGTCTGGCAGAATTACGGCCGCTGGATCATCGTCGCGGTGATCGCGGCGCTGGTCGCGTTCGGCGGCTGGCTCTACTGGCAGACCCATGACGAGGGGCAGCGCGGACTGGAGGGCGAGAAGTTCCAGGCGGCGTTCAAGGCGCTGAGCGAGAACAAGCCGCAGCTGGCCGAAACGCCGCTCAAGGAACTGGCCGAATCGGATACGCCCGGGTTCAATGCGATGGCGCGTTTCACCCAGGCGGATGTGCTGCTGGAGAAGAACGACCTCAAGGGCGCGGCGGCGATCCTGGGCGCGATGGCGGCGGACAAGGATCTGCCGCAGGAGTTTCGCGACCTGGCGCTGATCCGCCAGACCATGGCCGAATATGACACGTTGAAGCCCGAACAGATCGTGGCGCGGCTCCAGCCGCTCGCGGTCAAGGGCAATGCCTGGTACGGCAGCGCGGGCGAGATGGTCGCGGGCGCCTATCTGCGCCAGGGCAAGCGCGGCGACGCGGGCAAGCTATATGGCGAGATCGCCAAGGACGAGAGCGTTCCCCGTTCGATCCGTCAACGCGCGGTTCAGATGGCGGGCGTACTTGGGGTCGACGCCATTGTCGACGAGGGTGAGGACAAGAAGGCACAATGATGAAGTCGGTTCGAATCCCCGTCGCGATTGCGGCGCTGGCAGCGCTCAGCGCATGTGGAATCTTCAAGGGCGGCGACAAGAAGACGCCGACGCTGGGCCAGCGCGTGCCGATCCTCGCCTCCGAAACCGGGATCAAGGCGGACCCGACGATTGCCGAGGTGGCGGTGGTGCTGCCGATGGCGGTGGTCAATCCAGCCTGGACCCAGCCGGGGGGCAATGCCGCCAAGGCGATGGGGCATCTGGCGCTGAGCGAGACGCCCTCGCGGGTCTGGTCGGCGAAAATCGCCGGGACCAGCGGCCGGGTGCGGCTGGCGGCGGCGCCGGTTGTGGCCGACGGCAAGCTGTTCGTCGTCGATACCGACGCGGTACTCCATGCCTTTGACGCGACCACCGGCAGCCGCCAGTGGCAGTTCGCGACCTCGACCGACAAGGAGAATCGCAACGCCAGCTTTGGCGGGGGTGTGAGCTTCGAAAACGGACGCCTGTTCGCGACCAACGGCCTGGGCGAGGTCGTCGCGGTCGATGCCAATGCCGGGACCGAAGTCTGGCGCAAGAAGCCGGGCGGTCCGCTGCGCGGTGCGCCGACGGTCTCGAACGGCAATGTCTATGTCGTGTCACAGGACAATCAGCTGTTCGCACTGAGCCAGAATGACGGCGCGGTGGTGTGGACCCAATCCGGAACCCCGGAAACCCAGGGCGTGTTCGGCGTTGCGGCGCCGGCCGCGGCGCAGGGGACGATCGTCGCGGGTTTCTCGTCGGGTGAGCTCAACGCCTATCGCTATGAAAACGGCCGCGCCCTGTGGACCGACACGCTGTCGCGCTCGACCATCTCGACTTCGGTGTCGAGCCTGGTCGATATCGACGCCGAGCCGGTGATCGATCAGGGCCGCGTCTATGCGGTGGGGCAGGGCGAACGGATGGCGGCGATCGAACTCGCCACCGGACAGCGGCTGTGGGAGCAGAGCCTGGCCGGGATCTCGACGCCGTGGATCGCGGGCGAATGGCTGTTCGTGATGGGCGACGACGCGCGGCTGGTGTGCATCGCCCGCGGCACCGGCAAGATCCGCTGGATCGCGCAGCTGCCCGCCTGGCGCAACGAAGAGGACAAGAAGGGACCGATCAACTGGGTCGGGCCGATTCTGGCCGGCAATCGCCTGTGGGTCGTCAATTCGCGCGGGGCGCTGATGTCCGCGTCGCCGTCCGACGGCAGTATGGGATCGACCATCGATGTCGGCGATTCGATCAGCCTTCCGCCGCTGGTTGCGAACAATATGCTGTATGTGCTGACCGACAAGGGCGAGATCAGCGCCTATCGCTGAGGGAGCAGTTGGGATAGAGGGCGCCCATGCGCCTTCCAACCATTGCCATTATCGGCCGACCCAATGTCGGCAAATCGACGCTGTTCAACCGCCTGGTCGGCAAACGACTGGCGCTGGTCGACGACCAGCCCGGGGTGACGCGCGACCGGCGTGAGGGCGATGGCGAACTGCTGGGCCTTCGCTTTCGCCTGATCGACACGGCGGGATTCGAGGATGAAGACGCGGCGAGCCTGCCGGGTCGAATGCGGGTGCAGACCGAGGCAGCGGTGCGCGAGGCGGATGTCGCGCTGTTCATGATCGATGCCCGCGCGGGCGTGACCCCGCTGGACGAGGAGGTCGCGCGCTGGCTGCGCACCTCGGGAACGCCGATCGTGCTGCTGGCCAACAAGGCCGAGGGGCGCGCCGCCGAGCCCGGCATTCATGAGGCGATGGCGCTGGGGCTGGGCGATCCGGTGCCCTTCTCCGCCGAACATGGCGAGGGGATCGTCGATCTGTTCGAAGCGCTGCGGCCCTTTATCGAACGTGAGGATGATGAGGGCGAGGAGGAAGACCCCGACTCGCCGGACGCGCCGCTGAAGCTCGCCGTGGTCGGACGCCCCAATGCGGGCAAGTCCACGCTCATCAACAAGCTGCTGGGTCAGGATCGGCTGATTACCGGGCCGGAGGCGGGGATCACCCGCGATTCGATCGCGATCGAATGGCTGTGGACCGATGCGGAGGGCAATGACCGTCCGGTTCGCCTGATCGACACCGCCGGGATGCGCAAGCGCGCAAAGGTCCAGGAGAAGCTGGAGAAATTGTCGGTCGCCGACGCATTGCGCGCGGTGGATTTCGCCGAGGTCGTGGTGCTGCTGCTCGACGCGACCAAGGGGCTGGAGGTCCAGGACCTCAAGATCGCCGACAAGGTGCTGCAGGAAGGGCGCGCGCTGGTGATCGCGCTCAACAAATGGGATGTGGCCGAGAACCAGTCGAGTCTGTTCAATGGCGTCAAGGGCGCGCTCGAGGAGGGGTTGGCACAGGTAAAGGGCGTGCCGCTCCTGACGGTGTCGGGAGCGACGGGCAAGGGGCTGGATACGCTGATCAAGGTGGCGTTCGAGACTCGCGAGGCGTGGTCGCGGCGCATCACTACCGGCCAGCTCAACCGCTGGTTCGAGCGCGCGATCGAGGCCAACCCGCCGCCCGCACCCGGCGGCAAGCGGATCAAGCCGCGCTACGTGACCCAGGCGAAGACACGGCCGCCGAGCTTCATCCTGTTCGGAACGCGGGTCGATCTGCTTCCCAAGAGCTATGAGCGCTATCTGGTCAACAGTATGCGCAAGGAGTTCGATTTCGGCGCGGTGCCGGTGCGGCTGACGATGCGACCGTCGAAAAACCCGTTCGACCGTGAGTGACGCGGCAGCGCCGGTGCGGATCGATGCGCGCGGCCTGAAATGCCCATGGCCCGCCTTGCGGCTGGCGCGTGCGTTGCGGGGCGGCGCGGATGCTGTGGAGATCCTGGCCGATGATCCGGCCGCGGAGCGCGAGATCGCGGCGCTCGCACGGTCGCAGGGTCTGAAGATCGAGCATTTTTGTGCAGAAGGCGCCGACGGATTTCGCATCGGATAGGCCCGTTCCAGCTTCGCTGAATCGGCACCGGCCCCTCCTGCACCCGGCCCCCACTTCAGGGTATCGTTGATGGGTGGCCGGGTGGGGGAGCGGGCCGGTGCCGCTTAACTGAAAACGAGTCTGGGGGCGTCACGTCAACCGGACGTTTACCGGATTACCCATATCTGTGATCCGACGGCTCGTGGCAGCTTGGAGGGTGGCGTGGCGACGGTGGATCAGGACCGGCTGGTGGATTGGGCTGCGTTCGCGCAGGCCCGATCGCAGCTTGGCGCCAATTTCGTCCGCATCCTCGGCTATTTCCACGAGGACGGTGTCAAATCGGTCGCGCGGATCGAAGAGGCGATGCGGGCGGGTAATGCCGCAGCGCTGGTGCTTCCGGCCCACACGCTGAAGGGCGAGGCGCATCAGTTCGGCGCCGAGCCGCTGGCGGACTGCGCGGCGGCGATCGAGGATATCGCCCGCCACTGCGTCGAACATCGCTATGAGCCGAGCGAGGCGCTCAAACATGTGGTCGAGCTGCGTCCGCTGTTCGAGGCGACGCTGGCGCTGCTGGAGCGCGAGGCGAACCCGCTGGTCGAGCGGCGCCCGGCATTCGGACGCCGCCCGGCAGTCTGAGCCGCGTTATGCGGACTCTTCGGGCTTCGAATTGAGCTGAATATAGTTCTGGAGCCCCATGCGGTCGATCATCTCGAATTGGGTTTCGAGCGTGTCGACATGGTCTTCCTCACTGTCGAGGATGCGCTGAAACAGGTCGCGGCTGCCATAGTCGCGCACCTTCTCGCAATGTTCGATCGCGTCCTTGAGCAGCCTCACCGCCTCATATTCCAGATCGAGATCGGCCTTGAGCACCTCCTCGACCGTCTCGCCGATGCGCAGACGCCCGAGCAGCTGGAAATTGGGTAGACCGTCCAGGAACAGGATGCGCTCCGCAAGCCAGTCCGCGTGCTTCATCTCGTCGATGGATTCGTGGCGCTCGAACTCGGCGAGCTTTTTGACGCCCCAGTGATCGAGCAGACGGTAATGGAGCCAATATTGGTTGATCGCGGTAAGCTCGCCCTTGAGCACCTCGTTCAGAAAATCGATGACCTTGGGATCGCCCTTCATGACGTGTCGCACCTTCCGTAGCTAAATCGGAGGCGAGCATAGCGCCAAAGCGGCGCCGCAAACAGTCAGAAATGGCGGATTTCCGCGGTTTTTTCAGTTGCGAACGTCACGCAGCCGCGCGTTCGGAATCGATAATGGCTCGCGCAAACGGCACGCACTGACCGCATTTCGGCTGACGCCCGAGCGCGCGATAGGCCTGGCACGCACTGATCGCGCCCTCACGCGCCGCGGCGCGGACATCCTTTTCACGAATTGCGTTGCAGACGCAGACGACCATCGAACCCTCTCGCTATTGTACGGTAGCTAAGGCGATTGAGACTGATTCGCAATCCCTGTTGCGAGGCATTCGCGAAAATCTCTGTTGGATGACGGGAGGTGGCGTGAAACAAGGCGATATGCGCCTGATCCTCTCGCTCGTCCTGATTCTCATGCCGGTTGCCGTATCGGCGGCGGACAATCCCCGCGCCTCTGCTGCCGATCTCGCGCCGCCGGAGGCAGTGGTACGCCTGGTCGATGCGGCTATTGTCGAGATGGTGACGCCAGGCGGTCCCGCCGCGCAGGATTGGGAGAAGCAGGGCGTCGATCTGATCGCGCGCCTTTCTGCAGCGTCGGGTGGGATCGACGCGACGGTCACGGTCAGCGATACGCCCGGGGACCGTTCGGTCGTGCACTATGGCGGCGGCAGGATCGACAGCCCCGACGGTCTGAAGACGTTGATGGATGTGCCGGGACGCACGATGCCCGGCGAGATCGCCTGGCAGGACGTGTCGGAACTGGGCGACGGGCTTTGGATGCGGACGAGCGGGCGGCTGACGCGGCGCGGCAATGCGCTGTGCGGGCAGGGGTGGGAGACGCTGACGATCCTGGCGCCCGCCGATGCCCCGCTGAACGACGATGCCCGTCTCGCCGTTATGGTGGTGCGGTTGATGGCGGAACGGCTCGGCGCGATGGAGATGTGCGTCATCGCCTTTGAACTGCCCGATGGCTCCTTTGCGGAGCGCAGCTTTCTGCCCGACGGACGGCCGCTTCCCAAGCTGGACGAGCAGATGAAGCCGGTCCGCCTCCGGCCGATCGCCGATGCCGGGGCGATCCTCACCCCTTGAGCAGCGCGCCTCCGGCCATGGCCTGCGGGCGTCCCCGCGACAGGCTGCGCCACAGCCATTCGAGCGGGCCATAGGCGAAGCGTTCGAGCCACGGCTTCGACCAGAGCAGGATCAGAACCCAGACCCCGAGGACCACCAGATAGACCTCGGCGCGCGAGAGTTCGCCATACCAGCCCAGACCCCAGCCATAGAAGATGAAGGTGCAGATCAGGCTGGTCATCAGATAGTTGGTGAATGCCATCCGCCCCGCCGCCGCGAGACGGGCGGTAAGCGTACCGCCGGGGCGCATCAGCAACACGATCAGGCTGGCCCAGCCCATGATCATCAGCGGGCGGAAGGGCACGGTGAAGACCATCGTCGCGGCGGTGACCGGAACGAGCGCGAAGTCCGAGCGGATCATCCAGAGCGCCAGGGCGACATAGACCGGGATGCCGATGCCAAAGCCGATCGCGACCCAGCGCCAGTAGCGGCGGCGCTCCCACTGGCCAGTCAGCATCCCGTTGCGGAATGCGGCCATGCCGAACAGCATATAGGCGAGCGTTTCCCAGCCATATTGGAAGATCGCCGCGATCGGGCCCCAGGCGGCTTCCTTGAACCGTTCCACCGTGATTCCCCACCAATCGCCGCGATAGATGGCGACCTGCTCGGCCAGCCAGGCGGGGGCCGGCTGGCCGAAGCCACGCTCGAACGCCACCAGCGCTTCGCGCAACCCGTGATTTCCCGGGGCAGCCTGCGCCATCGCCACCGTAAAGGGAATGAAGGCGGAGACGAGAAACTGGAATACCAGCAGGATACAGCCGATGATGAGCAAGGTCTTCACCCGCGCGTTGCGGAAGAAGAAGGCAAGCATCCCCATCAGCGCGTAATTGTTGAGAATATCACCCCACCAGATCAGCCAGAGATGGATCAGCCCGAAGACGAGCAGCCAGACCATGCGCGCATAATGGACCTTCGCCGCGCTCTCGCCCTTCGCTGTCGCACGATCGATCACCAACAAAGTCGAGGCACCGAACAGGAAGGAGAACAGCCCGCGCATCTTGCCGTCGAACAGCACGAAATTGCCGAACCAGACCGCCAGGTCGGCGCCCTCCGCACCGCCATAGGCCGCCGGATTGAAATAGGCCGGCATCGGCATCGAAAAGGCGATGATGTTGAGCAGCAATATGCCGAGTACGGCGACGCCGCGAACGGTATCGAGCGTCAGATAGCGGTCGCCCGCTGCGGTCGTTGCCATGTGATGCGTCCCCCCATTGCCCCCGATTTACACGTCCGCGACGCGTGATGCCAGCGTCATCCCGTTTCGCGCAGCTCCTTGCGGATCATCAGCTTGAGGCCCGACCAGACGTCGTCAACGGCGCAGACCTTCACATCGACAAGGCCGAGCGGAAGGGCGATCTCGCGGATCGTGTCCTCGGTGATATCGGTTTCGACCTTCGCGGCTTGCTTCGGCCAGGAAACCCAGATGAACCCGCTCGGCGCGATCAGTTGGCGGAGCGCCTTGAGCTCGCAATCGAGCCGGTCGCGCGTGGTAACGAAGACATGCGCCGCGTCGATGCCCGTGCTGGGCGCGGCAAGGAGTTCCAGGCCGAGCCTGTCGATCCCGGCCTCCTCCCGGACGCTGTCGGGCATGTCGGCGATGAACAGCCGCATCCCGGGCTTGTAGCCGAGCTTGTCGGATAAAGGCGTCGTCGAATAGCCCGCGGTCATAGCCCCTCCAGTCGCTTGAACGTCGCAAAGGTCGCAGTGCCAACGCGCGAGAAGCGGATTGGGTCGCCTTTGGACGTTCAGGCGAAGGTTGCACAGAAACGCCGTGCAGGAAAATGCGCTCTGTGCCGGTGTTATGGGCCCCTGAGGAAAGCGAACCCCCGGGGGACGAAGGTTGAGGTCACGCCATCGCCGCGTCGGGGCCCATCAGCGCCGGGAAGAAGCCCTCATGCGCGGTACGCAGCGTGTCGATCGTCACGCACCAATCGCCTTCGTCGAGTTCGAAGATCAGGCGGTCCTTGATCGTCCGGCCCATCGGGTCGGCGGGGACGTCGGCCTCCGACGCGGCGGTCAGGAATTCGGTCAGCGCCTCGTCGGGGACGGTGACGATGTAGAGGCCCTGATCCTCGCCGAAGAAGCTGCCCGCGACGCCGAACGGCTGCGCCTGGTCGATCATCGCGCCGATGCCGCTCGCGAGCGCCATTTCGGCGAGCGTGACGGCGACGCCGCCGTCGGAAACGTCGTGGACCGCGTTGACAAGGCCGCGATCGATCATCGCGCGGATGAAGTCGCCGGTACGCTTTTCGGCCTTGAGGTCGACCGGCGGGGGCGGACCTTCCTCGCGGCCATGGATTTCGCGCAGCCAGATCGACTGGCCGAGATGGCCGCCCCGCTCGCCCACCGCGAGGATCGCGTCGCCGGTCGCCTTGAAGCCGATCGTCATCGACTTCGACCAGTCGGCAAGGATGCCGACGCCGCCGATCGCGGGGGTGGGCAGGATCGCGGAGCCGCCGCCGGTCGCCTTGCTCTCATTGTAGAGCGAGACGTTGCCCGACACGATCGGGAAGTCGAGCGCGCGGCACGCGTCGCCCATCCCTTCGAGGCACCCGACGATCTGGCCCATGATCTCGGGACGCTGCGGGTTGGCGAAGTTGAGGCAGTTGGTGACCGCGAGCGGCGTCGCGCCGACGCTGGTGAGGTTGCGCCATGCCTCCGCGATGGCTTGCTTCCCGCCCTCGACCGGATCGGCAAAGCAATAGCGCGGGGTGCAGTCGGTGGTTATGGCCAGCGCCTTGTCGGTGCCATGGACGCGGACTACCGCCGCGTCGCCGCCCGGACGCTGGACGGTGTCGGCGCCGACCATATGGTCGTACTGCTCCCAGATCCAGCGGCGCGAGGCGATGTCGGGCGAGCCCATCAGCTTGATCAGGTCGGCGGTGATATCCGCGCATTCCGGTTCGTCCGCCAGGTCGGCGGGCTTGGGCGTCGGCACATGCGGGCGGTCGTAGAGCGGTGCTTCGTCGGCGAGCGGCGCGAGCGGAATGTCGGCGACGGTTTCGCCCTTCCACTTGAGTATCATGCGACCGGTATCGGTGACCGTGCCGATAACGGCGAAGTCCAGTTCCCATTTGCGGAAGATCGCTTCGGCAAAGGCTTCGCGGCCGGGTTTCAGAACCATGAGCATCCGCTCCTGGCTCTCCGACAGCATCATTTCGTACGGCGTCATGCCGGTTTCGCGCTGGGGGACATTGTCCATCACCAGTTCGATGCCGACGCCGCCCTTCGACGCCATCTCGACGCTGGACGAGGTCAGGCCCGCCGCGCCCATATCCTGGATCGCGACGATCGCGTCCGACGCCATCAGTTCCAGGCACGCCTCGATCAGCAGCTTTTCGGTGAAGGGATCGCCGACCTGCACGGTCGGGCGCTTCTCGTCGCTATGCTCGTCGAAATCGGCGCTGGCCATCGTCGCGCCATGGATGCCGTCGCGACCGGTCTTGGAGCCGACATAGACAACCGGATTGCCGATGCCTGCGGCGGCGCTGTAGAAAATCTTGTCCTGCTGCGCGACGCCGACCGTCATCGCATTCACCAGGATGTTGCCGTCATAGGCCTTGTGGAAGTTCACTTCTCCCCCGACGGTCGGAACGCCGACGCAATTGCCGTAGCCGCCGATGCCATGGACGACGCCGGCGATCAGATGCTTCATCTTCGGATGATCGGGGCGCCCGAAGCGCAGCGCGTTCATGTTGGCGATCGGACGCGCACCCATGGTGAACACGTCACGCAGGATGCCGCCGACCCCGGTCGCCGCGCCCTGATAGGGTTCGATATAGGATGGGTGGTTGTGGCTCTCCATCTTGAAGATCGCCGCCTGTCCATCGCCGATGTCGATCACGCCGGCATTCTCGCCGGGGCCGCAGATCACCCAGGGCGCTTCGGTCGGGAGCTTCTTGAGATGGATGCGGCTGGACTTGTAGCTGCAATGCTCGGACCACATTACCGAGAAGATGCCGAGTTCGGTCAGGTTCGGCTCGCGCCCCATCGCGTGCAGCACGCGCGCATATTCCTCGGGCGAAAGGCCGTGTTCGGCGACGATTTCGGGCGTGATGGCTGGGGCGTTTTGGGTCATGGTCGCGCGCATAGCGGGGACGCGCCGCCGCGTCATCCCCCCGCATCAGGCAGCGGTTCAGGCGGGCCGTGCGTTTGGACGGCATGGGTATCGCCACCCTTTCGAATCCGCGCCAGCGGCCGCACTGACGCTGACCGGGGCGTTTGGCGTGCTGCTGGTTCTTGGGAGCGCAGCGCGCGCGGACGGGGCGGCGATGGATGCCGCGACTTCCCTGTTCGAGATCGTTCCCGAGCGTCGGAGGATCAGACCGTTTTCGGCCCGACTTTCATCTCTCTGTTCCCCGGCGAAGGCCGGGGCCCAGTTTCTACGAACAAGAGGCGGCATCCCGTCCCCCGAAACTGCTCGCAACTGGACCCCGGCCTGCGCCGGGGAACGTGAAACTTAGCCCGTTTGCGCTCTAGCGACGCCGCAGCCGCCTCAGCAACCCGCCCTTCGCCATCGCCTCGAACGGGGATTCGTCGCCCGCGTCGAGCAGCTGGTTTTCGGCGAGCCAGGCTTCGACCGTGTCGAGATCGGGTACGCGATAGGGCCGCAGCGAGCGACCGGCGCAACGCAGCCCCTCGATCGCGGCGACCAGCGATCCGGTCCGGGCGATCCGGTCGGCGACCGTGAGCGAATCGGTGCCGAGATGTTCGGCGATCAGGCCGTTGCGGATCGCGGCGATCCGCCTCGCCTCGTCCTCGCCGCGCGCGGCCAGTGCCACGTCGCACTCGGTGTCGAGACCCAGCGAGCGGTTGTTGAAATTGGAGGAGCCGACGCGCAGCAGCCGGTCGTCCACCGTCAGCACCTTGGCATGGACATAGATCGGGTCGCCCGCCTCGGTAACGGGGTGATAGATACGCAGGCGATCATGCGGGTCGCGCCGCTTGAGCGCCTGAAACAGCCGCGCGCGGGCGGTGTCCATCGCCTCCTGCTCCAGCCAGCCATCCGCATGGGCGGGATTGACGATCACGAATTCGGGGCCATCGGGCTCGGCGAGGCGGCGGGCAATGGCTTCGGCGATCTTGCGCGATGCGAAATACTGGCTTTCGGCATAGATGAAGCGCCGCGCCGAGGCGATCAGGTCGAGATAGAGCGCCTCGATCTCCTGCACCGGCTCGTCGCCGTTCAGCTGAGGCTGGGTTCGGGCGATGGCGATGCGCGCGTCGGTGAAATCGGGAGACAGCGTTTTCGGCCAGCAATCCTGCTCGACCTGCGGCGGGTCGATCGGGGTTCCGCCCGCGCGTTGCCAGCGCTCGCGGCAAAGGTCGCCAAGCGCGCGTGCGGCAGGTCCGGTGATCGCGGTGGTCGCGTCGTGCCACGGCATGTAGCGGTCGCCGCCCGGGTTGATCCGCCCGGGATCGCCATCGCCATGCGCGCGCGTGTCCCAGCGGCCCAGCGTCATGTCGATCCCGCCGCAAAAGGCGATGCAATCGTCGATCACGACGATCTTCTGGTGATGCGAAGCGCCGGGCGGGTGCGTGGCGTCGAGCAGCAGATGGATGCGTTTCGACAGCTTCCATTTGATGAGCGTCTGAAGCGTGTGCCCCCGTAGCAGCGCCATGAGCGCGCCGACATCCCAGCGCAGGACATGGACCTTGAGGTCGGGATTGCGTTGAACCAGCCATGAAATGAACGCGCCGACCTCACGCGGGGCCTCGGGATGGTCGGGCGGGTCGTCATGGGTGAGCAGAATGCGCGAATCAAAGTCCCAGCCGATCAGCAGAATCTGTTTCTTCGCGGTCAGCATCGCCGCGCGGGCGGTGCGGAAATAGGCGTCGGCATCGACGATGACGGAGAGTTTGTCGGCGGGTTCGACCCGCCAGCAATTGCGGCCCGGTTCGAAAATCAGCGAGTCGGACGAACGGGTGGGCATGGCCGCAGCGATAGCCGCGCGGGGCGTCGAGGTCACGCGCGTTGACTGGACTTTAGTGAATGTTGGGGTAACCCACCGACATGGACAATATGGCTGGCCACGCGACTCGGTTGATGCCGTTGCAGGCGCGCTGGGAATGCGATCTTTCCGATAATGCGCTGCGCTGGAGCGATGGCGTCTATGATCTGTTCGGGCTTGAGCGGGGCATCCCGGTCACGCGCGAGGAAATCCTGAAAATGTACCTGCCCGAATCGCACGCGGAGCTCGCGCGGCTGCGTGCAGAAGCGATTGCGACCTGCGGCAGCTTCACCTTCGAGGCGCGGATCCGGCGTGCCGACGGCGAACTCCGCTGGATGCGGGTCACCGCGGACGTCGTCGCGGAGGATGGGGTGGCCCGGCTTCTCTACGGAACCAAGCTCGACGTGACCGAGGAAATGGCGGCGCGCGCCCGCGACGCGGCCTAGAGAATCTCGCGAATCGCCTCAGGGGGGCGGCCGAGGCGGACGCCCTTGTCGGTTTCGACCAACGGGCGTTCGATCAGGATCGGGTCCGCCGCCATGGCGTCGAGAATCACATCGTCCGACGCGTCCTTCAACGCCTTCGCGCCCGCTTCCGCCTTGCGCAGACCGTCGCGCGGGGACATGCCGCCCTTCGCATAAAGCCGCGCGAGTTCGGCGCGCGACGGCGGGGTCTTGAGATATTCGACCACCGTCACATCGGCGCCGGCGTCGGTCAGGATCGCCAGCGCCTCGCGCGATTTCGAGCAGCGGGGGTTGTGGTAGATGGTGACGTTCACGCGAACCTCCGTGTTTGCTGAGCCTGTCGAAGCGCTTCGTGCCGACGGCGCGGGTAAGGTCCTCCGACAGGCTCAGGGCAAACGGATGCCTTGATTATTCCGCGTCCTGCTTCGCCAACCATTCTTCGAGCCACTTGATCGTGTACTCGCCCTGCTGGAACTCCGGCACGTCGAGCAGCGCCTGGTGCAGGGGAATCGTGTTCTTCATCCCGTCGCCCTCGATCACGAACTCCTCCAGCGCGCGGCGCAGGCGGCGCAGTGCGCCCTGGCGGGTGGTGCCGTACACGATCAGCTTAGCGATCATGCTGTCATAATAGGGCGGGATCTTGTAGCCCGAATATAGGCCGCTATCGACGCGGACGTTCATGCCGCCCGGCGCGTGATATTGCTTCACCAGACCCGGCGAGGGCGCGAAGGTGCGCGGATCTTCGGCATTGATGCGGCATTCGATCGCGTGGCCGCGGAACTGGACGTCCTGCTGGCGCAGCGTGAGCGGATGCCCCTCGGCGATGCGAATCTGTTCGCGGACAAGGTCGAGGCCGGTGATCGCCTCGGTCACCGGATGTTCGACCTGGAGCCGGGTATTCATCTCGATGAAGTAGAATTCGCCGTCTTCCCACAGGAATTCGATCGTCCCCGCGCCGCGATAGCCCATGTCGGCCATCGCCTTTGCGCAGATCGTGCCGATCCGGTCGCGGTCGGCCTGGCCGAGCACGGGAGAGGGGGCCTCTTCCAGCACCTTCTGGTGGCGGCGCTGGAGCGAGCAGTCGCGCTCGCCGAGATGAATTGCGTTGCCGTTGCCGTCGCCGAAGATCTGGATTTCGATGTGGCGCGGATTGCCGAGATATTTTTCGAGATAGACGGTGGCATCGCCGAACGCAGCCTTGGCCTCGCGGCCTGCCTGCTGCATCAGCGTCTCAAGCTCGTCTTCGGACGTGCAGACCTTCATGCCGCGCCCGCCGCCACCTGAAGCCGCCTTGATGATGACCGGATAGCCGGCCTTCGCGGCGATCGCCTTGGCCTCGTCGAGATCGCTGATCGCGCCGTCCGAACCGGGGACGAGCGGAAGTCCGAGCGCACCGGCGGTGCGCTTCGCCTCGATCTTGTCGCCCATGATGCGGATATGCTCGGGCTTCGGCCCGACGAAGATCAGGTTATGCAGCTCGACGATCTCGGCGAACTTGGCGTTCTCGCTGAGAAAGCCATAGCCGGGGTGGATCGCGTCGGCGCCGCTGATCTCGGCCGCCGAGATGATGTTGGGGATGTTGAGATAGCTGTCGGCGGCGGCTGGCGGGCCGATGCAGATCGCCTCGTCCGCCAGACGGACATGCATCGCATCGGCATCGGCGGTCGAATGAACCGCGACCGTCTTGATCCCCATCTCATGGCACGCTCGATGGATACGCAGCGCGATCTCGCCACGATTGGCGATCAGGAGCTTCTTGATTTCAGGCATTTTTGTTTCCTAGGCGGGACCGGCCCGCTCCCCCACCCGGCCACCCAGCGGTAGCATGATATGGGTGGCCGGGTGGGGGAGCGGGCCGGTGCCGCATCGACGAAGTCGACTTACTCAACAACGACGAGCGGCTGGTCGAACTCGACCGGCTGGCCATTCTCGACCAGGATCGCCTTGACCGTGCCGCCATGCGGCGCCGCGATCGGGTTCATCACCTTCATCGCCTCAACGATCACCAGCGTGTCGCCCGCCTTGACCTGCTGTCCAACCGTGACGAACGGCTTCGCGCCGGGTTCGGCGGCGAGATAGGCGGTGCCGACCATCGGCGACTTGACCGCATTTTCATGTGCCGGCGTGATCGAAGCGGGGTCCGATGGCATGGTCGGCGGAGCGGCGGGAGCGGCGGGGGAGGGCATCGGCGCCGGTGCCGCATAGGCGACCGGCGCGCTGCTTACCTTGCGCGCGACGCGGACCTTGCGATCGCCATCCTCGACCTCGATCTCGGTCAGATTGGTGTCGTCCAGCACGGCGGCGAGCTGGCGAACCAGCTCGATATCGACGTGCATCCCCTTTTTGTGTTCTTCGCTCATGCGACCTCGAAAATCATGACGTGCCCAAATCCCATGGGCGCCCGGAAACCGCGCCTCTTAGTGAAGATGAACCCGCTTGCAAACGGGTCCCGGATCAGAGGCGCGCGGCGGCTTCAAGCGCAAGCAAGTAGGAAAGCGCGCCGAACCCGGCGATGGTTCCTTTAGCGGCACGACCGACATAGCTCAAATGACGGAATTCCTCGCGCCGGTGGGGATTCGACAGATGCACCTCGATCACGGGGGTGCGGATGCCCTTGATGCAGTCGTGCAACGCGATGCTGCTATGGGTGAAGGCGGCGGCATTGAGCAGCACCGCTTTCGCCCCCACCGCCTGCGCCTCATGCATCCAGTCGATCAGATGCCCTTCATGATTCGATTGGCGCATATCGATCGTCAGGTCGAGTTCGCGGGCGCGATCCTCCAGCATTCCGGCGATGTCATCGAGCGTGTCCGACCCATAGATTTCCGGCTCGCGCGTGCCGAGCAGGTTCAGGTTCGGGCCGTTGAGGACATAGATGGTATCGGCCAATTCGTTTCCCCGAGATTTTTCGGCCCGCATTTGAGCCTTGCGCCGAACTCCCTATATCGCGCGCCAGCGAAAGGACCAGCATGACTCATACCGACGGGACGATCACCATCACGGTCAATGGCGAGCATCGCCGCGTTGCGGGCGGCATCACGCTCGCCGAACTCGCCAACGAACTGGGGCTGGTTCCGGAAAAGGTGGCGGTGGAACGCAATCTGGAAGTCGTTCCGCGCTCGACGCTGGCACAGGTTGAGGTGCAGGATGGCGACGAGATCGAGATCGTCCATTTCGTCGGCGGCGGCGATCACGATGACGATAGCTGGACGGTGGCGGGGCGGACCTTTACCTCGCGGCTGATCGTCGGGACCGGCAAGTACAAGGATTTTGCGCAGAATGCGGCGGCGGTCGAGGCTTCGGGCGCAGAGATCGTCACAGTCGCGGTGCGGCGGGTGAATGTCAGCGATCCCAAGGCGCCGATGCTGACCGACTTCATCGATCCGAAGAAGATCACCTATCTCCCCAACACCGCAGGCTGTTTCGACGCCGAGAGTGCAATCCGCACATTGCGGCTGGCGCGCGAGGCGGGGGGATGGGACCTGGTCAAGCTGGAGGTGCTGGGCGAGGCGAAGACGCTGTACCCCGACATGCATGAGACGCTGCGCGCGACCGAGGTGCTGGCCAAGGAGGGTTTCCTGCCGATGGTCTATTGCGTCGACGATCCGATCGCGGCGAAGCGGCTGGAGGATGCGGGCGCGGTGGCGATCATGCCGCTGGGCGCGCCCATCGGTTCGGGGCTGGGCATCCAGAACCGCGTGACCATCCGCCTTATCGTCGAGGGTGCGACGGTGCCGGTGCTGGTCGATGCAGGCGTCGGCACCGCGAGCGACGCGGCGGTGGCGATGGAGCTTGGCTGCGACGGCGTGCTGATGAACACCGCGATCGCCGAGGCCAAGGACCCGATCCTGATGGCGCGGGCGATGAAGCTGGCGGTCGAGAGCGGGCGGATGGCGTACCGCAGCGGGCGGATGGGGCAGCGACGCTATGCCGATCCGTCGAGCCCGCTGGCGGGGTTGATCTAGGGGGCGGGGTTAGGGGCGGGTGTACTCTTTGCGATACCGCGCCGGTCGGCTGCACCGTCGAGAAAGATGCATTTGATCCGCAG
The DNA here is from genome assembly GCF_007833215.1 of Sphingomonas suaedae. Classification (NCBI taxonomy): domain Bacteria; kingdom Pseudomonadati; phylum Pseudomonadota; class Alphaproteobacteria; order Sphingomonadales; family Sphingomonadaceae; genus Sphingomonas; species Sphingomonas suaedae. The sequence goes on from NZ_CP042239.1 coordinate 908,258, forward strand.
TGTCTGCTCGCGTGAAAACACCCGTTCCTTCGTCAGTTCTGCCATGTTGATCTTGTCTGCATCGTTGGACATTTTTTCTACGTGCGGGAGACACTGGCCTTTCAACGGCGAGTCGAGGCACGTGGCTAGCGCCGTCATCGTTTCAGCGGAGTAGGTGCGTGCGAGCGCAACACTCCGAAGGCGACGCATCGTCATTTCATCAGCTCGGTCTGCTTGAAGGTTGAGGAGGGTGAGGGTCCAATCGACTGTTTGAAGAAAAGGCACGTCAGTCTCACGAAGCATTATATCAGGGTCATAGCCACATGCTCGGACCGCCTCTGTGTCGGTCGCGGGATCAATCAGTTCGATGATGCCTGCCGATGCGCGACTTCGGGCGTCCAAGAGCGCGCTCGCTGCGATGCGCCGCTCAAAGTCCGGATCGGATGCCGTCGCCACGCGATAGCTTGCCATCGCGACCGGCCCGCCGATCCAGCCTACAAGGATCAGGAGCAACGCGCCGAGCAGCCAGCCGATGAACCGCATCACACCTTCCCCACCAGCCAGACCGTGAAGCCGCCGCAGCTGGCGTCCTCGATCACATTGTTGATTACGCTCAGCCCGCATTCGGCGAAGATCGCGCGATATTCGGCGGGGGCGAGGCTGGCGTGATAGAGTTCCTCGCCCTCGAATTCGCCAATCGCAACGCCGTTTGCCGGGCCGGTGTTGAACAGTGCGACGCCGCCCTTGCGCAGCCATACGCTCATCCGTCGGATCAGCTTTTCCTGCCATTGCGGTTCGAGATGGAACAGGCTGCACCAGGCGAGGATGCCGTCATAGGCCGCGGTCTCGGCGCCGAAGCGCATCATGTCGGCCTCGATCCATTGGTGACGCGGAAAGCGGGTGCGGGCGAGGCTGATGAGCGTGGTCGAGGTATCGATGCCGGTCAGGTGATGGCCGTGGTCGATCAGAAAGCGCGCCACCGGCTCGCCGCCGCCACAGCCAAGATCGAGCACGGACGCGCCCCGTGGGAGCATCCGCTCAAACCGTTCGAGCCAGGTTCGTTCGGGGAAACTGCCACGGCGTGCCGCGTCGAATGCGGCGGCGTGGCGCTGATACAGGTGCGCTATCCGGTCCGGCACGATCGGAACCACCGGAATTCAGGCCGTAAATTCGGAACTCCTGCCTCTCCCATCGGTTGATGTTGCAACCCCAACCCTAGAGCCATTGGAGACCCATCATGGGCGAACTGACCGACAAGATCAAAGGCAACGTCAACGAGGCGATCGGCAAGGCAAAGCAGCAGAGCAACGATCCCGAGACCCGCGCGGAAGGCGCCGAGCAGGAAGGCAAGGGCAAGGCCCAGCAATTCAGCGGGAAGGTGAAGGGCGCTCTAGGCGACGATATTTGACCGCTGTCCAACAGCGTTGACCCGAATTAGGGCCGTTTTCTGCGGGAAACGGCCCTTTTTCATAGGTGAGCCGTCTCGACTCGCGATGCGATTCGAGTCATGTTGCTGTTCCGGGCCGGGACGAGTCCCGGCGTTGTCAGCCAGCCGGGGGGCTTGACGCCGATGAACGCAATGACTGAGCAACCAATACTTCCCTTCGCGAAAGGCGATTGGCGTGTGGAACCGCGCGGCAGCGTGGGCACCGTGCTGGCCGAAGCCCGCCGACGCTGCGCGATGACGATCGAGCAGGTGGCGGAAACCACACGCGTGCCGATCCGCTATCTCGCCGCGATCGAGGCGGAGCGGTTCGACGTGATTCCGGGGGTCATCTATCTCAAGGGCTTTGTGAAGGCGTTCGCTCGGGCCGTCGGCCTGTGTGAACGTTGGGCGATGGACGCGATCAACGCTGCGCTGAGCGAGCGCCGACGCGCCACGGCCTGACTATCCCCGGATCGCCGCGATCGTCGTCGCGGGGGTGATGAATTCCACATCGGTCTTGAGATGGAGCAGGCGTACGCCGCGCTCCGCCAATGCACGGTCGAGCGCGGGCGCGAAGTCCGCAGTGCGCTCGACGCTTTCCGACCAGCAGCCATAGGCGCGGGCCAGCGCGGCAAAATCAGGATTGTGCAGCGTGGTGCCGGACAGGCGCTCCGGAAATTCACGCTCCTGATGCATACGGATGGTGCCATAGGCGCCGTTGTCGATGACGAGCACGAGCATATCGGCGCCATGCTGGACCGCAGTGGCCAGCTCCTGGCCGTTCATCAGGAAGTCGCCATCGCCCGCCAGAGCAACGGCCAGCTTGTCCTTGCGGCGCAGCGCGGCGGCAACCGCGGCGGGGGTGCCATATCCCATTGCGCCTGCGGTCGGGGCGAGCTGTGCAGGCTGTGCGCCATAGGGCCAGTAACGGTGCCACCAGGCGGAGAAATTGCCGGCGCCGTTGCAGATGATCGTATGATCGGCGTCGAGCCGTTCGCGCATCGCGGCGACACACTGGCCAAGGTCGAGGGCAACCGCGTCGCGTCGGGTTGGCGTGGACCAGTCGAGCCAATCCTCATGCGCCTGCGCACCGGCGGGTCGGGGCGTTTCGGGCGCATCGGCGGCGGCGAGCATGGCGGCGAATTCGAACACCGGGGCAGCGATGCCGAGATCGGCGCGATAGACGCGGTTGAGTTCGCCCGCATCGGGATGGACGTGGATCAGCGTCTGGCCGGGATGATCCGGCGTCACGAGCGTGTAACCGTCGGTCGTCGCTTCGCCCAGCCGTGCGCCGACCACCAGCAGCAGATCGGCGGCCTTGATCCGCTCGACCAGCTTCGGGTTGGGGCCATAGCCGAGATTGCCGGCCCAAGCGGGCGAGGCATTGGGGATGGCGTCCTGTCGCCGGAATGCGCCGGCGACGGGAATGCCCCAGCTGCGCGCGAAGGCATCGAATGCGGCGCCCGTCGCGACATCCCATCCTGCACCGCCGACAATGGCGACCGGACGCTCGGCGGTCCGGAGCAGATCGAGGACATCGGTGAAATCGTCGGGATCGAGACCCGCGCTATGGCGGCTGAGGCGGGGGCGGTCGCGCGTCTCGACCGCGTCGGTCAGCATATCTTCGGGCAGCGCGATCACGACCGGGCCGGGGCGGCCGGAAATCGCGACATTCCATGCGCGGGCGATATATTCGGGGATACGCGCTGCATCCTCGATCCGCGTCGCCCATTTGGCGATGGGTCCGAAAAATGCGGGGAAATCGACTTCCTGAAACCCTTCGCGGTCTCGCATCGAGCGGTCGACATCGCCGATGAACAGGATCATCGGGATCGAATCCTGCATCGCGACATGGACGCCGATACTGGCATTGGTGGCGCCAGGGCCGCGGGTGACGAAGCAGATGCCGGGCTTCCCCGTCATCGCGCCGTCGGCGCAGGCCATGAAGGCGGCGCCGCCCTCGTGCCGACAGGTCACCAGATCGATCTGCGCCACGTCGTGCAGTGCGTCGAGCACCGCCAGAAAACTTTCGCCCGGGACGTGAAAGATACGATCGCAGCCCTGGGCCACGAGATTATCGACCAGAATGCGGCCGCCATTGCGCAGGTTCGTCATGCCCGCCATCTTGGCGTCCCGATGAAGCGAAGTCGAGCCGATAGCGCCGCTTATGCTGTGTCCGAATAGCGCCCTTTGAGCATCGCCCAGGTCGCGCGCAGGCCCATCGCGTCGCCCCCTTTGGGGCGGCCCGGCTTGGCGGCGGGACGCCAGGCGAAGAGGTCGAGATGCGCCCAGGCAATGTCCCTGGGCACGAAGCGGCGCAGGAACAGTGCGGCGGTGATCGGTCCGGCGAACGGGCCATCGGGCGCGTTAACCATGTCGGCGATGTCGGATTTGAGCATCTCGTCATAGCCGTCCCACAGCGGCAGGCGCCACAGCGGATCCTTCGCCGCGTCGCCCGCGTCGAGCATCGCACCCGCGAGCGCATCGTTATTGGCGAACAGGGCGGGAAGATCCGGGCCGAGCGCGACGCGGGCAGCCCCGGTGAGCGTGGCGAAATCGAGGATCAGGTCGGGCTTGGCCTCGACTGCCCTGGTCAACGCATCACCGAGGATCAACCGCCCCTCGGCATCGGTATTGGTGTTTTCCACCGTCAGTCCCTTGCGGGTACGCAGCACGTCGCCGGGGCGGAAGGCGTTGCCCGCCACCGAATTTTCGACCGCGGCGACGAGGAGGTGAAGGCGGACGGGCAGGCGTTGTCCCATCACCACTCCGGCGAGCGCCAACGCATGGGCAGCGCCGCCCATGTCCTTCTTCATCAGGCGCATCCCGGCGCTCGGCTTGATATCGAGCCCGCCGGTATCGAAGCACACCCCCTTGCCGACGAGTGCGAGGCGCGGATGCGTGGGATCGCCCCATTCCAGTTCGATCAGCCGCGGCTCGCGCCCCCGCGCGGCGGCCATGCCGACGGCATGGATCATTGGATAGCCCTGTTCCAGCGCGTCGCCACGGGTCACGTTGAGCGATGCGCCATGGACCCTTGCGAGTGACGCTGCCTCCGCCTCCAGGTCTGCGGGCCCCATGTCCGACGCGGGCATGTTGATCAGGTCGCGCACCTTGAAGGTAGCGGTGGCGAGGCGCAGCGTCTCCTCGATCCGGCCGGGTTCGCCGGTCAGCAGGACGCGCGGTCCCTGTGCTGTGTCGTCCTTGCGGTAGCGATCGAAGCGATATTGAGCGAGCACCCAGCCGAGCATCGCGCCGCCCGGTTCGCCGGTTGCAAGGCGATAGGTCCCTGCGGGAAGCTGTTCGCCGAGCGAGGCGATGCGGAACGGCGAACCCTCCGCCTCATCGCATACGAGCAGCATCGACCAGTCGTCGTCCTTGTCGCCCGGCAGCACCGCGCGGTTCCCCGCCTTGCCGGTCAGCTTGTGCGCGGCAATGGTGGTGCGGATGCGCGCGGGCTGTGCCTTGAGCCAGTCGGCCCATTGGTCGGGGCGGACGACGTGGAGCGTGCGGGCGGGCTGGCCGCGATCGGGCTGGAGCAGGGGGGACAGGTCGGTCATGGATACTCAGGCTGTGAGGAGGGTAACGCGGTCGGGCGCGGTTGCGGCGAGCGCCTTGTCGAAGGTGACGAAGTCCGTGCAGCCGCCGCAGCGAACCAGATGAAATGCGTCGGCGAAATCCGCGCCTCCATCCACGAGGCTGAGAGCCTCGCGGAGACGGTCCGAATCCTCGAAAATGACGTTCGGCAATCCCATTAGGTCACGGATTGTCCGAACGACTTGAGCACGTGGGAGGTCATAGCTCCGCAATACCCATTCGAGTTCCAGCGCAACCGTTATCGGAACGAAGACCGCACTCGCTTCCAATAAGGCGCGCGAGAGGAGGTGTTGCCGTTCATCATCGCGCAGGAGAAAGCGGGCGAGGACGTTAGTATCGACTGCGCGCATCGCGTTCTTGCACAACCTGCGCGATCCCCTCGTCCATCTCCTCTATCGTTTTCGGCGGGCCAGTATAGTATTTCGCCAGACTACCCGCGAGTTGATCCAGGGTCGTGGGTGGAAAGGGCTTCGCTTTGCGAATCACCACGCCACCCGGCGTGTTCTCGACAATAAGTTCGGTGCCCGCCGTCCATTTGAGCTTGTCGCGCAACGCCTTGGGCAGGACCAGCTGGCCCTTGCTCGACAATTTGGTGGTGATCGCGTTCATTCGCGCCTCCGTAAGACGGAAGTAAGATAGGTTTATCGGCCTTGGAGCGCAATGGCGGGCGCGGTGCAGAGGTCCATGGCGCGATCGATCATCGCGGTGAGGCGGTTGCGGCTTTCCGCGAGGCGGGCGGGGTCGAGGCCGCGCTCTTGCGTCTCGAAATTCACATAGTCCATGCCGCGCAGCAGCGCATAGTTGGAGAGCGATCCGTCGCTGACGCTCACCCGTTCGAACACGACGTTGAAGTCGGCCAGCGCCAGCGCCTTGCCGCACCAGGCGGAATAGGGCGAACGGCCCGAGCGATAGGCGACATAGGCCAGGCTGTCGTCGTCGTCGAACGGCCAAGCGCGGGCCTGCGACGCATGAGGCTGCATGACATCGCTGCAGAAGCGGATCGACACCTCGCCCCGGCCCGGCGGGTCGCCCTGGTTGCAGCGCGAGGCACTAGTGTCGAAGCCCGGCGAATTGGTGTGAAGGGCGATGATCGGCCGCGCGCCGCGATGATAATCGGCCAGGATCATATTGGCGTAGAGCGGCGTACCGTCGCGAAAATTGCGGTTGGGGTCGATCGGTCGCCCGCGATCGACCGCGGCGTTGCGGCGCTTGCCGTCTTCGGCGATGCCCGTATCGACCGCGATCACGACCCCGCCATAGGTCCGAACCCCGGCCAGCGCGGCTTCGAACCCGGCATTTTCGTCGTCGTGCGGCACGAACCACAACGGGCCGCGCGGCTTTTTTTTGTTCGCTATACGGAACAGGCGCCAGGCGCCGCGCTCCTCGCGAAACTCGATCCGGGTCACGGCGAGTCCCCGCCAAATGGCAGGATCGCGATGGCGGGCGAAGTCGTCGTCTTCGATCGTCAGCGGATCGACGACTGCCGATTCGGCTGCAATCGGCGGAGCGACGCCCGCCAGAACCAGCCAGAAAACCGGTATCAATGCGATCTTTCGCAGTGGTCGCGCGCTCGCGATCCATCCGTTTCCTAGGGGGCGGGCAGGGTTCAACTTCAATCTGCCTTGTTCAATTGCGGGTCCAGCACATCGCCGGGGTTAAGTTCTAACGCCCTACAAAAGCGAACGAATTCCCAGACGTCCAGGCGTCGCTGGCGCCGCTCGATCCGGCTGACGAACGACTGGTCATATCCCAAGGCCGCAGCCAGTTCGATCTGGCTCACCCCGATCTGCTTCCGGCGCCGAACCAGACTATCGATAATTGCGATGTACGGCTCCTCGAACGGCGTTTTGCGCGAGTTCTGCATCAGCAGCAATCTGTGTCCGAGGGGGTAAGAATAGTGCAAAATGCACTATGCAGATTTAGCATATTCGTTTATCATCATTGTGGGTAAGGCGGTGACAGACAGTCGGCTGGGCTGGATGGAGCGGGGGAGTCGTGGACGAGAGGCAGGTCTCAAAAAATCGGCGCGCGCAAAGACGGAGGGATAGGCCCCGCCCGTCGGCAAGCTGGTATGTGCTGCGGCCCCTGTTCTGGCCGCGCTGGGTGCGGCGCGCAGCGCTGGTTCTGTTGCCGGTTTCGCTGCCGCTCCTGCTTCTGCTCCTCTCGCTCATGCCGATCTGGATCTTGTTCGAAGTCTGTATTCGGATCGCGGACGCCGGGCTCGGGAAGCTGTGGAACGCGCGACAACGAATTGTTCGACATGCGCCATATTCCACCTATTAACTGGAGTCAGAGCAGAGGCGCCAAGCGCAATCCGATGTGCGCGTCTGACGCTGCGCAACGATCGTTGTTACGGTCCTTATACCGGTTGTTGCGATCCATACCGCACAATCTAAAGCGTCGGCGCGCGCCGACTGTCCCATCTTCGGTCGAATATGCGGATCCCCCGAACGCGATGGCTGCCGAACTTGATCGGACCGGCCGCCCGTCGACAGAAAGATGTTCGCAGAGTCCGACCGATCCGTTCAGCGGACAATTGCGTCAGTCGCGTGAACCTAACCCGAACGCGGAGCGCTGCGGAGAGTGTGAGCCCGTAATCCCCATTCTAAAGGTCACGGTAAAGGGAATCTGGCTGTAACCCGTCCATCCGCCGGGAGCGGCACGCCGTACAGATCGTGCTCGTCGGCGTCCTCAATCTCGACTGCGACGATTTCGCCCTGCTTCAGATGTCCGGCGTCGCGCAGGAACACCGTTCCGTCGATCTCGGGCGCGTCGGCCTGTGACCGGGCATTGGCACCGTCGCCATCGACCTCATCGATAATCACTTCGAGCGTGTGACCGACCTTTGCCTGAAGCTTGGCCGCGCTGATCGCCGCAGTCTTCTCCATGATCCGGGCGTAGCGTTCTTCCTTGACCGCTTCGGGAACCGCGCCGGGCAGGTCGTTGGCGGCGGCACCCTCGACCGGCTCGAAGCGGAACGCGCCGACGCGGTCGAGTTGGGCTTCGTCGAGCCAGTCGAGCAGATATTGGAAATCCGCCTCGGTCTCACCGGGAAAGCCGACGACGAAGGTCGAGCGGATGGTGATATCCGGCGCGATGCTGCGCCAGTTCTTCAACCGCTCCAGCACCTTCGCCTCGTTCGCCGGGCGACGCATGGTCCGAAGGACGGACGGGCTGGCGTGCTGAAAAGGGATGTCGAGATAGGGGAGGATCAGCCCCTCTGCCATCAGCGGGATGACCTGATCCACATGGGGGTAGGGATAGACATAGTGGAGCCGCACCCAGGGGGCGATCTTGCCGAGTTCGCGGGCCAGGTCGGTCATATGGGGGACGACATGCTCGCCCTTCCACATCCGCGGTTCCCTGCGGATATCGACGCCGTACGCGGACGTGTCCTGGCTGATGACCAGCAATTCCCTTGTCCCCGCTTCGACCAGCTTTTCAGCCTCGCGCAGGATCGCGTCGGGGCGGCGGCTGACGAGATCGCCGCGCAGCGCGGGGATGATGCAGAAGGCACAGCGATGGTTGCAGCCCTCCGAAATCTTCAGATAGCTGTAATGGCGCGGGGTGAGCTTGAGCCCGCTGTCGGGGACGAGGTTGAGAAAGGCGTTGGGCGGCATCGGCGCGGCGTCGTGGACGGCCCCAACCACTTCCTCATATTGATGCGCACCTGTGACCGCCAAGACATTGGGAAAGCGGGCGCGGATGACCTCCGCCTCCTTGCCCATGCAGCCGGTGACGATGACGCGGCCATTTTCCGCAATCGCCTCGCCGATCGCTTCGAGCGATTCTTCCTTGGCGCTGTCGAGAAAGCCGCAGGTGTTGACCAGCACCACGTCCGCCCCGGCATAGTCGGCGGACATGGCATAGCCGTCGCTGCGGAGCTTGGTCAGGATACGCTCACTGTCGACCAGATTCTTGGGACAGCCGAGCGACACCATGCCCACCTTGGGGGCTTCGGGGAGTCGCGTTGCCATGATTGGCGGGCGACATAGGCGATTTTGGGAAAAAAGATAGGGGAAGGGGGTGCGCTCGACCTCCGGGCGGCGGCAACTTGTCAGTTGCCGAGCACCCGCCGGAGGCTCAAACCGGTACGACCACCACACAGCGCATTTTCTAATCGGCTGGGGAGAGGCGATGATCGATCTGCGACGACATGCGGTAACCGGCGGAGCTGCGATGCTGGCGCTGGCGGGGTTGGGCGCAGCGGGGGCGGCGGCGGCGCAAACCGTGCCGCGCATTCCGATCCCGGCTGAGGGCGAGGCAGCGTTCGCCAAGCGCGAATATGGCAAGGCCGCAGGGATCATCATTCCGGCGTTCGAGAATTGCCGGACGGCACATCCGGATGGCGACACGTGCGCCACACTTGCCGCCGGTGTCGCGGTTCTGGTCGCGACGGCAGGCAACGACAAGGTCGAGGGCACGATCCTGCGGGCGCTCGATTACGTCGATACGCGAGTCGGTCCCGAGAGCGAGGATGCGCTGATAATGCTCAGCGCTCTGACGAGCTATTATGAGCGCTTGCAAGACTTGAACAAATATCTGCCTGCCGCAGAGCGGCGACTGGCGGTGTCGCACAAGCTCCATGGAGCCACCGGCCGCCTGACGGTGATTGCGGCTGTCGGGCTTTGCATCGCCCAATGGAATCTGGGTCAGGGGCAGGCGGCGGTGGACCTGTTACTGCCGATCGCCCGGGAACTGCCGGAGACAACGCCGGAACAGGTTGTCCTGTCCGGCCGCGTCCAGGAGTGTCTGGGCATGGCCTATTATTCGATGGATCGCGACCGCGAGGCGGAGCCGGCGTTCCGCAAGGCGCTGGCGCTCTTTGAGCGGGCGGAAGGGGAGAGCGGGCCGCTGGCGCTCGATGCGATGGCAAGCCTCGCCAACACGTTGCGCAGGCTGGACCGTGAGGACGAGGCCCGCTTGCTGGCTGCGCGGGTCGATCGGCTGGCGAAGCCCGGCTCCACTGCTCGCGAGCGTATTACGTGGTGGTCCGGTGCCGCCCCGGCGGATCCGGTCGCGGCTGCCCGCGCAGAACTCGCCCGTGCGGAAAAGCAATATGGCCCGGCATCGGCGGTCACCGACATGGCGGCTGCGATGCTGGGGGTGGCGCTGATCGACGCCGAAAAGTTCGCCGAGGCGGAACCCTATGTCCGGCGGCTGGAAGCAGCGGCAAACAACCCTGTGAACCCGGCGTCGGTGCGGATCAAGATGCTGACGGGGCAGGTGGTGCTGACGATGAAAACCAATCCGGAACGGCTCGATCTCGTCGTTCCGGTGATCGAACGCCTCGTCAGTGTCGCAAAACAATCGGGCACCGGCAGCGACAGACTGCTGATCGATTTCCAGATGTATGCGGGGATGAGCCTCCTGCTGACCGGACAGCCACAGCGCTCTTATCCGTTTTTGAGCGATGCAGGAGATCTGCTGATGTCGCGTCTGGCGAGCTATCGCGATTTCGATGCGGCGGCGCAGAAGGAGACGCGCCAATATTCTCCGATCTTCAAGTTCAAGGTCACGAACGCGTGGTGGTTGGCGCAGAGGCGGTGAGAGGTCAGGATCCGCGCGCCCGGATGAAGCGCGCAACGTGATCTGATACGGTCTCGTCGGCGCCGAGCCAGATATGGCCGCCGCGTTCCAGGATCACCAGCGTGGCATCGGGAATGACAGTAGCCAGATACCGCGCGGTTGCTGCGGTTCCGAACCGATCGTCCTCGACCGAGAGGATCAATGTTGGCGCCCGGATTTTCCGGTAGTCCACCGGGTGCGAAGCGCCGGCCAGTCTGGCGTCGTTCAATAGGCCGCGTGAACGCGTGCTGATCGGCAGCATTTCGTCGAGAATCCGATAGGCGCGCGCGCGTTCGCCTGGGCTGACGGTCTTCAGCAGATGAGGATCGGTCGCCAGGAGATTGGCGACGAGTTGTTTCGGTGCGATCCGGCGCGCGGACCAGTAGACGAAGTCGGAACCCAGGGCCTGTTCGACGAACAGCTTCTGGGTCGCGGTCATCTCGACCGGGTCGAGTCCGGTCACATTGGCTGCCGGGACGAGCAGCACCAGCAACGAACAGCGTTGCGGGTGGCGCAATGCGAACTGGATTGCGGCGAGCGCTCCGGCCGACCCTGCAACGACGGGAAGGCGATCAATGCCCAAATGGTCAAGCAGTTCGACAAGCGCGTCGGCCTGGTTTTCGGAAGAGGGATTGACGGGAAAGTCGCTGCGCAGATAGCCGAACCGCGACGGCGCGATCACGCGGTAACCCCGCTCGATCAACCCATGGCCAAAGCTCAGGCCCTGGTCGAATCCGCCCCCGGTGCCGTGGATCATCATGATCGGGGGGCCTTCGCCCCTAACCGCATATTCCAGATCGCCGAACCGCGTGCCGACGATATCGCTTGCGCCGGCGAGCCGGTGTTCAGCCTTGCGCATTGTCGCCGAAAAAGCCGTCGCCACCACAGCCCCAGCGGCGAGCATCATCCCGCCCGCCGCGATCAGCATCGTTCTCCCTCGGGGTGATCGACGACTCGGGCTGGCGCGTGCAGTGGACATGATAGGGGGCTAGGAGCTCGATATCGGCGAGGCACTACGGATTTCACCGGGGGCGGCGTCCGGGAAGCTACGTATCGGCCAACTGGAGCGCTGTCGCCACAATCGACGGATGAGCAATATTCTCGTCATTGACGGCCATCCTGACCCGGACCGCGGCCGCTTCGTCCATGCGCTCGCCGACGCCTATGCGCGAGGCGCCAAGTCGGGCGGGCACGATGTTCGCCGCATCGATCTCGCAACGCTCGATTTTCCGCTGCTTCGGTCGCGCGCCGACTGGGCGGAGGCGCCCCCGCCGCCGGCGATCGCGGCGGCACAGGACGACATCATCTGGGCAAAGCAGATCGTCTTTCTCTATCCGCTATGGCTGGGAGACGTGCCGGCGCTGCTCAAAGGATTTCTCGAACAGGTCGCCCGCCCCGGTTTCGCGATCGCGCAGGGGCGGATGCCCAAGGGCCTACTCGCCGGGCGGTCGGCCCGGCTTATCGTTACGATGGGGATGCCGGCGCTGTTCTACCGCTTCTATTTCGGCGCTCATAGCGTGAAGAGCTTTCGAAGGAACATCCTCAAGCTGGTCGGGATCACGCCAGTCGAGAGCATCTTGATCGGCAATGTCGAGGGCGACGCCGATGCCCGTGCCGAATGGCTCGACAAGATGGTCAAGCTGGGCGCTGAGCAAGACTGAACGTTTCTGCGTCCCGTCCCGACCATGGCTGGCGCGACCTTGCGGACGCGACGTGATTCTATGCCGCGTTGCCGGTGCCCGGTATGATCTCCACCACCACATCGCCTTCGCGCAGGCTCTGCGCCTCGGCCTCGAAAAAGCCGAAGGGAGTACCGTCGCGATACAGGCGGACGCCGAGGCCGGTGGTGATGGCGGAGAGCGGCTTGCCCACCTCTGCCATCGTCACGCACCGCTCCGACAGATGCACCCGCCCATCGACCGAGGCGAGGTCGAGCATATAGTCGGCGACATGCGTCCCTTCGACCGATCCGGCGAGCAGCAGCCCGGCAAAGCTGACCGGGTTGATCACGGTGTTCGCCCCCGCCGCGCGGGCGGGCAGTTCATTGTCGTCGGCCTTGATGATGATCGAGATCGGCACCTTGGGCGCGAGGTGGCGCGCGGTGAGGGTGACGAGGATCGAGGTATCGTCGCGACCGGTGGCGACGATCAGCGTTCTCGCGCGATCGATGCGGACATCCTGAAGCGTCTGGTCGCGCGTCGCATCACCGACCAGGACGTTGCAACCGGCGTCCTCTGCGCGGGCGAGTGCGTGTTCGCTGCCATCGACCACGACGATGCAGGAGGGGTCGGTGCCGCGCGCGATCAACTCGTTGACCGCGTCCGAACCCGTCTTGCCGAAACCCGCCACGACAATGTGGTCCGTCAGCGTTTTCTGGATCTGCGCCATGCGCCACTTGTCCCATGTGCGTTTGAGGATGAATTGATAGGTGGTCCCGATGAAGATCAGGATCACGAAGATCCGGATCGGCGTCACCACCAGCGCATCGAACATGCGGGCGCCCTGCGAGATCGGTACGATATCGCCATAGCCGGTCGTGGTGATCGAGATCATCGTGAAATAGATGATGTCGAGAAAGCTGATATGATCGTCGAAATTGTCACGAAGCCCCGCCCGGTCGAACCAGTGAAAGGCGACGGCAAAGGCATAGAGACCCAGAACCGCCCCCACGCGCCAGGCGATGGAAACCCACGGAGACACGCCCGATCTGCGCCGCAGCGGCGCATGGGTGGGGAGGCGACGGCGGTTCAAGGGCGGGGCAATCTCGGCAGCGGATCGACGGGGGTGCGCCCCTGACGGAGTTCGAAATGCAATTGGGGGCGGTTCGTTCCGCTGTCGCCCGACAGTGCGATCATCTGGCCGCGTTTCACCGATTGGCCCCGCTGGACGATCAACTGCCCGGCATGGCCATAGACGCTGGTCCAGCCGCTGCCATGCTGTAGGATCACGAGACCCCCCAGCGCGGGAATTTCGCTGCCCACATAGGCGACGGTGCCGTCCGCGGCGGCCAGAATCGGGGTATCGAGCGGCACCGCGATCTTGAGCCCGTCGCTGCGCTCGCCGCTGGCGATCGGGCCGAAGCGGCGGATGATCGTTCCGCGCACCGGCCATTGGAAGCCGCCGCGCAGCGTCGCCGGCGGCGCGACCGCAGCGTCGGGCGGGAGGATGCGGGCAGAGGAGGCGGTCGGCCGCGTGGGCCGCGCGCGCTCGGCAATAGCGGGCTGGCCGCCGGTGACGATGTCGTCGATATCGAGCCGGAAGGCGGCGGCGCGCTCCTCCAGCGTCATCGCGCGCGGATCGCCCGGGATCAGCAGGCGCATACCGGTACGCAGGATATAGGGTTCGGTGAGATCATTCTCGGTCACCACCCGGCTCCAGTCGACGCCATAGGCACGGGCGATGGCGATTCCGGTCTCGCCCGCGCGGACGAGATGATAGCGACCGCCCGGAATGGCGAGGCGTTGGCCGATCCGGATGACATAAGGCGGCGCGAGATTGTTGGCGCGGGCGATGGCTTCGGACCCGGCGCCGGTCTTGTTGGCGATACCGCGCAGCGTGTCGCCGCGCTCAACGATATAGGTAGCGGCGGAGACCTCGCGCGCATCGGGCGTGACCGGCTGGGCTTCCCAGGACGAGCGAGGTGCGGGCAGGGCGGGAACATCCGCCTCGCGGCGCGGCGCGGCGGTGGGATCGACCTGACGATGACCGGCACCCGGCGGCCCGGCGCGCTGCGGAATACATGCGGAGAGGATCGGCGCCACCATCAGCGCCGCGACCACCCCCTGAAAACGAACCCTGCCCCCCATATCCTCCCCGGATCAGCTGAACGCGCTGTTTAGCATATCAAGCGATTCGCGATGCGTCAGGTCCAGATGCAACGGGGTGATGGTGATAAAGCCCTGTTCGATCGCTTCGAGATCGGTGTCGGCGACCGGCGAATGGGGCACATGGCCAAGGCCGAACCAATAATAATCGAAGCCGCGCGGGTCAGTGCGCTTGTCGAGCCGCAGCCGACCATAATCGCGAAGCCCCTGAACCACCGGCTTGATACCGGCAACCTCGGCAGCCGGAATCGGCGGGAAATTGACGTTCATCAGCGTGCGCGGGGCCCAGGGCGCGTCGATCAACGGGCGCAGGACGCGCTCGCCCCATGTTTCCGCCGCGTCGAAGCTGACCCGCTCGCCGGGCGCAAGCGCGGCATAGCGCTGGCTGAGCGCGATCGAGCGAATTCCCGCAAGCGCGCCCTCCATGGCCGCGGAGACCGTGCCGGAATAGCTGACATCCTCACCCAGATTGGCGCCGCGATTGACGCCGGAGAGGATCAGATCGGGCTTTGCGTCCTTCATAATCTCCGCCAGCGCCATCATCACCGCGTCGGTGGGCGTGCCGGTGACCGCGAAGCGGCGCTCGCCGAAGCTGCGGAGGCGCACGGGATCGGTCAAGCTGAGCGAACGGCCCTTGCCCGACTGTTCCTCCAGCGGTGCGACGATGGTGATGTCGTCGGAAAGGGTGCGGGCGATACGTTCGAGGACTTCTAGGCCGCGGGCATGGACGCCGTCGTCATTGGTGAGAAGGATGCGCATGAAACCCCGTTTGTGCTGAGCGTGTCGAAGCACCTCCTTCGACGGGTTGAGCCAACGCCCTTCGACAGGCTCAGGGCGAACGGACCTATCGCTTCGCCTCCAGCCGGTTGAGCCCACGCAGATAGGGCTGGAGCACCTCCGGTACCGCGACCGAGCCATCCTCCTGCTGGTAATTTTCCAGCACCGCGACGAGCGTGCGGCCGACCGCGAGGCCCGATCCATTGAGGGTGTGGACGAAGGCGAGAGGCGCTTTGCCCATATGTCCTTGCCCATGATGTCCAGAACCGTGATGGGACGCCGGGCTAGGGCGGTAGCGTGCGTTCATCCGGCGCGCCTGAAAGTCGCCGCAGGTCGAGCAGGACGAAATCTCGCGATAGCGGCCCTGGCCGGGGAGCCAGACTTCAAGGTCATAGGTCCGCGTCGCGCTGAACCCCATATCGCCTGCGCACAGCAGCATCCGGCGGAAGGAGAGTCCGAGCCGCGTCAAAATATCCTCCGCACAGGCGGTCATCCGCTCATGCTCCGCTTCCGACTGGTCGGGCGTGGTGATCGAGACCATCTCGACCTTTTCGAACTGGTGCTGGCGGATGAAGCCGCGCGTGTCGCGCCCCGCTGCGCCGGCTTCGGAGCGGAAACAGGGGGTCAGCGCGGTCAGGCGCAGCGGCAGTTCCTCGCCGCTCAGGATCTGCTCGCGCACGCTGTTGGTCAGGCTGACCTCGGAGGTCGGGATCAACCAGCGCCCGTCGGTGGTGCGAAACGAATCCTCGGCGAATTTGGGCAGCTGGCCGGTGCCGAACATGATCTCGTCGCGGACCAGCACCGGCGGCACGCATTCGTCATAGCCATGATCGCCGGTCAGCGTGTCGAGCATGAACTGGCCGAGCGCGCGGTGAAGTCGGGCGGCGGGGCCGCGCAGGAAGGTGAAGCGCGAGCCGCCGAGCGTTGCGCCAGTATCGAAATCGAGGCCAAGCGCGGGGCCGAACTCATGATGCTCGCGCGGGGTGAAGGCGAAAGCGGGCTGGGTACCGATCGTGTGGACGAGTTGATTGTCGTCCTCGTCCGCGCCTTCGGGGACATCGGCGGCGGGCAGGTTGGGGATGGCGGCGAGCGCGGTGCGCAATGCTTCGTCCGCCGCGCCTTGGGCGAGATTGAGATTCTCCAGCGTCTCTTTCAGCCCGGCGACCTCGGCCATCAGCGCCTGGGCGCGATCCTCATCCTTCGCGGCCTTGGCCTGGCCGACCTGTTTCGACAGCTCGTTGCGGCGGCTCTGCGCCTCCTGCTGCTGGGTGGTCAGCGCGCGGCGGGCTTCGTCGAGCGCGACCAGGATTTCGGCCTGCGGTTCGGCGCCGCGGCGGGCGAGGGCGGCGTCGAACGCCTCGGGATTCTCACGGATGGCGCGGATGTCGTGCATAAGCGAGGGCTATGGCGAGCCGCGCGGGCAGAGGCAACCCGGAGCGCGCGGCGCGCGTTGGTCGCTCACATCAATAAAAGGAGAAACGCCCATGAAGGTCCCGCACAACGCCATGATCGTGGTCGCCGATGGCCGCAAGATGCTGTTCCTGAGGAATGAGGGCGATGCGGTGCATCTCAACCTTCAGGTCGAGCGCAAGCGGGTTCAGGACAATCCGCCCGATCGCGAACAGGGGACCGACACGCCGGGCCGCAGCTTTTCCAGCGTCGGGCCGGGCCGAAGCGCCTATGAGGAGACCGATTTCCATCAGCTGGAGGAAGACCGGTTCGCAGCGGAGACCGCCGAGCTGCTCAAGAAGCGCGCTCTGGCGAATGACTTCGAATCGCTGATTATCGTCGCGCCGCCGCGCACCCTGGGCGAGCTGCGCAAACATTATCACAAAGAGGTGAGCGAGCGGTTGACCGGAGAGATCGACAAGACGCTCACCGGTCATCCGATCGCGGATATCGAACAGGTACTGATCGACGCCGCGTGACGCGGAGTGCCGCCGCCGATTAGTCGGCGGCGGCGGCCTTTGCCTTGCGGTTCTGGAAGCGTTTGCGCACGACCAGCGCCGCCGCAGCAGCGCCGAACAGGATCACCATTGGCGGGGCGGGGACCGGTTCCGGCCCGCCCGAACTGGTGCCGCTCGATGTGCCGCTGGACGTGGAACTGCTGGTCGAACTCGACGTGCTCCATCCGCTCGACGTGCTCCACCCGCTCGAGGTCGAGGACGAGACGTCGCCTGACGACGACGCCGATGTGGAGGAGGCCGAGGAGTTGGAGGACGAGGTCGACACGTCGCCCGACGAAGACGCCGAGGTCGATGTGGATGACGAGACGTCACCCGACGAGGAGGCCGAGGTCGAGGAGGAGACATCCCCCGAGGACGAGGCGGAGCTGGATACGTCGCCCGAGGACCCGCCCGACGCCGAGCTGGTCGAGGACGAAACGTCGCCGGACGAACCGCCGGACGCCGATGACACGTCACCGGACGAACCGCCCGATGCCGAACTGGTCGAGGAGCCGCCGGTCGAGGATGTGCTGGTGCTCGAAAGCCCGCCGGTCGAGGTCGAGGAAGACGACCCGCCGGTCGAGGACGAGACGTCGCCGGACGAACCGCCCGCCGAAGTCGACGTGGAGCCGCCCGAGGTGGAGGTCGAACCGCCGCTGGTGCTGCTGGTCGAGGAAATGACGATGCCGCCGCTGCCCGAGGCGCTGCTGCCGCCCGATCCGCCGAAGAATCCGCCCGCGAAGAAGCCGCCGACAAAGCCGCCGCCACCGCCTCCGGTCACGCCGGTCGCCGCCGCTGCGGCACCGCCGCCGCCTCCGCCGCCGACGATTGGCATTTCGCCGCTCGACCCATAAGTGGGCGGGGGGAGGGGGATTGCGGTTCCCTGGGTGGTCACTGTCAGCACCTGGGGCTGGCATTGAGCGCTGGTCGTGACGGTGCGCTTTACCACGCGCTTGCGCAACGGGCGCTTGACGACGCGGCGTTTGACCACCGCCTGCTGCTTGACCGAGCGACGTTGTTCGACGCCACGTTCGGCGCGCGTCTCGGCGACATGCACCGCGCCTCCGCCGATCACGGCGCCGCCACATGCGCAGGCGCACAATTTCGCCAAGGCCATCCGAACCGACATATTGCCCTACTCTCTTGTCCCCGAAAGCCTGTCAGGGCGCTGCGCACGGCAGTCCCTGGCGGGTCATTGCCCGACAAGTGCAGAACAAACTATTAAGTTCAATAGCGTTAACCAGCTTTCACGATGCCCCGCCCGGTTTATTTGGCGCTGTCACGCGTTGACTATGGTTAATGTTCCGCAGAGGGACGGAATCGCCGTTATTGCTTACTGGATATTAACCAAAATCCGCTAGCGCTGCGGCGCCGCCCCATGGTGCGGTTCAGCGTCGCGCAATTTCCCGCGTGGCATGAACGGTTTGGCGCGCGAATCTAGAGATTCGGTAGCTTGTGGTACTGAATTGGGCCGGATATAGGGCGCGCGGGCAATTGCGGGATCGCGTCGGCTTGGCCTTCGGGTTCCGGGTTTGGAGAGTGGGATGGCGACCGTTTACGATCATCGCGACGACCCGGAAAAAACGCCGCAGGCTGCGAACGATTTGCCCGACGGCTATCGCCCGAGCGGGGACGAAGCATTCATGAATGCCCGCCAGCTTCAGTATTTTCGCGAAAAGCTGCTCGCCTGGAAGGATGCGATCCACCGCGAGGCGGCAGGCACGCTCACGCAACTGCAAGTCGACTCACTGCGCGAGGCAGACCTGACGGACCGCGCATCGAGCGAGACCGACTGGTCGATCGAGTTGCGCACCCGCGATCGCCAGCGCAAGCTGATTTCCAAGATCGATGCGGCGCTGCGCCGGATCGAGGATGGCGAATATGGCTATTGCGAGGTGAGTGGCGAGCCGATCAGCCTCGCCCGGCTCGAAGCGCGTCCAATCGCGACGATGACCGTCGAGGCTCAGGAGCGCCACGAGCGGAACGAAAAGGTCTCGCGCGAGGAATGAATCGCGCGATGCGGCAGAATTTTGCCGCCAGTTAACGCTTTGGATAGCGATTGTTGCTCTATTAACGCGCAACGGAGTGACCAAGAGCGGCACATGGACCAGTTTTCCACCGATCCCCTGAACGGGCGCTATAGCGACGATCCGGCGAGCCAGCGAACGGCGACGCGCGACAGCCTGTTTCTGGCGGCGACTCTGCGCATCGAGGGAACGGACGTGCAGGTGCGCGTTCGCAACCTGTCGCCAGGCGGGCTGATGGCGGAATATGCCCATCCGGTCACGAATGGCACGCCGGTGGAAATCAATGTGCGGGGGATTGGCTGGACGCCCGGCCGAATCGCCTGGAGCGCCGAAGGGCGAATCGGTGTCGCGTTCGATCGTGAGATCGATCCGCTGCTCGCCCGCAAGCCGGTGGGCAATGGCGAGCATACTCCGGTGTATGCAAAGCCGCATCTCTACCGCGGGTGATTCCGCGAAAGCCGCCGCGCGGAACGTTGCGCGCACGCAATCGATAGATCTACGCTTTACCCGCGCTAGGGCCGCCCCGCCGCGGCGGGGCAACCCGGCGGATCGCGTCAGGACAGCGCGATTTCCTCTTTCACTTTGAGCTTTCGACGCTTCAGGTCGGCGATAATCATCTGGTCGGGGCGGGGCCGTTGCGACTCGGCGCTGATCTTGCGATCGAGCGACGCGTGCTTGGCCTCCAATGCCGAGAGATGCGCGTTTTGCATGGAAGCAATCCTCCTGCTCTTGGTTGGGGGATTGTCGAGTAAATCATGATTCGCCGGGTTTGTCGCCCCTTGCGAATCGCCCCATCGACAAGGCAACGGCGATCTGCGACGGGTCGAGTTCCAGGGTAGCAGGGGCGTGATGGACGAAAGCGATATTCTCCGCCGACTCGAATTGCTTCGCGTCGAACATCGCGACCTGGATGTCGCGATCGACGCGCTGGTATCGACGGTCACGCCCGATCAGCTGCAGATCGCCCGATTGAAGAAGCGCAAGCTGTTGCTCCGGGATGAGATTGCGATGCTGGAGGACCAGTTGATCCCGGATATCATCGCCTGAGCCCGCCGCGCCGCTTTGGGACGCGCCGCTTTGGCACAGTGGCCACCCGCAAAATTCTATTTCGTTAATGAAATCTTTCTGTCAGCGTCTTCGGTCATGACAGGGATTGGGGCCATGACCGCTGTGGGGGCGGCGACGCGGGTGCATCGCCGCCTGATCGACTCGCTTTATACCGAGGCGATGCTGCTCGCCGACGAGGCGCGGGGCTATTTCGACGAGGTGGGTCGCGAACAGCGCGACATGCTGGGTGCGATGGACCGGGTGGTGTTCTCCTGCGAGTCGCTCAAGGTGACGACGCGGCTGATGCACGTCATCGCCTGGCTGTTGACGCAGCGCGCGGTGGCGGCGGGCGAGATCGCCGAGCGCGAGGCGCGGGATCCATCGCGTCGCCTGGGTGAGGCCCCGATGACGGAGGATGCGGCGCTCAATGCGATGCCGGTGGCCGCGCAGCATCTGATCGGCGCCAGCATCGACCTGTATCGCCGCGTGGCAAGGCTCGATGCGTCGCAGGAGGAGATGGTGCCGGTCGCCAGTCCCGCGCGTTCGATGCTCGATCGGCTCGCCCACGCCTTCTGATCCTGTCGTCCCGCCCTTTGGATAGGGCGGGCCGTGTGCATTAGCCCTGTTGCCGCCGCATCGTTCAAGCTATGTTCCGCTTTCCGCCGGACGCTGATCGTCCGGCGCGGGCATTGAGCGGGGTATCGGGTGTCGGTTGAGGTTGTGGTTGCGCTGATCGTGGCGCTGGTGGTGGGGGCGTTGCTGGGCTGGTTCTTCGGCAGCCGCTCAGTTGCCGCGTTACGCGCCGAGCGCGACCGGCGCGAAGCGGAGTTCAAGGCGGCGATCACGGACCTTGCCGCTGCGGAAGAGCGCGCGAAGGAGTTGCCCGAGCTGCGCGAACAGATCGATGCGATCCGCGATGAGCGCGACATCGCCCGGCTCCAGCTGACCGAATTGCGCGCCAAGGCGGAAGGATTCGAGGAGCGGCTCGCCGAGTTCAAGGCGGCGCGTGAAACGATGGCGGGCCAGTTCCGCGAGCTTGCCGGGGCGATGCTCACCGAGACGCAGGAGGCGTTCCTCAAGCGTGCCGAGGACCGGTTCAAGGAATCGGAGAGCGTCGCGGGACAGAATCTCAGGGCCTTGCTCCAGCCCGTCAGCGAGAGGCTCCAGCGCTACGAGGAAGGCGTCGCCAAGGTCGAAGCCGAACGCCGCGATGCGTTCGGCGAGCTCAAGGGGCAGATCGAGCAGATGCGCATCGGGCAGGAGCGGGTGAGCCAGGAGGCCGCCAAGCTGGTCAACTCGCTGCGCAATGCCCCCAAGTCGCGTGGGCGCTGGGGCGAGCAGCAGTTGCGCAACGTGCTCGAAACCTGTGGCCTGTCCGAACATACCGATTTCAACCTCGAGGTGAACGTCGCTGGGGAGGATGGCGGGCGGTTGCGCCCCGATGCAATCGTGCGGGTGCCGGGGGGCAAGTCGCTGGTGATCGACGCCAAGGTTTCGCTCAACGCCTATCAGGATGCGTTCGGGGCTGTGGATGAGAGCGAGCGCCATATCGGCCTTGCCGCGCACGCAGCATCGATGAAGACTCATATCAACGCGCTGGGCAACAAGGCGTATTGGAACCAGTTTGACGATGCACCCGACTATGTGATCATGTTCGTCCCCGGCGAGCATTTCCTGTCAGCTGCGCTGGAACATGACTCGGCCCTTTGGGATTTCGCGTTCGAGAAGCGCGTGCTGCTGGCAACCCCGACCAATTTGATCGCAATCGCACGGACGGTGGCGGCGGTGTGGCGGCAGGAGATGCTGGCCAAGGATGCGCGTGAGATCGGTGCGCTGGGGAAAGAACTCTATGACCGGCTGGCCAAGGCGCTGGGCGACCTGCGTACTGTCGGCAGCGGACTCAACACGGCGGTCAAGAATTTCAACGCCTTCGCCAGCTCGCTCGAAAGCCGCGCGCTTGTGTCGGCGCGCAAGCTCAGAGACTACAACATCGAGACGGGCGCGCGCGAGATTGAGAGCGTGCCGCCGGTCGAGCTGCTCGCCAGCCACGCCACCGTGCCCGAGGAGGAAGCGGCGAAGGCGACGGAGTGACGGTGCGCGCCTGACAGCCTGCGTAGATTCCCCGATAGGCCAGTCTTCCGGCGCTCCCTAGGCTCCTTTTCAGTTAGGCGGCACCGGCCCGCTCCCCCACCGGCCCGCTCCTCCACGTCAGGGTATCTTCGACGGGTGGTCGGGTGCGGAGCGGGCCGGGGCCGATTCAGCAAAGCTGAAAACGAGTCCAGCCTTCGTCCACCGCATGAGGAGCCAGCGATGACCCAACCGCGCGACCCCGGCACGATCCGGCATCTGGTGGTGGTGGGTCATCCCCGGATCGACAGCTTCAACCACGCCATCGCGCGCGCCTATCGCGAAGAGGTGGAGGCGCAGCACCAGCAGGTCGAGATCGACGATCTCTACGCGCGCAACTTCGATCCGCTGCTGCGCCGCGACGAGCTTCCCGTGCCGGGATTCAAGCCGCGCCCGGATGTCGCGGGATCGCTCGCCCAGATCGAGGGGGCGGACATGATCGTGCTGATCTACCCGATCTGGTTCGGGATGCCGCCCGCGATCATCAAGGGCTATGTCGACCGCGTGCTCGGTGCCGATTACTCGCCCGAGGAATTGAAGGCGGACCTTCCGAACCCCGTCTTGCGCGGAAAGCGGCTCACCATCTTCTCGACCTCCGCCGCGACCCGACCCTGGCTCGAAGAGCGCGGGCAATGGCTGGCGCTCAAACAGGCATTCGATACCTATCTGACCGACGCATTCGGTCTGCGCGATTGTCACCACGTCCATTTCGACGCGATCGTACCGGGGCTCGACGCGCGCTTTGTCGCCGAGCATCTCGAGGTCGTCCGTCAGACCGCGCGGGAGCGGGCAACCGTCGTCCGCTATGGCGATTTGCCGCCCCGCCTGCTGCGCCGACCCGATTTCTAGGGCCGTTTTCAAGTAGACAGCACCCGCCCGCTCCCCCACCGGCCACCCACAAGGTATCTTCAATGGGGGGCCGGGTGGGGGAGCGGGCCGGTGTCGATTCAGCGAAGCCGAGAGTCACTATAAACCAACATCTGAGGGCGACGGTGCGCCTCTGCGTCGCGTCTTTCGGCGCCGAGTCGCATCGCCCTTGCCCCGGGCACCGTCCTTGCTATAGACGCGCCCGACTTGCGGTGTCCCTGAATGCGGGCGTGGCGGAATTGGTAGACGCGCTGGTTTTAGGTACCAGTATCGAAAGATGTGGGGGTTCGAGTCCCTTCGCCCGCACCAATCCCGCCCGGCGCGATGGCGATGCCGCCAACTTGATTCCACTTCCAGAGCAGGAAGCCTGATTGAAATGCAGACTGTCGAGACGTTGAACGAGGGCCTGAAGCGCGCCTACACCCTGAAGATCACCGCCAAGGATATCGATTCGCGAGTCGATGCCGAGGTGAAGCGCGTCGCCCCGCAGATCCGTATGCCCGGCTTTCGCCCGGGCAAGGTTCCGGCGAATCTGGTCCGCAAGATGCACGGCGAGGCGCTGACCCAGGACGCGCTGAACACCACGATCCAGGAAGGCGTGCAGAAGATCATCGCCGATCACAAGCTGCGTCCCGCGATGCAGCCTTCGGTCAGCCTGGAGGGCGAGTTCGCACCCGGCGGTGACGCCGAGGTCAAGGTCGAGCTCGAAGTGCTGCCCGACGTGCCGACCCCGTCGATCGAGGGACTGAAGCTGGAGCGGCTGACCGTTCCCGTCGCTGACAGCGCGATCGACGAGCAGATCACCCAGATCGCCGGCCAGCAGAAGGCGTGGGAAGACGCCAAAGCGAGCTACAAGGCGAAGCAGGGCGACCAGGTCACGATGGATTTCGTCGGCAAGGTCGATGGCGAGGCGTTCGAGGGCGGTACCGGCGAAGCGATGGCGGTCGAGATCGGCACCGGTCGCCTGATCCCCGGTTTCGAGGACCAGCTCGTCGGCGTGAAGGCGGGTGACGAGAAGCAGATCGAAGTCACCTTCCCCGAGGATTATGGCGTCGACACGCTGGCCGGAAAGCCCGCGACCTTCGATCTCAAGATCACCGCGGTGAAGACCGCTGGCGAGACCAAGATCGACGAGGACTTCGCCAAGAATCTGGGTCTCGAGAGCCTCGATCAGCTGCGCACCATCCTGCGCGGCCAGATGGAGAGCGAGACCGGCGGCCTGACGCGCACCTATATGAAGCGCAAGCTGCTCGACCAGCTCGCCGCGGGCCACGACTTCCCGGTTCCGCCGTCGATGGTCGAGGCCGAGTTCCAGCAGATCTGGGCGCAGCTTCAGCACGAAGCCGGCCATGAGGAA
Organism: Sphingomonas suaedae; assembly: GCF_007833215.1. NCBI lineage: Bacteria > Pseudomonadati > Pseudomonadota > Alphaproteobacteria > Sphingomonadales > Sphingomonadaceae > Sphingomonas > Sphingomonas suaedae. The sequence goes on from NZ_CP042239.1 coordinate 932,800, forward strand.
GATCCCGAGGCCGCCAAGGCCGAGCTGGAGAAGGAAAAGGACGATTACCGCGCGATCGCCGAGCGCCGCGTGCGCCTTGGCCTGTTGCTGTCCGAGATCGGCCAGGCGAACGGCGTCGAGGTGACCCAGGCGGAGATGAACCGTCTGGTCGCTCAGGCCGCGCAGCAATATCGTCCCGAAGATCAGCAGCGCTTCTTCGAATATATCCGTCAGGAGCCGATGGCCGCAGCCCAGCTGCGCGCGCCGCTCTATGAGGACAAGGTCGTCGACTTCCTGTTCGAAAAGGCGGAGATCAGCGAGCGCGAAGTGACCCGCGAGGAGCTGGAAGCCGCGATCGAGAGCGAAGAGGGCGCGGTGCCGCACGTCCATGGCCCCGATTGCGACCATGGCCAGGACGAAAAGCCCGCCAAGAAGGCCAAGGTGAAAAAGGCCGAGGCCGAACCCGAAGCGGCCGCCGAAGAGGTGAAGCCGGCGAAGAAGGCCCCGGCCAAGAAGGCTGCCAAGGCTGAAGAGGCTCCGGCCGACGAAGCCGAAGCGCCTGCGAAGAAGGCCCCGGCCAAGAAGGCGGCCAAGGCCGATGACGCCGAGGCCGAAGCTGCACCGAAGAAGAAGGCTCCGGCCAAGAAGAAGGCCGCCGAGTAAGCAGCCGTTCGCCCTGAGCTTGTCGAAGGGCTGTCTTTCTTCCAGAAGTGAAGAAAGGCAGGGCTTCGACAGGCTCAGCCCGAACGGAATTGGGGGCGATGTCCGTGACCGAACCGCGCATCGCAGTGATCCTGCCCTGCTATAATGAGGAAGCCGCGATCGCACAGACGGTTGCGGCGTTTCGCGCGGCGCTCCCCGATGCCGCCATCTACGTCTACGACAACAACAGCGCCGACCGGACGGTCGAAGTCGCACGTGCGGCCGGCGCCACCGTTCGGACCGAACGGATGCAGGGCAAGGGCAATGTCGTCCGCCGCATGTTCGCCGATGTCGATGCCGATATCTATGTGATGGCCGATGGCGATGCGACCTATGACGCCGGCGCCGCGCCCGCGATGATCGCCAGGATGCGCGACGAGGGCCTGGACATGGTCGTCGGCACGCGCATTCATGAGGCGGCGGACGCCTATCGCCGCGGCCATGTGCTGGGCAATCGCGCCATGACCGGATTGCTCGCACGGCTGTTCGGCCGCAGCTTCACCGACATCTTCTCCGGCTATCGCGTCTTTTCGCGCCGGTTCGTGAAGAGCTTTCCGGTACTGTCCGCGGGGTTCGAGATCGAGACCGAGATCAGCGTCCATGCGCTCGAACTCAAAATGCCGGTGGGTGAGGTGGAGACGCGTTATCTCGCCCGGCCCGAGGGGTCGGCGTCGAAACTGTCCACCTATCGGGACGGCGCGCGCATCGCGCGGACGATCGTGACGCTCTATCGGATCGAAAAGCCGATGCTGTTCTTTGGCTGGATCGCGCTGGGACTGGCGGCGCTGGCGGTGATCCTCGCGGTACCGCTGGCGATGACCTATATGGAGACGGGACTGGTGCCGCGGTTTCCGACCGCGATCCTGGCGACGGGGCTTGTGATCCTGTCAGCGCTCAGCCTGTTCGCCGGGCTGATCCTCGATACCGTCGTGCGCGGGCGCCGCGAGATGCGGCGGTTGGCCTATCTGGCGCAGCCTGCGCCGATGGGACCTTAGGCCGCCAGCCTTTCGAGCCGGATACCCAGTTCGTCGATCAGAAATTCCTCGATCGCTGCGCGGATCATGGCGCGGGTCTCCGCATCCGCCGCCTCGATCCAGCCTGCGATACGCAATACGCCGCGAACCGGCGCGACGGTCCAGCGAACGTCGCCGTCCCGAACCGCGATTTCGTCATGTTCGAACCGGTGCGCAATTTCCAGCGCGAAGAGGCGTTTGGACAGGCGCGCGACGGCTTCGCGCGATTCGATGCCGTTCCATGCCGCGAAGGCGAATTCGAACGGTTCGCGCGTGATCTCCGACGACTCCGGGCGCGCCGCGGCCTCGACACCCGGTCGCATGGCCCGACGGCGCATCAAGAGGCCGTCGAACATCGTCATCACGATCGCGGTCACCGGGATCAGCGCGATGGCGATCACCATGCCGATGCCAAAGGTCGCGTCGTTCAGTCCGCCCGTTGCGAACAAGGGGATCAGGCTGACAGCGGCAAAGGCGACGTAGGACACGCCGAAAAGGGTCAGGGTATGGGCGTTCTGGCGCATCGGCGCCCCCTTCATTTGCCGGTTCGGTGCCAGCATGACGCAGAAGGGTTCAGAAAAGGTTGCGGCGTTGCACGGGGAGGGCGCGTATCGGTGCTGCTTCAGGCGAGTTGGGCTGGTTGTTCGTCAGGGGCGCCGATCCGCTCCCGTTCGATCAACGCCATCAGGAACAACGCAAAGCCGGCGGCCATCGGCCAGATCAGGATACGATCCATGAACCACGCATGTTGCGCGGTATGCTGCCAGAAGACGACCATCCAGAGCGGAATGACAAGCGCCGAACCGGCCATCGCAGCCGCCTGAAAATGGACAGCCTTGCACCTTGTCCGGCGAAGTTGCGCATAGCCCCATCCGCCCAGCACCAGCGCGAGCGACATCATTCCGACCGCCAGCCAGTGCATCCCCGGCGCCATGGACTCGAACCCCGCCCAGACGCGCGTGAAAAATTCATGCGCCCCGGCGGGGGCGTCGGGATTATGATCGTAATCGACCCCGGTCCTGAACAGGAACTGCCGGATTGCCGCGACGACCGGGGCCGTTCCGAATACAATCGAGACCGCAGCAATTTTGGCCACTGCGACTGCGGCGACGGCAGTCAGGTAGGCGATTGCGCATCGCAGCGTCGCGACACCGATCCGCGCGTCATGCGCCAGCGCGATCGGCACGCAGCCGATGGTGAGCGCGAGACCGAGCGGAATGCCGCCCGTCAGCATCTCGAACCCCATGGTCAGCGCGCCGAACAGGCCGCTGCCGAGCAGCGCCGTCCGCTCCCGCATCGGCGCATCGCGCGATCCCCGGGCCAGGAACAACAGAAAGGCGAGAATCAGCAGATCCGAAGGTCCATGGCCCAGCGACTGGCCGAACGATTCGAACCCGAACCACCGTCCGAATAGTGCGAATAGAAGCAGCCAGAGTGCATTGCGCATCAATGCGCGCCGCTCCGCCAGGCCGATCGTGGCGATCGCCAATCCCGCGATCAGCAGGACGGTGACCGCCAGCTTGTACAAGGCCCGCAAGCCATCGACGCCCAACAGGGGCAGAAGTAGTCGCGCCACACTGGTCTGAGCGTGAACGTAATTATGGTAGAAGCGCAGATCGGGGTCGAACGTCCCCGCCGCAGCGTCGCTGAGTGCAAGGCACATGCTTTCGGTGCCGGTCGGCGCAGACAGCGGCGTGATCGAGAGTTGCGCCGTGGTGGCACGCTGATCGATGGCCTGGAGCAGGATCAGGCAATCATTGGTCTGATGGGCGCCAATGCGCACATCGGCAAAGCGCCAGTCGGCATCGACGACAAGCGCGCCGGTTTCGAACCCGGCCCGAATTTCGCGGCTGACCGCGTCCCGATCGCTTTTCAGGCTCAGAAACGCCAGGGCGATGATCAGCGAAAAGGTCGCCAACCCGATCATCGCGGCGAGGGCCGCTGCGCTCAGGAGATCGAGCGGGAGCCTCGATCTCCCGCGATCGCCCAAGGTGGCATCACGCGAAAGCGGGGCAGGGCACATGCGGACGAGCTCGGACCAACATGGGTCCCCATCTGCATTCGAAGGTTCTTCTGCATGGTTAACGGAGTGGCGCTTGAGACGGTCAATCGACCGGGAGCGTTGCCTGTCTCGCCAATTCCCCGCCGCGCCGACATCGCCCGTTCACCCTCTTCCCCCCTTGCGCCGCGCGGTGCGAGCGCCGATGTAGCTTGCGGGCAAAAACAGATTTGACGAGACATTCCCACATGCACCCCCTTTTCGGTCAGATGACCGCCGATCCCGTGACTGGCGCGCTGGTTCCCATCGTCATCGAACAGTCGAGCCGCGGCGAACGCAGCTTCGACATCTTCTCGCGCCTGCTGCGTGAGCGCATCATCTTCATTACCGGGCCGATCGAGGACCATATGGCCTCGCTGATTACCGCCCAGCTGCTCTTCCTCGAGTCCGAGAACCCGAAGAAGGACATCTGGATGTACATCAACTCGCCCGGTGGCGTGGTGACCGCCGGCATGGCGATCCACGATACCATGCAGTATATCCGTCCGCGCGTCGGCACGGTGTGCATCGGCCAGGCCGCGTCGATGGGCAGCTTCCTGCTTGCCGCGGGCGAGCCGGGTCTGCGCGTCGCGCTGACCAATGCGCGGATCATGGTCCACCAGCCCTCGGGCGGCGCGCAGGGCATGGCCAGCGATATCGAGATCCAGGCCAAGGAAATCCTGCGTATCAAGCGGCGGATGAACGACCTGTATGTGAAATATACCGGACAGCCGCTGGAAAAGATCGAAGCGGCGATGGATCGCGACACGTTTCTGGAGGCCGATGAAGCCAAGGCGTTCGGTCTTGTCGACGAAGTGTATGAAAAACGTCCGCAACCGGCTGACAGCGAGGGCGGGGCGTCTTAATCTGGCGCTCACCCTTGCCGGGCTAATAGGCGAATTTGGATTGCCGGGGATTCTGTCCCGGGTGTAGGATGCCGTGTTGCGTAATCGCACGGCACGCAAAGGAAGACTGAATGACGAAGTTAAGCGGCGGCGATTCGAAAAGCACGCTCTACTGCTCGTTCTGCGGCAAGTCGCAGCACGAGGTGCGCAAGCTGATCGCCGGCCCCACCGTGTTCATCTGTGACGAGTGCGTCGAACTCTGCAACGATATCATTCGTGAGGAGACCAAGTCGGCACTTGTCAGCAAGAAGGATGGCGGTGTTCCGACGCCGCAGGAAATCTGCGACGTGCTCGACGATTATGTCATCGGCCAGAAGCGCGCGAAGCGCGTTCTGTCGGTCGCGGTGCACAACCATTACAAGCGGCTGAACCATGGCGCGAAGGGTGCGGACGTCGAGCTTTCCAAGTCGAACATCCTGCTCGTCGGGCCGACCGGCTGCGGCAAGACGCTGCTTGCGCAGACGCTGGCGCGTATCCTCGACGTGCCGTTCACCATGGCGGATGCGACGACGCTGACCGAAGCCGGCTATGTCGGTGAGGATGTCGAGAACATCATCCTCAAGCTGCTCCAGGCGTCGGATTACAATGTCGAGCGGGCGCAGCGCGGGATCGTCTATATCGACGAGATCGACAAGATCAGCCGCAAGGCGGAGAACCCCTCGATCACCCGCGACGTGAGTGGCGAGGGCGTTCAGCAGGCGCTGCTCAAGCTGATGGAAGGCACGACCGCCTCGGTTCCGCCGCAGGGCGGGCGCAAGCATCCGCAGCAGGAATTTCTGCAGGTCGACACGACGAACATCTTGTTCATCTGCGGCGGCGCGTTCAGCGGTCTCGAGAAGATCATCGGGGACCGCCTGCAGGGCAAGTCGATCGGCTTCGGCGCTTATGTCGCCGCGCCGGAAGAACGCCGGACCGGTGAGACGCTGCGCCAGACCGAGCCGGAGGATCTGCTCAAGTTCGGCCTGATCCCCGAATTCGTCGGCCGCCTGCCGGTGGTCGCGACGCTCGAGGATCTGGATATCGAGGCGCTGGTCAAGATCCTGACCGAGCCGAAGAACGCGCTGGTCAAACAGTATCAGAAGCTGTTCGAGATGGAGAACGTCAAGCTCAGCTTCACCGAAGACGCGCTGGTGGCGGTCGCCAAGAAGGCGATCGAGCGCAAGACCGGTGCGCGCGGACTTCGCTCGATCCTCGAGGGCATATTGCTCGACACGATGTTCGACCTGCCCAGCATGGACGGGGTGGACGAAGTGATGATCGACAAGGACGTGGTTCTGGGCACCAAGGACCCGGTGCGCGTCTATGCCGAGAAGAAGAAGGCAGGGACGGGCGACGCCGCCTGACGCGGATCGCAGTCTGAGTCGTCGAACGGGCGCCGGGTCGAACCGGCGCCCGTTTTGCGTTCAGGCGCTTTTCAGGACGAACACCGGCCCCAGGTCGATCGTGTGCGCCGCACCGCCCAGAGTCAGGGCGACATTGGCGGTTCCGGCGGCATGGCCGCTCGCAGCGATGCCCTTGATATGCACCAGCGTCCAGTCGCCGGTCAGTTCGACCGACCCGCTGACGATTGCGGCATAGGGTGGCGATGCCTGCTGGATCGCCCCTGCGATCGTCGTGCGCCCGTCGGCGCCGCCATCGGCGAGCCGTGCCCAGAATGCCAGGACAAGACGATCGCCCTTGGCAATCGCTCCCTTGATCGGGGACGAGGCGCCGATGTCCCACGGATTGGCGGGTTTGGCCGTGATCGCCACGCGCATCGCGCCGCCTCCCTGCACCGCCGGGTCCTTGCGGCCCTTGTGCGTCTGGCCGGGGCCATAGACGGTCCAGTTGGCGCTCGGTTCGTTCAGGATGGTCGGCTCGCTCGCCGCCTGGCCGGACATGGCGACGGTCACCGTGCCGCACAGGGCAGGCGTCGCAACCGCCGTGAGTATCGCTGCAATTGCACTTCGCATGGCAATCCCCTGCGATAACTGAGATTGCATCATTCATTATAACAACTACAAGATCAATATAGAACCAATCAGAGGGGGTCGGTTATGCCTTCGAACCGGAGAAAATGGTCCTTGCTGGTCGCGGCGGCGCTGATGCTCGGCGGCCAGTCGGAGCCGACCGAACCAGTATATGCGCTGGTCTGGTCAGACGAGTTCGATCGCGACGGCCTGCCCGATCCCGCAAAATGGAGCTGGGACACTCACGCCAACAAGACCGGCTGGTATAATGACGAGCTGCAATATTACGCCGCCGACCGGCCCGAAAATGCGCGGGTCGAGAATGGCCGCCTCATCATCACCGCGCGCCGCGAGACGCTGTCCGACCGGCCCGACCATGGCGGCCAGCGCTACACCTCCGCGCGCCTGATCACCAAGGGTAAGGGAGAATGGACCTATGGGATGATCGAGGTTCGGGCGAAGCTGCCCTGCGGCAAGGGCAGCTGGCCTGCAATCTGGATGCTGGGGGCGACCGCGAACTGGCCCGATGGGGGCGAGATTGACATCATGGAGCATGTCGGCAAGACGCCGGGAGACATATTCGGGACGATCCACAACCGCGCGACCGCAGGCACCTATGGCGACGGTGGCAGGATCCGAGTCGACGACGCCTGTTCCGCCTTTCACGACTATCAGATCGTCTGGACCCCCGACGCGATCAGCTTCGCGGTCGATGGCAAGCCCTATCACCGCTATCGCAACGCGGGCACCGGGGCGTCGCAATGGCCGTTCGACAAGCCGCAATATCTGCTGCTCAACCTCGCCATCGGCGGCGCGATGGGCGGGGAGGTCGATGATGCGATCTTCCCGATCCGGTTCGAGATCGATCATGTCCGCGTCTATCAACGCAAGTGACGGAACGCCGCGCTTGTCCACAGGCTTAACCATGAAGTGCCGCAATTGATTAACCCGAATGACCGGACTGTCCCCCGCGCGACGTTAGGGCGAGGGCAATCGGGTGCGGTTCTATCAGGCGACACGGTTCCTGTTTCCCGGCAGCCTGAGACTGCGGATGCTCGCGCTATGTTCCGTTGGGACCCATATCCCACTACTCGCCCTTGCCGGATGGCAGCTCGCGACCGGGCGGGCGGACTGGCCGAGCCTCGGCCTGGTGATCGGCGCGACCCTGGTCGGCACGCTGTTCACGCTTCTATGTATCGATGCGCTGCTGGCGCCGGTCCGTATCGCCACACGGGCGGTCGCGGCGCTCGAACGCGAACAGACTGCCGCGCTGACGGCGGTGCGCGACGGTGATCTGCTGGCCGAGCTGGTGGTCGGGGTGAACCGCGCGACCGAGGCAACCAAGGTCCGGATCGCGACGCTGGACGATGCCGCGCATCGCGACCCGCTCACCGGTCTGCTCAATCGGCGCGGCTTCCTGACCCGAACCGAGGCGGCTCGGGACGGCACGGTCGCACTCATCGATCTCGACCGTTTCAAGGCGGTGAATGACCAATTCGGCCATGATGCGGGCGATGCGATTCTACAGGATTTCGCAGCCTATCTGGCGCGCGGCGTGCGGCGATCGGACTGCGTCGCCCGCTGGGGCGGGGAGGAGTTCGCCGTCTTCTTCCCCGAGACGGAGGAGGGGGAGGCTGCGGGAATCCTCCATCGCATCGTCCGGCGTATGGGCGCGGGATTGATCGATCGGCCCGATGGAAGCCCCGTGACCTGTTCGGGGGGCGTGGTCGCTCTGGACGGGGAGACGATCGGACAGGCGATGACCCGTGCCGATGCGGCGCTCTATGCAGCGAAACGCGCGGGACGCAACCAGCTGCGCGTCAGCGACGCACATATCCGGCTGGACTAACCCTCAACGCCGCTGCATCGCCTCGATCGCGCTACTCCGCCGCAGGATGCGCGCCATGGGGTCGACCACGACATGGGCGCTTGCGGGGACCCGGACCGTTTCGCGGCCCCCCGCCATCGCCAGCCGCCGCACCTGTCCATCGATCTGCACATCGACCGGCAGCGGGAAGGGGGCCTGACGCGCCGTCTTCCACGCCAGCGTCAGCCGGTCGCCCGTGCGCGTCTCAACCAGTTCGGGCAGTGCCGCCTCGCGGAGATAGATGTCGAAAAACCAGCCAAGATCGCGCCCGGCAGCCGCGTTCATCAGCGTCTCGAACTCGGCGGTCGAGGTGAAGCGGGGGACGAAATTGCCGGGTTTCGGATCGGGGCGGCCATAGACCAGCCGCCGCGTCGCATCGAAAAACGGTTTGTCGCCGATCAGATAGCGCAGCGTGTGGAGAACCCACGCGCCCTTGTAATAGATATCCTGCCCCGGCCCGCCCTTTTCGGACTGATAGACCTCGTCCGAAGCCTTGACCCTGCCAGACACCAGCGGCTGGCGATTGAGAATGTAACGGCGCTGCGTCGCCATCATCGCGGCATAACGGGCCTCGCCCTCACGCCATTGGCCGTAGAGCGGCTGCATATATTGGCCATAGCCCTCGTGCAGCCAGAAATCGTCCCAGTTCGCGGCCGTCATCTGGTTGCCGAACCATTCATGCGCCAGTTCGTGCTGGAAGAGCCAGTCGAAACCGGTTTCGTCCTTGCGATAGTCATTGCCATAGGCGTTGACCGTCTGGTGCTCCATGCCGAGATGCGGCGTTTCGACCACGCCGAGTTTCTCGTCGGCGAAGGGGTAGGGGCCGATCATGGTCTCGAAAAAGTCGAGCGTCGGCGCGAATTCGGCGAACAGCCCGGCCGCCTGCCGGTCCTTGCCCGCCAGATGCCAGAGATGCAGGGGGATCTTGTTGCCGAACCTGCTGGCATAACGCCCCTTGATTTCGCGATACGGGCCGATGTTGATCGCGATCAGATAGGGGTTGATGTTCCTTGCCTCCCAGGTCCAGCGCGCGCCGCCATCGGGCAGCGGCCGAACCGACATCAATCGGCCATTGGCGATGGCGGGTTCTCCGCCCGGCGTCGTGATCGCGAGGCGGATCGCCTTCACCTCGCCGGCAGGGAAATCGAGGCAGGGCCAGAACAGGTCGCAGCCATAGCCCTGCGCCGTGGTCGCGACCCAGGGCTTGCCCTGCCAGCTCGACCAGACGATGCCGTCATCCCAGGGCGCGTTCACCGCTTCATGCGGACGCCCGCCATAGTCGATCCGCGCGATGACCTTGCCGCCCGCAGGGACAGGGCGAGGCAGGTCGATCGCCAGCCGCCCCTCCGGATTGCGCCAGCTTCCCGGCGCCAGCGCCACGCCGTCGATGCGGACCCCCGAAACCGCAAGGTTGGTATCGAGATCGATCAGCAGGCGGGTCTGGCGGATGCTGGTGCTGAGCGTTAGCTGCGCGGTGCCGGACAACAGCTTGCGCGCCGGATCGACCGTCAGGTCGAGATCGACATGCTCCAGCCGCAACGCCGCGCGTTCCGGCTCCACCGGCCCGCCCGACAGGGCGGTGAGGGGGGTAATCGGCGGCTCGCCCCGTTGGGCGGACGCGGTGCCGCAGCACCCCAGCAGTGCGATCGCGGTGAAGACTGCATTGATGCGCTGCCCCCGCTCCCCATATAGATGAGCGACTCTGCCCCATGTGGGCAGCACCGGAGTATCCATGAAGCCTACCTATCCCGTATTGCCGCTGCGCGACATCGTCGTGTTCCCGCACATGATCGTGCCGCTGTTCGTCGGCCGCGACAAGTCGGTCGCCGCACTCGAGGCCGCCATGGCTGACGACAAGGAGATTTTCCTGGTCGCCCAGCTCGATCCCGCCAATGACGATCCCGGCCGTGAAGATCTGTATGACACCGGCGTTTCTGCCGAGGTGATGCAGTTGCTCAAGCTCCCCGACGGCACCGTGCGCGTGCTCGTCGCGGGCAAGGAGCGCGGCAAGCTGGAGGCGATGGACGAAAGCGGCTCCTTCCTCACCGCCACCGTGTCGCCGGTGGAGGAGAAGGAAACCGAGGGTGCGGAGATCCAGGCACTGATGCGATCGGTGATCGATCAGTTCGAAAATTATGCCAAGCTCAACCGAAAGCTGCCCGCCGAGACTGCGGTGCAGCTGGGCGAGATCGAGGAAGCATCGCGTCTCGCCGACGCGGTGGCGGGCAATATCGCGGTCAAGGTCGCGGACAAGCAGAGCCTGCTGGTCGAGACCGATCCGCAGAAGCGCCTCGAAATGGTGTTCGCCTTCATGGAAGGCGAACTGGGCGTGTTGCAGGTCGAGAAGAAGATCCGCTCGCGCGTGAAGCGCCAGATGGAGAAGACCCAGCGCGAATATTATCTGAACGAGCAATTGAAGGCGATCCAGCGCGAGCTGGGCAATGAGGGCGAGGAAGGCGAGGGCGACGAGATCGCCGAGCTGACCCAGAAGATCGCCACGCTCAAGCTGTCGAAAGAGGCGCGGACGAAGGCGCAGGCGGAGCTCAAGAAGCTCAAGACCATGGCGCCGATGAGCGCCGAGGCGACCGTCGTGCGCAACTATCTCGACGTGCTGCTGGGCCTGCCCTGGGGCAAGAAGTCGAAGCTCAAAAAGGACCTGGTCGAAGCCGAGGCGGTGCTCGATGCCGATCACTATGGCCTGGAAAAGGTCAAGGACCGGATCATCGAATATCTCGCGGTGCAGGCGCGGACCAACAAACTCAAGGGACCGATCCTTTGCCTTGTGGGTCCTCCCGGCGTCGGCAAGACGTCACTGGGCAAGTCGATCGCCAAGGCCACGGGACGCGAGTTCATCCGCCAGTCGCTGGGCGGCGTGCGCGACGAGGCCGAGATTCGCGGCCACCGTCGCACCTATATCGGTTCGCTGCCGGGCAAGATCGTCACCAATCTCAAAAAGGCGGGGACCAGCAACCCGCTGTTCCTGCTCGATGAGATCGACAAGCTCGGCCAGGACTTCCGTGGCGATCCCGCATCGGCACTGCTCGAGGTGCTCGACCCCGAACAGAACAGCAAGTTCAACGACCATTATCTGGAGATCGACGTCGATCTTTCGGACATCATGTTCGTGACGACCGCCAACTCATTGAATTTGCCTCAGCCTTTGCTCGACCGCATGGAGATCATCCGGCTGGAAGGCTATACCGAGGACGAGAAGGTCGAGATCGCCAAGGGTCACCTCCTCGCCAAGCAGGTCGACGCGCACGGCCTGAAGGACGGCGAGTTCGAGCTGACCGAGGACGGCCTGCGCGACCTCATCCGTTATTACACGCGGGAGGCGGGCGTCCGCACGCTGGAGCGCGAGATCGCCAAGCTGGCGCGCAAGGCGCTGCGCCGCATCCTGGAAGGAAAGGCGGAGAGCGTCGTCGTGACGCCGGAAAATCTCCACGAGTTCGCGGGGGTGCGAAAGTACCGCTTCGGCATTGGCGAGGAGGAGCATCAGATCGGCGCCGTCACCGGCCTCGCCTGGACCGAAGTCGGCGGCGAGCTGCTGACCATCGAAAGCGTGACCGTGCCCGGCAAGGGCGCGATCAAGACGACCGGCAAGCTGGGCGATGTGATGAAGGAGAGCGTCGACGCGGCGTTCAGCTTCATCCGCGCGCGCAGCCCGAGCTATGGGATCAAGCCGAGCATCTTCGCGCGCAAGGATATCCACGTCCATCTGCCCGAAGGCGCGGTGCCCAAGGACGGGCCGTCGGCGGGCATCGGCCTCGTCACGGCGATCGTCTCGACGCTCACCGGGGTGCCGGTGCGCAAGGACATCGCGATGACCGGCGAGGTCACGCTGCGCGGGCGCGTGCTGCCGATCGGCGGCCTCAAGGAAAAGCTGCTTGCGGCTCTGCGCGGGGGCATCAAAATGGTGCTGATCCCGCAGGAGAATGAAAAGGACCTCGCCGAGATCCCGGCGAATATCCGCGAGGGGCTGGAGATCGTCCCGGTCGCGCATGTCGACGAGGTGCTGAAGCTGGCGCTGACCGCTCCGCTAACCGCGATCGACTGGACCGATGCGGATGAGCTTGCGGCCCAGCCGCCTGCCGTCGCGGGTGGAACGGGGGCCGATCCGCTCCGCCATTGACGGTTGACGCGGCGTAAACGGCGAATCTGATCGGATTCGCCCAAATCTCACCGCTTTCCGCTTTACAGCGGGGCCGGGAGGCGTTTTGCTAATCAACCGGCATTTCGGTGCCGTGATTCCATTATCTACGCCTACCAAAATAAGCAGGGGTTCAAAGGGCATGAACAAGCAGGAACTGATCGCGACGGTCGCCGACACGGCAGGCCTGAGCAAGGGGGACGCGAGCAAGGCCGTGGAAGCGGTATTCGATGCGGTCACCACCTCGCTCAAAAAGGGCGACGAGGTCCGTCTGGTGGGCTTTGGCACCTTCTCGGTCTCGAAGCGCAAGGCGTCGACGGGCCGCAACCCGCGCACGGGCGAGCCGATGACGATCAAGGCGTCGTCGCAGCCCAAGTTCAAGGCCGGCAAGGGCCTGAAGGACGCGGTCAACTAAACGGAGCAGGACGGGGCTGGACAAGCCGGTTCCGTCCTTTTAGAGGCTCCGCTCCCCGGGCCACTCCGGGGAGTTCCGATCCGTCGGAACCGTCATCGGCGCGCCAAATGGTCGTCGGGACATCGGGCGCGTAGCTCAGTGGTAGAGCACTGTGTTCACACCGCAGGGGTCGCTGGTTCAATCCCAGCCGCGCCCACCATTTCCAAAGACCCGCCGGACCCGCTTCGGCGGGTCTTTTGCTGTGCGCGCTCGACCGGTTGCACAGACCCGCGAACCGCGTCGTAACGCGATTGTCATCAACGTCACGAAAACGTCATTCGTACGTCATTGAACTTTCTCCCAAATCCCATCCCTCCGTCATCGTCGCCCCGTAGCGCGGCCCCTGTGATCGGCAGGGGGAGCTTCCGAGTCGATCCGGGGCGCCCGCCCATCATCCTGCAAACCGGATCGAACCGGACGGAGATATTCATGGCCGACTTCAAGCGTTTCAGCCTCATCCTGATGACCGGCGTCGCCGGCGCGACGCTCGCCGCGTGCGACGGCGCCAGCAGCATCGCCTCGCCTGGCGAGGGCGTGATCGTGGTTCCTGCGCCGACCCCGGCCCCTGCGCCAACCCCCACGCCGAGCCCGACGCCCACCCCGACGCCGACCGGCCCTGCGGCCTCTTGCCCGACCGGCACGATCAACTCGGGCGTGATCGCCAATCTGCGCGACTGCCGCCTGCCGACCAACATCACCACCAACCTCAGCCTCGCGAAGTTGCCGGGCGTGATCTACTCGATGAGCGGTCGCACCAATGTCGGCGTCGATGTCGGCGGTGACGGCGCTGCGGTCGGCGGCACGTCCGCCACGCTGACGATCGATCCGGGCGTCGTGATCTATGCCGCGAACCAGCCGACCTTCCTCGTCGTGCTGCGCGGCTCGCAGATCAACGCAAGCGGCACCGAGACCCAGCCGATCATCTTCACCTCGCGCCAGAACGTGCTTGGCGAAGCGACCGATGCTAGCTCGAACCAGTGGGGCGGCGTCGTCCTGCTTGGACGGGCACCGATCTCGAACTGTGACGGTGGTGCAACCGGCGGCGCGGCGAACTGCCAGCGTCTGGTCGAGGGGCCGGGCGCCAATGCGTTCTACGGCGGCGCGCTCGCTTCGGACACGTCGGGCACGATGCGTTATGTCCAGATCCGCTACACCGGCTATTCGATCGTCGAGGGTAACGAGCTTCAGGGCCTGACCACCGGCGGTGTCGGTTCGGGCACCACGATCGAATATATCCAGATTCACAATTCGGGCGACGATGCGATCGAGTCATTCGGTGGCCGCCAGAACATGCGCTATCTGGTGCTGACCGGCAACGATGACGACAATCTCGACACCGACTTCGGCTACAAGGGTGCGATCCAGTTCGTGATCGCGGTGCAGCGCGCCGGCGCCGGCGATACGATCATCGAAGCGGATTCGGACGATGACGGCCAGTTCGATGCGACGCCGCGCCAGTACACGCGTCTCGCCAACTTCTCGTTCGTGCAGCTTGCGACCGGCAGCGGTGCCGTAAAGATGCGCGGTGGCCCGGATTACTCGCTCATCAACGGCGTGGTCTATAATCCGAGCACCACGGCAGGTTCGTGCCTCGATATCGACACTGCCCAGACCGTTCAGGCCGCAGACGCCACCAAGGACGAGGCCGGTCCGCCGACCATCCGCTCCACGGCGTTCAGCTGCTTCCGCTTCGACAATTCGGACAGCGACACGTTCGAAGCCGATGCGGCCCAGAACAATCCGAACAGCACCGGCAACAACTATGCCGCTACCGTGACGCTGACCGACGGCTTCCTGCCCACGGTCACCGGAATGACCGCAGCGACGAACATCACTTCGTCGGCCAATGGCGGTTCGTCCTTCTTCGTCCAGACCAGCTATGTCGGCGCGGTCTCGGGCGCGTCGGACCTCTGGTACCGCGGCTGGACCTGCGACTCGTCGACCGCGAACTTCGGCAGCGGTTCGGCCTGCACCAGCCTCCCGACGAGCTGAGTGTCTGCCGCTTCGTAACGAAAGGGGGCGGCAGGCGATCTGCCGCCCCCTTCATGCCAGATTATCTATTTTCGGGGGCCTTTTCGATGTCGACTTCTCACACGCTCGCGACCGCGTTGCTGCTCACCAGCGCGTTGAGCGCGCCCGCCTTTGCCCAAACCGATCCCGCCCCCGCCTCAACCCCCAGCGCGGGTCAGGTCGAGGAGCCCGTTGAGGAGGAGACGGTCGAGATTTCCGGGCCCGGAGCCTCGGCTGACGATGGCCAGGAAATCGTCGTCATCGGGCGCAATATCCCCAACGCGATCCGCGCCACCCCGGAAGTCGTGACCGTGCTTTCGGCTGCCGACATCCAGCGCACGGGCGAGGGCGACATCGCCGGCGCGCTCGGTCGCGTCACCGGCCTCAGTGTCGTCGGAAACGGTTTCGTCTATGTCCGCGGGCTTGGCGACCGCTACTCGCTCGCGCTGCTCAACGGCCTCGCGCTGCCCAGCCCCGAGCCGCTGCGCCGCGTCGTGCCGCTCGACATCTTCCCGAGCAGCCTGGTGAGCAGCGCCGTCGTCCAGAAGAGCTATTCGGTTGCCTATCCCGCAGAATTCGGCGGTGGCGTCATCAACCTGACCACGACGGCAATCCCGCGCGAGAGCTTTCTGAAGATCGGAGGTAGCGTCAGCGGCGACACCTTCACCAGCAGCAACCTCGGCTACACCTATTATGGCAGCGACCTCGACTGGCTTGGCTATGATGACGGGTCGCGATCGCCTGCCCCGGTCTTCCAGCGCGCGCTCGAATCGGGTTCAGCGATCCTGCCGGGCGCCGATTTCAGCGAAGATGAGATCAAGGCCATCACCCGGAGCCTGCTCAACGCCGAAACCACCGTGGTCCAGCAGAATAATCACATCCCCCTGAACACCTCGCTTGACGTAAGCGCAGGTCTGACCACGGATATCGGTGGGACCCGGCTCGGCATCATCGCGAGCGGCGGCTACGACAACAGCTTCAAGACGCGCGAATCGATCCAGCAGACCGGTCCTGGAAACATTCTTGCGCGTGACGCGCGTTATGTTCGGACCGAGCATCGGGTGATCACCAACGCGCTGCTCGGTCTCGGCCTAGAATTTGGCGAGCACAAGATCCGGTTCACCAACGTCTATGTGCGCGACACGTCGAAGCAGGCGCGGATTGGCCAGTTTTTCAGCCAATCGGGCTTTGGCGTCCCCGACGACTTCAGCCAGCCCGCCGATTTCCTCCAGCAGAATACCAACTGGACCGAGCGCCAGCTGTTCAACAGCCAGGCGGTGGGCGAATTCGAGTTCGGCGACTTTTCGGTCGATGCGCGCTTCGGCTATGCGAACTCTCAGCGCGAGGCACCTTATGAGCGGAGCTTCACCTATGTCTGGGGACCTTCGCTCGGTATTCCCGGCGTTACCGACTATGTGAACTACCTGAGCGGCTCGAACCGCGGGTCGGCGAGCGTGTCGTTCAGCGACCTGAATGAGGACGTCTATAATGGCGCGCTGGACCTCGCTTACCGTTTCCCCTCCGGCTTCACCGTCTCGGCGGGCTATGCCTATCTCGATACGCAGCGCAGCTCGACCCGCCGCGATTTCCAGTTCCTGCCTCAAGGCACGCTGAACGACGCCGTGGCGCAGCTGCGTCCCGACTATCTGCTCTCGGACTATAATGTCGACACCTACGACATCCTGCTTCAGGAGACGAGCGGCGTGGCCGGTGCATCGGCCTATGACGCCGCGCTGAAGGTCCATGCCGCCTATTTGCAGGGCGAGGCAGATTTCGGCCAAGTCCGTCTGCAGGGCGGTGTGCGCTATGAGAAAGGCGAGCAGCAGGTTGCGCTGATCGACATCACCAATCTGGGCGGTGTCCCCGCGCCGACGCGCCTCGAAAAGGACTATTTCCTTCCCGCGCTGACCGCGACGTGGAATTTTGCGGCGGACATGCAATTGCGTGTCCATGCGTCCAAAACGATCGCGCGTCCGCAGTTCCGCGAACTAGCCAATCAGCTCTATCTCGACACCGAGTCGGATCGCCAGTTCATCGGCAACCGTTTCCTGGTCGATAGCGAGTTAATCAACGCCGAAGCGCGGTTTGAGTGGTATTTCGCCCGTGAGCAGCGCGTTTCGATCGCCGGCTTCTTCAAGAAGATCGACAATCCCATCGAGGCGGTGACCAATATCGGCGGCGGCTTCGTGTTGCAGACCTCGTTCGCAAACGCACCGTCGGCGGTGCTTTACGGTGCGGAGATCGAGGCAGTGAAGTACTGGCCGCTCGACACGCTGGGCGGCGGCTTCTTCAGCACGCGCCGCGCGGTCACGATCGCGAACTATACCTACTCCAAATCGCAGCTCGAGGTAGAGTCGGGGGATAATGTCCTGCTCGACACCGGCGGCTCGGCACCGTTTGTCCAGCCTGCGGACTCGCGGTTCCGCGACGGTGATCCGCTTACGGGTCAGTCCGATCATCTCGTGAACGTGCAGGTCGGCCTGGAAGATACTGAGCGCCTGTCGCAACAGACCTTGCTGCTGACCTATGCCAGCGATCGCGTGACCGGCCGTGGTGCCTTTTCGGGCAGTTTCCCCTATCCCGACACCGTAGAAAAGCCGGGTCTGCGTCTCGACTTCGTGTGGCGCGAGGGCATCGAGATCGGGTCGAAGGAAGTGGAACTGAAGTTCCAGGCCCGCAACATCACGGGTCGCCGCTTCATCGAGGTTCAGGAAGGCGAGATCCTCATCCAGAACAACGTCTATGACGTCGGCACCAGCTTCTCGCTCGGCGCCAGCATCAAGTTCTGACCGGCCGCCAGGCTTGTCGGTTCAAAAGGGGGAGCCCCGGTCGCAGCGTGCGGCCGGGGCTTTTCCTTGCGGGCGATTGAGCGTGCGTAACGCACGCCTCAGCCGCATCACCCCCAGGGACGTTCGCGAAACCACTTCGTGATCACATACTTCGTTCCGGCCCGCACCTTCATCGCGTGATGCAATGTCGATGGATTGGGCGTGCCGTTCGGGCGCAAATTGCTCCACGCCAGCAGCTTGCCGGGCTCGGGCTGGACGATCTTGTCGATCGCCTTGAACCGCGTCGCGCCGCCCGCCTCGACGGCGTTGAGATAGATCATCACCGTCCAGGTGCGCTGCCCGGCGACCGAGCAGAATTTCTCGAAGTCCACGCCGGTCGGCTCGAAATAGTCGGTATGCGCTTTGAACTCCTGCCCCACCGCATAGCGCTGGCCCTGCAGCGGCTCGCCATGCGCGGGATCGAGGCCGATAAAGTCGCAGATCAGCGAATCGAGCCGCAGCGACAGTGCGCCGTCGACGGGGAGGTCGCACGTCTCGCTCGTCCGGAACACCGCGTCGCCATTATAATCGGAGACCAGCGACGGCCGCCGGTCGCGGTCGATCATCGCCATCAGTTCGACGCAAAAATCGGCATCGAGAAACGCCTTGCGGATGAACAGGGTCAATTTGGGCGTCGGGACTTTCTGAACGCCCGGCCGGGAACCGAGCCGTTCGATCACCGGCTCGATCGGAAAGCCGCAGTCGGGATAGGGGGTCGTCATGCCGCGCTTTTGCCAGAAGGGGCGGAGCCTCGCCACCATTGCGCGCTGACTTAAAACCGTCATGTAAACGCAAGATCAGCGTCATCACACCGCCATAGCGCGGCAATATGCGTGATGCGGCAAGTTTTGAGGATCTGGTGCGTGCG